>NZ_JAOQJR010000001.1:0-99206 GCF_025566905.1 [Clostridium] ammoniilyticum
ATATGCTGGTCTTCATGAAAATTCATTAGGAAAGACAGAATGCTGGTATGTCTTAGACTGTAAAGAAGATACAAAGATGGTTATGGGACATCATGCTAAAACAAAAGAAGAACTTGTAAAAGCTATTGAAAATGATGATTATGATCAATTATTAAATAAGTTTGATATCAAAAAAGGAGATTTCTTCTATATTCCAAGTGGAACGATCCATGCCATCTGTAAAGGATCTTTGATCTATGAAGCACAACAATCATCAGATATCACATATCGAGTATATGATTATCATCGAAAAGATAAGGATGGAAATGAAAGACAACTACATGTAAAACAATCCATCGATGTGACAACAGTACCTTATAAACCATATGATCTAGCTAAACAAGTAGAAGAAACAATAGAAAATGGAACAAGAAAAGAGCTTGTATCATCTAACTATTTAACATTAAATAAATATGATATGACAGGCTATAATAAAGTAAAGAATGATAAACCATTCCAACTTGTATCAATCATTGAAGGACAAGGAACAGTAGAAGGAAAAGAAGTGAAAAAAGGAGATCATTTTGTAGTTTGTTCAGATCAAAAAGAAGTTGATTTTGATGGAACAATGACAGTAATGATTTGTACATTATAATGAGATGTTATCATTGTAGTCATGAAATAAAAGATTCTGCTTTTGCTTATAAGGGTAGACAAGAATGTAAAGAATGTCATAGTATTTATCAAATCCATTTTCCTTCAGGAGTAGGATTTATTCCTATTGTGATTGCCTTTATACCGGCTTTATATATGGTAACAATTTTAAGATATGCATTTATTGTTGGACTTGCGGTCTTTGTTATCTTTTATTGGGCCATTGATATTATTATGAATAATATTTTAATTTATTTAGGTAAATATGAAATTGAAGAAATTGAATAAAACTTGTATTTAAAAAAATAAAGAGTATCATTAAATATGTAAATAGAAACAGGGGAGCTTGTATGCAGGCTGAGAGGAAGTCATCAAACTTCGACCCTTTAACCTGATATGGATAATGCCATCGTAGGAAGTCAACATTTCGATTTTTTTACAGGAGCATGTCTCCTGTTTTTTATTTAAAAAGAAGTATCCACATATGTGGCGGATTGAAGGGGAGCGCCTTGAATCTTGTATTAAGCGAAGGGAAGCTGTGTTCCAGCGTGAGAGGATACCACAAAGTATCGACCGAACTACCATAAAGTTATTTCATAAACGAAGTTTATGTTTTTGATGATGGGTAAGTTTGGTCATCTTCATATTTATGAAATAACTTGTAAAAAACAAGGAGAGAAAATATGTTAGAAGAAATGTTAAAAAATGTTAGAGAAAAAAGTCTACTCATTCACAATATTACAAATTATGTTACAGTCAATGATTGTGCTAATGTAGTTCTTGCATGTGGAGCATCACCAATTATGGCAGATGATCAAGAAGAAGTTGCTGAAATTACTTCGATTTGTACAGGACTTAATATTAATATTGGAACACTTAATATGCGAACGATTGAATCAATGGTCATTGCTGGGAAAAAAGCTAATGAACTTCATCATCCAGTTGTATTAGATCCTGTAGGAGTTGGAGCATCTACGTTAAGAACTCAAACAGCTTTAAAGTTATTAAAAGAAATTCAGTTTTCAGTTATTCGTGGAAATATTTCAGAAATCAAAACTTTAGCTTTAGGAAGTGGTACAACGAAGGGTGTTGATGCTAATCTTGCAGATAAAGTGACAGCAGAAAATATCCATGAAGTTGTCAGTTTTGCTCAAGAGTTTTCTAAAAAAACAGGGGCAGTTATCGCTATTACAGGAGCTATTGACTTAGTATGCAATGAAAATATTGCTTATGCTATTTATAATGGACATGAAATGATGTCTTCGATTACAGGAACAGGATGTCAATTATCAGCACTTACGGCTTCGTTTGTTTCCGCAAATCCTGATTATTTACTTGAAGCAACAGTTGCTGCAGTATGTACCATGGGTCTTGCTGGAGAAATCGCACATGAAAGATTAACAGCGTTAGATGGTAATGCAAGTTATCGAAATTATATTATTGATGCTATTTATAATATGACTCCTAAGCAATTACAAGAAGGATCTCAATATAAAAAAATCTAACTAGAGATGTGATTACTCTAAAATAATGAAAAGAGGAAGATTATGAAAACAACAGATAAGATGTTAGAAGCAACAAAAGAACTATGGAAATCTTATAATGAACATCCTTTTGTTAAAGGAATACAAGATGGTTCATTAGATAAAGATAAATTTAAATATTATATTATGCAAGATTATCTTTATTTAAAAGAATACGCTAAAGTTTTTGCGATTGGAGTTGCTAAAGCAAAAACTTTAGAAACAGCAAATCTTTTTGCTAAATATATTGCTGTAATGAATGGTGAATTAGATGTTCATAGTGGTTATATGGGAAAATTTAATGTAAGCCAAGAAGAAATAGATGATATGAAACCATCACTTGATAATTTATCTTATACCTCTTATATGCTACGTGTTGCTTATGAAGAAGGAGAAGCAGAAATCTTGGCAGCTATATTATCTTGTGCTTATAGTTATGAAGTTATTGCGAAAAAGATTGTTGAAAATAATCCAAATTCAATCAATGATGAATTTTATGGGGATTGGATCAAAGGCTATGCTTCTAATGAATATGCTAGTGGTAATATTATTTTAATAGAAACAATGAATCAACTTACTAAAGATTATACAGAAAAACAAATTCAACATCTTATTGATATCTTTGTAGTATGTTCAAGATATGAACTTGCATTTTGGCAAATGTCATGGGATAAAAGTTGTTAGTAAATAAAAAAATGAAAGAGACAAAACATCTTTCATTTTTTCATTATAAAGAAAAAGAAGGAGAATTATTCTCCTTCATAATTTTCAACGTTATGGTAGATTTTATCTACATCATCACAAGCATTTAAAAGATTCATTAATCTTTCAAATAATTCCATATCTTCACCTTCAAGAGATACATATTCTTGAGGTGTTGTAGCGATTTCTTCTACATCAAATTCAGCATTAGGACAAGCTGCTTCAATAGCATCTTTCATTTTATATAAATCAGTTGGTGCACCAGTCAATTCAATTGAACCATCTTCATGAGTTTCAATTTCTTGACAATCGGCTTCACCTTCCATTAAAGCTTCTAAAGTTTGTTCTTCATCTAATCCTTTAAAAGTTAAAATAGAATATGTATCATATAAATAAGATACTGAACCTTCATTTCCTAATTTAGCTTTAGATTTTGTAAATGCAGGACGTACTTGAGAAATAGTACGATTAATATTATCAGTTAAGCATTTAACAATAACAGTTGAACCACTTGGACCATATCCTTCAAATGTTTTTTCTTGATAATCTTCAGTAGCTCCACTTTTTACTTTATCAACTGCACGTTTAATAACGTCAGCAGGAACTTGTTCTTTTTTAGCTTTAGCAATAATTCTTCTTAATGCTAAGTTACCATCTGGATCAGTACCACCAGCTTTAGCAGCTAAATAGATTTCTTTTCCATAACGAGAATATAATTTTGCTTTTGCTGCAGCAGTTTTTGCCATAGCAACTTTACGCACTTCATGTGCTCTACCCATAAAAAAGCCTCCTTAATTGTATGTAATCTCAATACTTGGTTATTATAGCGAATACATCGAGGTTTTTCAAGGTTTAATATAAATGACAAACGAGTTTTGTTCATGTATAATGAAAAAGCAAATGAGGGATAAAGATGGAAACAATTGTTATTATTGGAGCAGGTGCAAGTGGACTTGCATGTATGAATGAATTAGTAAAAACAAATAAATATAATATTATTGTCTTGGAACAATCTAATAAAGCAGCTAGAAAAATACTTGCTAGCGGTAATGGAAGATGTAATGTTTCAAATTTGAATATGGATATTAAGTACTATAATCATCAAGACCCTTTAATAGAAAAATTAATTAAAGAATTTGATGTCGTCAATTTTTTTAAACAACTTTCTTTAAAACTACGTTATGAAAAGAACCTTGTTTATCCATATTCACTTTCAAGTTTATCTGTTAAAAATGCTTTAATGAAAAATATGGATAATGTATCGTATATCGATAATTGTGAGGTTCTAGCAATAAAAAAAGCTAAAACATATGAAATTATTACGACTAATGGTCATTATCAAGCGGATAAAATAGTCATTGCGACAGGATCACCAGCCAGTCATTTATCAGGACAAAATAATTTAAAAATGTTAGAAAAAATGCATATTTCCATGATTCCATTTACACCAAGTCTTGTTCAAGTAAAAACAAAACCCGTTTTTAAAGCTTTAAAAGGACAAAGAGTAAAGGGAATTGCAATGCTTTATGATCAAAATCAATTGATTGAAAAACAAACAGGAGAAATCATGTTTACAGATTATGGTCTATCAGGTATTTGTGTTATGCAATTATCTAGATATTTAGAGCATTTAAAAAATCCAAAACTTGTTTTAAATTTATTGCCTGATATTGAAAAAGAAGAATTTCAACACTATGGTTTGGAAGGATTCTTTCATGAAAAAATAGTTCAGGTTTTTAAAGATAAAAATATTGATCCTCAACATATAGAAATAAAGATTCTTGATACCATGTCAATTGAAAAAGCACAAGTTTGTCATGGAGGCGTTTCTTTAAAAGAAGTAGATGAAAATTTACAACTTAAGAAATATCCAGGCATTTATGTTTGTGGAGAAGCTTTGGATGTTGATGGTGATTGTGGAGGTTACAATTTACATTTTGCTTTTGCAAGTGGTGTACATGTGGCAAAATCGATAAAGAAATAAAAGAGTAGTAAATGTGTTTTAAATAGAAATGTTATAATGAATATATAAGTGGAAAAACTATATTTACCAAATAATAAGGAGCTAACTATGGAAAGTCAAGAAAAGCACAATATAGAATGGAAATCAGTTTGGAAAGATGAATATTTAGTTGGTATATGTGCGTTTGCCAATGCACAAGGTGGTAAATTTTTTATTGGTATAGATGATAATGGTAAAATTATTGGTGTGGAAAATTCAAAAAAATTATTAGAATCCTTACCAAGTAAAATAAGAGATGCTATGGGAATCGTAGTAGATATTAATTTATGTAAAGAAAATAATTTGGAATATATAGAAATAGATGTTCCGTCTTATCCAATAGCTATATCTTGTAAAGGAAACTATTATTTTAGAAGTGGGAGTACATCACAAAAGTTGACAGGTATTGAATTAGAAAGTTTTATTTTACGTAAAAGAGGAGCAACTTGGGATAACGTTCCACACCCATTAGTAAAAATAGAAGATTTAGATCAAAACGCTATTCAAAAGTTTAAAGAACTTGCAATTCGTAAAAAAAGAATAGATGATACGATTTTAGAAGAAGATACGGAAACATTATTAGATAAACTTCATTTGATAAATAATGGTTATCTTACAAATGCTGCCTTACTTTTGTTTTCAAAAGATCCAGAGAGATATTTTACAGGTGCTTTTATAAAAGTAGGATTTTTTGAAACAGATGCTGATTTAATTTATCAAGATGAAGTAAGAGGATCACTTTTTGAACAAATTGACAAAGTTATAGAACTTATTTTTTTTAAATATATGAAAGCTAAGATTTCATATGATGGACTTCAAAGAGTTGAAGAATACTTTGTAAGTGAAGCAAGTATGAGAGAAGCTATATTAAATGCTATTGTTCATAAACAATATGAATCTGGTGTACCAATACAAATAAGTGTTTATAAAGATAAACTCTATATTACAAATGTTGGAAAGCTTCCAGATCATTGGACAGAAGAAACTCTTTATCAAAAACATGGCTCTAAGCCCTATAATCCTAATATTGCACATGTTTTCTATTTAGCAGGACATATTGAGTCATGGGGAAGAGGTATAGAAAAAATATTTGATTCATGTATAGAAAATGATTTACCAATGCCAAAATATTATATTAATCCTACGGATATTATGATTGAATTTGATGCACCTCAAAGATTGGTGATTGATAACTTTTCAAAGGTGACTAATAGGGTGAACGATAGGGTGAACGATAGGGTGAACGATAGGGTGAACGATACAATGAATAAGATACTAGAATCCCTATATGATGATCCTGGATATACAATTACCGAACTTGCAAATATTATGAAAATGAGTAGAAAGAGTATTTCAAATAATATTAAAAAGTTAAAGGATTTAGGAATTATTGAAAGAGTTGGAAATAACAAAAAAGGATATTGGAAAATAAAGAGATAGGAGAATGTATGTTAAAAGTAAGTAATATTGCAGTTTCTTTAGATGAAAAAGATTATGCTAAAGTTATTGCGAATACATTAAATATAAGAAAATCACAAGTAAAGAATGTAAAGATTGCTAAAAAGGCAGTCGATGCAAGAAGAAAGAATAAAGTACATTTTAATATGGGCTTTACTTTTGAATATGTCGATGAAGATCAATTATTAAAAACACATAGTAAACAAGTAAGTAAAGTTAAAGAATATCATTATGACAAGTTAACACCAAATAATCAAACAATTATGGTTGTTGGAAGTGGGCCAGCAGGATTATTCTGTGCCTATAATTTAGCGCGTAGTGGGCAAAAGGTAATCTTGATTGAACAAGGTAAATGTGTTGATGAAAGAAAAAAAGACATTGATACTTATTTAGAAACAGGTAAGTTAAATACTCAAAGTAATGTTCAATTTGGAGAAGGAGGAGCAGGAACGTTCTCTGATGGAAAGTTGACGACAGGTATTAAGGATTATCGTAAACAATTTGTATTGAATACTTTTTATGAACATGGTGCAAGTGAAGATATTCTTTATTTAAATAAACCACATTTAGGAACAGATGTTTTAATTAATGTGGTTAAAAATATTAGAAAAGATATTGAAAAATGTGGAGATGTTCGTTTTGAAACAAAATTAGTAGATATCATTATTGAAGATAATCAATTAAAAGAAGTTGTTTTAGAAAATAATGAAGGAACATATAAAGAAAAAGTAGATCAACTGGTATTGGCTATTGGTCATAGTGCGAGAAAAACATATGAAATGCTTTATCAAAAACAATTAGAAATTTCTCAAAAAGCTTTTGCAGTAGGAATGCGTATTGAACACAGTCAAGAATTTATTAATAAAAGCCAATATGGAAAATTCTATGATCATCCTGCATTAAAAGCGGCTGATTATAAATTGGCGGTGCATACAAGTCAAAAAAGAGGAGTCTATACTTTCTGTATGTGTCCTGGTGGTTATGTCATGAATGCAGCCAGTGAAGAAAAAAGACTGGTTGTTAACGGTATGTCTAATTACAAACGTGATAATAAATACGCTAATAGTGCTATCTTAGTCAATGTGACACCTGATGATTTTGGTAGTTCACATCCTCTTGCTGGGATGTATTTTCAAAGAAAATTGGAAGAAAAAGCTTTTGAACTCGGTGGAAGTGATTATTCAATACCTGTTCAAAAAGTAGAAGATTATTTAGAAAATAAAGAAGGTATTGAAAATATTGAAACAAGTTTAAAAAGAGTTAAAAATGCTAATCTCAATGCATTACTTCCTGAAACCTTGAATATAAATTTAAAAGAAGGACTTCTTTTAATGAATAATAAGATTAATGGATTTACAAGTAATGCCACATTACTTGGTGTTGAATCAAGAAGTTCTGCACCAATCCGTTTTTATCGAGATGAAAATATGGAAAGTAATATTAAAGGGATTTATCCAATTGGCGAAGGTGCTGGATATGCTGGAGGTATTATGTCAAGTGCAATTGATGGTTTGAAATGTAGTGAGGTATTACTCAAAGGAGAGAGATAATGTGTCATTATTTGAACTTGTTGTTATTTCAATTTCATTAGCGATGGATGCTTTTACTGTTTCGATGATGTATGGTATTTCTATGCCAAAAGGAAATATTAAGAAACAAAGCTTCATTGCTTTTTATTTTGGCTTTTTTCAGGCATTGATGCCTTTTTTAGGATATCATTTAGGATGTGTATTTTCAAAAAAGATACAAGCCTATGATCATTATATCGCTTTTATCTTTTTAATGATTGTTGGCATCAATATGTTAAAAGATGCTTTTAGTGAAGAAGAAACAAATTATAATTTTAAATTATTAGATTTAACAATTCTTGCTTTTGCAACAAGTATTGATGCTTTTGCTATTGGTATGACTTTTGCTTTTTTAGAAGTAGCTATTTATCAAGCTTTATTGATTATAGGAATTATTACTTTTCTATTATGTTTGTTTGCTTTACAAATTGGACGTTATTTAAACAATAAGTTTCAAAATAAGGCACTTATTTTTGGGGGCATTGTTTTGATTTTAATTGCTTTTAAAACATTGTTGGAGCATCTCTTTTGAAAAAAGTATATAATGAAATAGGTGACAAGTATGAAAGAAGAAGAAAAAATTATAAAAAATACTATAAAGAGAACAAAAGAATATGATCGAACACTTTCTCCCTATGCTTGTAAAACAAGTGAATGCCAAAAATTAAGAAAAGAAGAAAGTGAACATGAAGAATTTGATATTCGTTGGCCTTTTGAAGAAGATATTGATCGTATTTTATATTGTAAATCTTATCAACGTTACACAGATAAAACACAGGCTCTTTCATTTTTTCAAAGTGCCCATATTTCTAAACGTTCAATCCATGTTCAATGGGTTTCACGTATTGCCAGACAAATAGGAAAAGGTTTGAATTTAAATTTAGATTTAATTGAAGCGGCTGCTTTAGGACATGATTTAGGACATGCTCCTTATGGTCATGTAGGAGAAAGAGCGTTGAATGAAAAACTACAAGAAAAAGGTTTTGGATATTTTTGTCATAATGCTAATAGTGTACGAAATATTCTTTATTTAGAAAGAAATGGGAAAGGCTATAATGTTTCTTTACAAGTCTTAGATGCTATTTTGTGTCATAATGGTGAAATGCTTTCTAAAAAATATGAACCAGATCGTAAAAAAACAAAAAAACAATTCTTACAAGAGTATCATGATTGTTGGCATAAAGAAAATGCCAGTCTTGAGTTAAAACCAATGACTTTAGAAGGATGTGTGGTTCGTATTTCAGATGTGATTTCTTATATTGGAAAAGATATTGAAGATGCTATGAGTGTAGGTATCTTACAAAAGAAAGATCTTCCTGAAAATGTAGTAAAAGTATTAGGAGATAATAATAAATCAATTATGAATAAATTAATTGGTGATTTGATGATTCATAGTTATCAAAAACCATATTTACGTTTTTCTCATGAAGTCTTTGAAGCATTATCATCCCTACTTTCCTTTTTAGGAGAAAAAGTCCATCATCATCCTGTTCTTGAAAAAGAAAATGCTAAACTTTCAAGAATGGTTAAAGAACTCTTTGATGTTTATTTAGAAGAATTGGAAAATAATGATCAAGATTCGAATATTGTTAAGTTTAAAAATAAGATGGTAGAAAATTATCAAAATATGCCCAATCCTTTGATTGTTTCTGATTATTTATCAATGATGACGGATACTTATGTTTTAAATGATTATGAAAGAAAGTTTTTACCAATTCTTCATGGTGAAAAACTTTAATAATTATTTTATTTGGTGTAAAATATAAATATACAGGAGGGATGGCTTATGAAATTAATTATTGCTATCGTAAATTCTGATGATAGTTCATCAGTACAAGCCGCACTTACAGAAGAAGGATACTTCGTTACAAAATTATCAACAACAGGTGGATTCTTAAAGAAAGGAAATACAACATTCTTTATTGGAACAAATGATGATAAAGTTGAACATGCTGTAGGTATTATTAAAGAAAATTCTAAAAAACGTGTAGAAAAAGAACCTACTGTTCCACCTACTGAAATGGGAGAATTCTTTACTCCAATCATGGTAGATGTACTTGTTGGTGGAGCAACAGTTTTTGTATTAGATATTGAACAATTTGAAAAATTTTAGAAAAAGGACATTGTCCTTTTTTTTTAATCCTTTATAATATTTGTGGGTGAAATTATGTCTATCAAATTATTAAATGAAAAAAGAATGGATGAATTAATACAATTTATCCATCAAGAAGAAATAACAAAAGAATATTTAAAACAAAATCAAAAGATTATTTACATCAATGAAAATCAAAATATCAATGGGGTTATTATTTTTGATGTTATCAAAAATGAAATAGAACTTTGTTTAGGAACTGATGAAATTAAACAACAATTAATAGCAGTCATTAAAAAAATAGCTCTAAAAGATATCGTTTATCAAAATAAAATCATACAAATAAAAACAAAAAAACAATTTAAACACTATGAAGAAGTCTATGACTTTATTCATCAACAAAAAGATCGTGTCTATAGTTTAGATAACTTTAAAAAATATATGCAAGAATTTTATAATATCCAACATGCTTTAAAATGTATCCATGTTTGTGGAACAAATGGGAAAGGTTCGACTGTTAATTACATGAAAGAAGTTTTAAAAAAACAGGGGTATATTGTAGGAACTTTTACTTCACCAGCACTTATTTCTAGGTTAGATGTCGTACGTATCAATGATGAATGGATCAAGGAACAATTTATTGTTGATGTTGCTAATAGATATGTGGATAATTGGTTAAAGTATGAGATTTCTTTATTTGAAATAGAAGTTTTTATTTCTATTCTTTATTTTATTTATCAAGGAGTCGACTATGCTATTTATGAAGTTGGTTTAGGTGGAGAATTAGATGCAACGAATATTATTTTACCAATGGTTTGTGTTAATACGAATATTGGTTTAGATCATATGGATTATTTAGGTGATAGCTATGAAAGTATTGCTAGAGCGAAAGCGGGAATTATTAAAGATCATGTTGATTTTATTACCGGAGAACATAAACAAGAATGTGTTGATATTTTTAGAGATACTTGTGAAAAACGTCATAGTCATTTGATTCGTTTAGATCGTATTCATGATTTACAAGATGGTGAAAATGTTAAATATACATATAAGGATTATAATATTGTTTTAAATACACCAGCTCTTTATCAAATTGAAAATAGTGCTTTAGCATTAGAAACCTTATTATATTTAAAGGAACATCATTTTATTGAATTAGATGAATCTTCAATTGTTGAAGGTTTATTTGAAGCTAAGTGGGCAGGACGTTTTGAAATCATAAGTGAAAAACCACTGATTATTTTAGATGGGGCCCATAATCGAGAAGGTGTTGATGAGCTCTATCGTTCTGCACGTAAATTACATAATTTAAAAATCATCTTTTCAGCATTAAGAGATAAAGATACGGACTATATGATTGAAAGATTATTAGATTTGACGTATGATATAACCGTCTGTGAATTTAAACATCCACGTAGTCAAAGTGCAAAATTATTAGCAGGGGACTATCCGGTAAAAATTGAACCGGACTTTAGAAAAGCTTTAGACGATATTTATTTACAAGAAGGAACATTTTTGATTACGGGATCATTGTATTTTATTTCTGAAGTAAGGAAATACTTATTACAAAAGATTCATAGCAAATAATAAAGAAGGAGGAGTCTACTTTTAGTAGCAATTGTGTACGGTTTTATATCGGAATTAACGCCCGTGGACTAGCAAGAGGACGAAGCGGGAAAGCATATGTACGGTTTTATATCGGAATTAACGCCCATGGACTAGAAAGAGGACGAAGTGGGAAAAAACATATGTACGGTTTCTTACCGGAATTAACGCCTGTGGACTTATAAGAGGACGAAGCAGGAACAATTGGTTTTTTTAAGTAGCAATCAAACGATGATTCAAATTATTTTAGGGGTTATTATTGTTTCGATTGGGATATTTGTTTTTTATAAATATCCAATGAAAAGCGATGTGCGACAAATGACATTGGGGGCTTTATTTGTCATTCTAGCTATTATTTTAAAAAGGTTAGCTGTGATGGTACCTTTTCTTGGCTTTCCAAGTTTAAAAATTACATTAGAGGTATTACCTTTAATCGTTGCTGGTTTAACATTACAACCAGGGTATTGTTTTATAGTTTCTATTGCCACAGATTTTCTAGGTCTTGTTCTAGCAAATGCTGGAGGATTTCCTTTCTTAGGATTTACTTTAAATGCGGTTTTACAAACTGAAATACCATGTCTATTAAAGATTTATTTAAATGAAAAAAATGAAAGATTATTAGAAAGAATTGTAAAAATAGTAATGGTCATTATTTCGTTACTAGGATGTCTTTATGTTTTTAAAATCAATGAAGTTAATATTTCAGGATCTTCATATCAAGTAACATTACCAATTAAATTTACAATCTTTGTCATCATTGCAGCAATGCTTACTATTCTCTTTATTTTTATAAGATATTATAAAAATAAACTCAAAGAAAAAGATTTACACTTATTTCATTTAAGTATTCTATCAGTTGTGGCTATTGAACTAACAGTAACGATGTTTTTAACACCATATTGGTTACAAACAATGTATGGAATACCATTCTTTGCATCACAATTTGTAAGAATTTTAAAATCATGTGTGATGATACCTGTAGGTATTATCATTGTATATACAATGAATCGAATGATTCAAAAAGTTATTAGATAAAGTTTTGGATATTGTCCAAAGCTTTTTTCTTGACTTTTTTTCTTTATATGAATATTGTTAGTATGCTAATAGTTAGGATGCTAACATAGGAGGTATTATGAAGACACCATTTTATTTGATGTTGTTTAAAACACAACATGCTCAAAGTAAAAAGAATCGAGAAACGATGGATGAGTATCATCTATCACCAGGACAACCTAAGGTTTTGAGGTATTTAAATGCTCATCAAGACTGTAAATTAAAAGATATTGCGGATGAATGCGATATTGAAAGTGCTACTGTCAGTAAGATGATTGATAACTTAGAGAAAAAGGAAATGTTGACAAGAGAGATCAATCCTAAAAATAAAAGAGCTTATCAATTAAATATTACAGAATATGGAAAAGAGTCTTTAAAAAAATGGAATGCTCACTGTATTGAAATTGAAAATATTTCTTTGAAAGATTTTAGTGAGGAAGAAAAGGAACAATTTGAAGATTTTTTAAATCGTATGTATAAAAATCTGACAAATAAAGAATTATAGGGGGAGTTATTTTATGATTAAACGTTTAATACCATTTGCGAAAAAATATAAAAAAGCGTTTATTCTAGCGTTTTTATGTGTTGTAGGAGAAACGGTCTTTGAATTAGTTATTCCAGTATTGATGGCTAATATTATTGATATTGGAGTAGCTCAAAAAGATCAACATTATATTATTATGCAAGGTGTTTTAATGGCAGTTTGCGCTTTAATTGCTTTAGTATTAGGAATCCTTTATTCACGTTATGCAGCTGTTGCTGGTCAAGGGGTTGGTTTTGAAATAAGAAAAACTGAATTTGAAAAAGTACAAAACTTTTCTTTTTCAAATACAGATCATTTTTCAACCTCTTCTTTAATTACACGACTTACAAGTGATGTGACGATTATTCAAAATGCTATTTGTAATGGTTTTAGACCACTTGTAAGAGCACCATTTATGTTTTCAATGGCTTTATTTTTATCAATTAAGATGAATGCCAAACTTGCTTTGATTTTTATTGTCGTTGCACCTATTTTAGGAATTGGTTTATTTTTTATTGTTAAAACAGTCGGACCATTATTTCGCTTTATGCAAAGTAATGTCGATGAAGTCAATACAGTTGTTCAAGAAAACTTAATTGCGATTCGTACAGTAAAAGCTTATGTTAAAAGTGATTATGAAAACGAAAAGTTTGAAAAAATCAATCAAGAACTTAGAACTCATAGTGAAAAAGCTTTTCGTTATTCAGTACTCAACATGCCTTTATTTCAATATATGATGTATACCACAATCGTTTGTATTCTTTTCTTTGGAAGTCAAATGATCTTTGATGGTGAAATGAAAGTTGGGCAACTTACCGGATTTTTAAGTTATGTCTTACAAATTCTAAATGCATTAATGATGATTTCAAATGTTTTCTTAATGTTGACTCGTTCACTTGCAAGTTGTAAACGTATTGTAGATGTTTTAGATGAAGTGAATAATTTACATGATCCAATTGATCCAATAATTGAAATGAATCAAGGTGAAATTGAATTTAAAAATGTTTCATTTAAATATAAAGAAAGTGCTCAAGAAAATGTTTTAAGTAATATTAATTTACATATTGAACCAGGTTCTACAGTAGGTATCTTAGGAGGAACAGGTTCAGCTAAAACAAGTTTAGTTCAATTGATTGCTCGTCTTTATGATGTAAGTGAAGGAGAAATATTGATTGATGGACATAATGTCAAAGATTATTCCTTAGAATATTTAAGAGATCAAGTAGGAATGGTTTTACAAAAAAATACTTTATTTTCTGGAACAGTGAAAGAAAATCTTTTATGGGGAAATAAAGAAGCCAGTGATGAAGAAATTAAATGGGCTTGTAAACAAGCTTGTGTGGATGAATTTATTGAAAACTTTCCAGAAGGTTATGATACGTATCTAGAACAAGGTGGTGTCAATGTTTCTGGTGGACAAAAACAACGTTTATGTATTGCTAGAGCATTATTGAAACATCCTAAAATTCTTATTTTAGATGATTCAACAAGTGCAGTTGATACAGCGACAGAAGCAAGTATTAAAGAAGCTTTAGCTTCTTTAAAAGGAACAACAAATATTATTATAGCTCAACGTATTTCTTCACTTCAACATGCTAATCAAATCATTATCTTAGATAATGGAAAAATTCATGCAATTGGAAATCATGAAGAGTTATTAAAGAATGATGAAATTTATCAAGAAATCTATGATTCTCAATTGAAAGGAGTTGATTTATAATGGCTAGACAACTTACAAATGCGAAACCAAAAAATATGAAAAAGACGCTTTCATCTTTTAAGAAATATATTGGTAATCATAAATACGCTTTTGTTTTTATTGGATTGCTTGTTATTCTTTCGACTTCGATTAGTTTATGGGGGACTTATCAAATTAAAACAGTCGTTAATCGTTATGTTTTAAAAAATGATTATCATGGACTCGTTTCATTTATTATTTTAATGGCGATTGTTTATTTTATAGGAGCTACTGCTACAGCTATTTATAAACAATTAATGGTACATACTGCTCAAAGTATTGTCCAAGAATTAAGAAATGATTTATTTGCGAAAATGCAAAAATTACCTATTTCTTATTTTGATGGACACCCTCATGGAGAAATCATGAGTCGCTTTACCAACGATTTAGATACGATTCAAGATGCTTTAAATAACTGTTTTGATACATTGATTCAAAGTTTTATTATGATTGTGGGAACACTTATTTTAATCTTTGTATTAAGTTGGAAATTATCCTTGATTGTATTTGCTTGTATGATCTTAATGTATTTTTTAATTCAATATTTAAGTCAAAGAAGTAAAAAATACTTTAAGAAACAACAAAATGCGATGGGTTATTTAAATGGTTTCATTGAAGAAATGGTTGATGGTATCAAAGTTGTTAAAGTCTTTAACCATGAAAAAGAAAACTCAATTGAATTTGATTATCGAAACCAAGAACTTTATGATTCAGCAGTAGAAGCATTAACTTATTCAGGAAGAACAATACCAACTGTTGTTTCTATTTCTTATTTCAACTATGCTCTTGTCGCAAGTATCGGTGGTTTATTTGCTATTAATGGTATTATGGATCTAGGAAGTTTATCATCTTATCTTGTCTTTGTAAGACAAACAGCAATGCCTATTAATCAATTTACACAACAATTAAACTTTATTCTTGCTGCCATGGCAGGTGCCGAAAGAATCTTTGATTTAATGAATGAAAGTGAAGAAGTTGATGAAGGGAAAGTGACATTAACACAAGTAGAAATCTTAGAAGATGGTTCAATGCAAGAAAGTGACCATTATACAGGATATTGGGCTTGGAGACATCCAAGAGACAATGGCATTGAACTTGTTGAATTAAAAGGAGATGTTCGTTTCCATGATGTTGTTTTTGGTTACAATGAAACACATCCAATTTTAAAAGATATTAATCTTTTTGCAAAACCGGGACAAAAAATTGCTTTTGTTGGAAGTACAGGGGCTGGGAAAACAACGATCATTAACTTAATTAATCGTTTCTATGATATTACGAAAGGGTCAATTACTTATGATGGTATTGATGTAAAATTGATTAAAAAAGATGATTTAAGAAAATCGATTTCTATTGTTTTACAGGACACTCATTTATTTACGGGAACTATTGCGGATAATATTCGTTATGGAAAACTTGATGCAAGTGATGAAGAAGTTATTGAAGCCGCTAAACTAGCTAATGCAGATAGCTTTATTAGAAGATTACCAAATGGTTATCAAACAATGCTTTCTAGTGATGGAACAAATCTTTCACAAGGGCAAAGACAACTCTTAGCGATTGCTAGAGCAGCTATTTGTAATCCACCTGTATTGATTTTAGATGAAGCAACAAGTTCGATTGATACCCGTACTGAAAAGTTGATTGAAAAAGGAATGGATCGTTTAATGGAAAATAGAACAGTTTTCGTGATTGCTCATCGTCTATCTACAGTTAGAAATTCTGATGCCATCATGGTCTTAGATCATGGACAAATTATTGAACGTGGTAGTCATGATGAATTGCTTGAAAAGAAAGGACGTTATTATCAACTTTATACAGGACAATTTGAATTAGATTAAAAAATTCTTACATCATTTTTGATTTTTTGTTATAATGCTTTTGTAAAAATGATGTGTAGCTAAATGCGTAAGTCCAATCTATTTGGAGATTGGTACTTGCGCATTTTTTTATACAAAAAAGGAGGAAATGATGGAAAAAAATAAGATGGCCGTAGTGCCTTTAAAAAAATTATTTTTGAAAATGGGATTACCAATGATCATATCAATGGTTTTACAAGCTCTCTATAATGTTATAGATAGTATATTTATAACAAACATGGGAAGTGATGGAGTTATTGCTAATCAAGCCTTAACTTTAGCTTTTCCTATTCAATTATTAATTATCGCTATTGGTGTAGGAACCGGTGTTGGTATTAATGCTTTATTATCTAAAAGTTTAGGTGAACAAAATAAAGATAAAGTTAATAAGATTGCCGGAACAGGAATCTTTTTAAGTATTTGTATTTATGTTGTTTTCTTAGTGTTTGGATTATTTGGGTCAGAAAAATTTATAAGATTGTTTGCTGGAAGTAATCAAAAGGTTATTGAAATGGGAACAACCTATCTTAAAATTTGTTGTTGTTTTTCTTATGGTTCTATTGGTTTTACCGTCTATGAAAGATTTCTACAATCAACAGGTAAAACACACTTTTCAACAATTGCTCAAATATCAGGAGCACTTACAAATATTGTTTTAGATTATATCTTTATTTATCCTATGAAGATGGGCGTTGCGGGAGCCGCTTTAGCAACAATTATTGGACAATTTGTTTCTTTATTTGTAGCAATGTATTTTCATTATTATAAAAATAAAGAAATTAATGGAAATATTTGTTATATCAAAGCGAATGCTTCTCTAATTAAAGGAATCTATATGATTGGTGCTTCAGCTGCTTTAATGCAATGTTTACTTGCAGTGATGATGGCAGGAATGAATGCTATATTAGGATTAGCTCAAGTTGATCCAGCTATTTTAATTGGTTCTTTTGGTATTTACTATAAGATCCAACAAATTGCTTTATTTTCAGCATTTGGATTGTCTAATACAATTATTTCCATTTTATCTTTTAATTATGGAATGAAAGATAGAAAAAGAATAGATGAATGTATTAAGTTTGGTATTGTTGATACAATCATTGTTTCTTTAATGATTACTTTATTATTTGAACTTCTTGCTCATCCATTATCACAATTATTTGGATTATCAGGAAGTACACAAGAAATGATTGATATTTGTAGTACAGCTTTACATATAGCAAGTCTGGGATTTGTTTTTATGGGTATTTCTGTCGCGATTCAAGGTGTTTTACAATCTATTGGTTATGCCATTAGACCTTTAATTATTGCTTTACTTCGCTTGGTTATTTTTGTATTTCCAATAGCCTACTTCTTTACTTTAACAGAAAATGTAACAACGCTTGTTTGGTGGACATTTCCAATTTCTGAATTGTTGACAGTTATTGTTTCACTTATTATCTTGAAAAAATCATATAATGAAAGAATAAGTCCTATTAAAAATGAAAGTATAACAAATAATTTAGTAATTGCTATTTCAAGAGAACATGGCACAAATGGAAAAGAAATTGCGAGACAAGTCGCTAAAGAATTAAACATTGAATTTTATGATAAAGAAAGAATCAAAGAATTTGCTCTTAAACATGGATTTGTAAGTAATAAAGAAAGTGAAGATTATATTTATAGTCAATTCTTATCATTAGACATCAATAAAAATTCAATTATTCTTTTATCAAATGTTATTAAAGAAATTGCTAAGAAAGGAAATTGTGTTATTGTTGGAAGAGCTGCAGATTATATTTTAAAAGAAGATGAAAAATTAGTAAGAATCTTCTTATATGCTCCTTTAGAATATCGTCTAAATAAAGTAATGGAAATTTATCATGATAGTCATGAGGATGCTCTTCGATATATTCATAAATCGGATCATTCTAGAAAAAGTTATTATGAAGTTATTTCTAATAAAATATGGGGTGATAAATCAAACTATGATTTATGTTTAGATTGTAAATTAGGGAATGAAACAATCAAAGATATTATTTGTAACTATGTTAAATCTTTAAATAAATAAAGAAGTCTTTCAAAAAATGAAAAGACTTCTTTTCTTTTAAAGATATTCTATATAATGTCTTTTACATAGGGAGGGCTTATATGAGTAAATTAAGAGATCATTATTTATTTCATGCAGGTATTTCATGTTTTTTTTATTTAGGGTATGGTGCCTTTACAGTTGTTTTATCAATGTATTGTCAAGATATAGGAATGTCAGCCTCACAAATTGCTTACATTGTATCCTTTGCACCACTTTTATCTATTGCAACTCAACCATTTTTTGGATACTTGGCAGATAAGTGGCAATCACCAAGAAAAGTATCTATTTTATTATCATTTGCAAATATTGTTTGCATGTTTATTTTTGCAATTAGTCGTAATTTTTGGATTTTACTTTTATCATCAGGTCTAGCAGTATCTTTTATGAATGCTGTTACTCCTTTAACAGATCGTATTGGTGTTTCTTCACCTTATCAATTTGGTAAGATTCGTTTATGGGGTTCTGTAGGTTATGCCATTATGGCACAAGTCAGTGGACTTTTATATCAATATATTTCACCATTTGCGAACTTCATAGCTGGTATTTTAGGAACATTAATTACCATTATTTGTATTTATATGGTTTCTGATCCAAAGCTTTCAGAAGTTCCTGAAAAAGAAGAAAATAAATTATCGACAGTTGTTGTTATGAAAGAGCTTGTTCATAATATACCATTTATGCTCTTTCTAGTGATTTCCTTTTTCTTTTGGGGAGCATGCTCCACAAACTTTAACTATTTATCATTATTTATTAAATCTCAAGGTGGAACAGCTTCACAAGTAGGAACCTACCAACTTTTTGCGACATTATTTGAAATTCCGATGATTCTAGCAACAGACTATATCATTAAAAAGATACCTTATCGTTATATCATGATGTTTGCGATTATCATGTCAATGATCAATTTTGCATGGTATGCAACTTTACCTTCTGTTAATATGATTATTTATGTTTTTGTATTTAAAGGTTTTTCTACTGTACTCTTTACGATGATTACTGTAAGATTAGTAATGGTTTTAGTAAAAGAAGAATATGTCTCTACAGCCTATGGAATTCAAGCTATGCTTGGTAAAGGCGTAGGTGCAATGCTTTTCCAATTAATTGGAGGTAGAATTATTGATTCCATAGGAATGAATGGTTTCTATTTATTCTTATTTGCAGGAATTACGATTGCTTTTGTAGTGACACTTTTCTTTAGAATGCCTAAGAAAGTGAGAGTGTAGTATGTTAGAATTAAATGCTGTTATTTTTGATATGGATGGTTTGATGATTGATACAGAACCTGTAGGAAAGATGTTAGTGAAAACATCTCATGAAAGGTTTGGTTATGAAATTACTGAAGATATGTTTTATCATTTGATTGGTACAAATGAAAAGACATCAAAAGCTTATTATCATAGTGTTTTTGGTGAAGATTATCCTTATCAAAAGATTAAAGATTATCGAGATCAATTAAGAAAAGAATATTTTAATAGTCATCCTTTAGAAGTAAAAAAAGGTTTATATGATTTATTAGAAGATTTAAAAAAGAAAAATATTAAAATGGCAGTGGCTTCTTCAACACGTTATGAACGTGTTTTATCTAATTTAAAGAGTATTAAAGTTGATCATTATTTTGATGCCATTATTGGTGGTGACCAAATCCAACATGGGAAGCCAGCCCCAGATATTTTTTTAAAAGCAGTTGAGTTACTAGGGGTAAGTAAAGAAGATGCCCTTGTTTTAGAAGATAGTAAAAATGGAATTTTAGCAGCACATGCAGGAAATATTCCTGTTATTTGTATTCCTGATTTGATTCATCATTCTAAAGATATTCTTGATTTAACTGTAGGATGTTATGATTCTCTTGATCAATTAATAGATGTTATTGTTAAAAAAGATGACAAAGCATAATATAGAACCCGTTTATAATCAAGATTCTAGGATTCTTATTCTAGGATCTTTTCCATCTGTTAAATCAAGAGAAGCTAAGTTTTTTTATCATCATCCTCAAAATCGTTTTTGGAAAGTTTTAGCTGCTTTATTTCAAGAAGAAGTTCCACAAACAATTGAAGAGAAGAAAACTTTTTTACTTAGAAATCATCTTGCTTTATGGGATGTTATTGAAAGTTGTGAAATTAAAGGATCAAGTGATGCGAGTATTACGAATGTTAAAGTCAATGATTTAGATTTAATTGTTAAAAATTGTCCTGTTGAAAAAATCATTACTAATGGCAAAGCTGCCAATCGTTATTATCATCAATATTTTGATTATAATTTACCCGTTATTCAATTACCTTCTACTTCACCAGCGAATGCCATGTATTCACTTGAAAAATTAATTGAGAAATGGAAGGTGATTTTATGGAAAGAGATTTAACTCAAGGAAAGATAGGAAAATCTATTTTATTATTTTCTATTTCGATGATTTTAGGAAATTTATTACAATAATTTTATAATATAGTTGATACTTATATTGTAGGAAAATATATTGGTAGTAATGCATAAGCTGCTGTTGGATCAAGTTATACATTAATGACATTTCTAACTTCTATTATTATTGGTTTATGTATGGGAAGTGGTATTTTCAATGTATTTTGGAGCTAAAAAATATGAAAAGATGAAAATGTCATTGATTCTAACAATTGTTTCACTTGGAACAAGAGTTCTTCTAGCCTACTTATTAGCGCCTTCATTTGGTGTAGAAATGATTTGGTGGGCAATTGTTATTGGATGGATTTTAGCGGATACAATTGGTATTGTATATGGTATAAAAATAGAAAAATGGTTCAAGTAAAAAATACTGCTTTTGCAGTATTTTTTATTAGCTATTTTGACTAGACAAGTGTATAATAATCTTTACCGTATGTGTCTGCTTAGCATTATTTGGTATGATACGTAAGCGTTTACTAAAGGAGCTCACTATGAAATATTTACAAAGATTAGGTAAATCACTCATGTTACCTGTTTCAATCATGCCTATAGCAGCACTACTTAAAGGAATTGGGTATTGGATTGATCCTACTGGATGGGGTATACATAACCCAATTGCTGCTTTACTCATTGCTGCTGGTGGAGCAATTATAGATAACCTTCCCATTTTATTTGCGATAGCTGTTGCCATGGAAATGTCTAAAAAAAGAGATACAGCAATAGTGTTAAGTGCTCTTGCTTGTTATATGATGATGACAACAATTCTATCATCTAAATGTATCGCATTAATGTTACAAATTCCAGAATATGCTGTGGATTTAGCTTTTCATAATACGCAAAGTGCTTTTATTGGTATTTTGGTAGGTTTGATTGTGGCTATTTCTTTTCAAAAGTTTGATCAAAAAAGATTACCTCAGTTTTTAGCTTTTTTTGATGGAAAGAGATTTGCTTCCATTATTTCTATAGGAATTACACTTTTGATATCTTTAATATTTATTGATATTTGGCCAATGTGTTATCACTTTTTTATTTGGTTTGGAAAAGAAATCGCTAATTTTGGACCTATAAGTGCAGGAATCTATGGTGTTTTAAATCGTTTATTGATTCCAACAGGCTTACATCATGCCCTCAATTCTGTATTTTGGTTTGATGTTACTGGTATTAATGATATTGGAAAATTCTGGGGAACAATTTCCGGTGGTGTTAAAGGTGTAACAGGAATGTATCAAGCGGGATTTTTCCCAGTAATGATGTTTGGTCTTCCTGGAGCTGCTCTAGCTATGTATCGTTGTGCTAGAAAAGAGAATAAGAAAAAAGTAGGTGCTATCTTATTTTCAGCTGCTTTGGCTTCATTTTTTACAGGTGTGACTGAACCTCTTGAGTTTGCTTTTATGTTTGTAGCACCAACACTTTATTTTATCCATGCTTTACTTACAGGATTGATGCTTTTTATTGCAGCAACTTTTAAATGGATGGCAGGGTTTGGTTTTTCTGCAGGACTTATAGATTATGTTTTAAGTTTTAAATCACCATTTGCTAATAATATTTTATTTTTAATTCCTTTAGGAATTCTATGCGGATTGATTTATTACATTGTTTTTAGAGTATTGATTACACGTTATAATATTATGACACCTGGAAGAGAAGAGAATGAGGTAAAGAAAGTAGAGAAAGTCGAAAATAATTTTGATGAAATTGCTATTCAATTATTTGAAGCATTAGGTGGTAAAAAGAATATTATAAGTGTTGATCATTGTATTACGCGTTTACGTGTAGAAGTTAAAGATATCTCACTAATAGATAAACAGACTCTATCAAAGATGAATTTTTCTCATATTGTTGAATCAAGTGAGCATGAAATACAAATCATTATAGGAACTGAAGTTCAATTTATTGCTGAAATATTAAATGAAATACTAATGTAGGAGAAATGAAATTGAAGATTATAAAAATATTTAATAATAATAGTATTGCTGCTTTATCTGATGAATTAGGGGATATTATTTTAACAGGATCAGGAATCGGCTTTCAAAAAAAGATAGGTGATTTAGTTGATGAATCACGGATTGAAAAAACGTATATCTTTAAAGAAAAAGTTGAAAAGCGTATACGTAGAGGAATCAATGATATTGAACCTATTTATTATGAGATTACTAGTTTATTAGTAAGCAAAGCAACAGAACAATTGAATACCCAATTTTATGGGGAAATCTTTCTAGCAATTAGTGATCATATTGCTTTTGCTATTAAACGAAAAAAAGAAAAAATTGATTTACCTAATGTTGTTTTATCGGAAACGAAAGCAATTTATAAAAATGAATATCAATTAGGTTTATGGACAATAAAACTTATTAAAGAAAAAATAGGTATACAGTTAGAAGAAGCTGAAGCGAGATATATAGCTTTACATTTAGTGAATTTTTCTACTAAGAATAGTTCACAAAATACTTCTAAAATTGTTAACTTTGTAAGAGATGTCATTGAAGTGATTGAACAGACAATGAATGTTCAATTAGAATTAGATTCAATTAATTATGCAAGATTATCAACACATCTTAAATTTTTAGCTGAAAGAGTTTTTCGTAATGATGTTGAAAATAATATTGATACGACAGAAAATATTAGAGATATGCTAAAAGAAAATATACGCTTATCCTTATGCATTAATCGAATAAAAAAACGAATAGAAAATAAATATCATTATCTATTAACTCCAGATGAACAGACATATCTATGTATACATATTAAAAAGAATTGTCATATTTAAAATGTAAGCGTTTGACAATAGAGGTATTTTTTTGTTATTGTATAGACAAGGGTTGTTACTTTAAGTAGGCAAGACCAGATATATTAACGGCATTTTTGAATGTTGTTTTTATGTTTGGTCTTTTCTTTTTAAAGAGAAAGGGAAGAAAAATATGAAATTGAAAAAGAAAAGTGTTGCAGCTGTATTAACATTATCGATGTCGATGGGTTCAGTATTATCGATGGTTCCTGTTTTTGCAGAGTCAGCGCAACAAAACTTAGCGTTAAACAAAACGTCTTATGTTTCAGCTGAATATGGAACATTGCCGAGAAAAAACCTAACAGATGGTGATGATGATACACGCTGGTCAACTGAAAGTGCACCAACTCAATGGGCCTATGTAGACTTAGGTCAAGAATTTGAAATGAATAAATTCCAAATGATTTGGGAAAATGAAGGTAATTATGCTTCAAATTATAATATTTATGTTTCAAATGACCCTAATAATTGGGGAGAACCAGTACTTTCAAGAACAGATAATAAAAATGTTATCAGTGAAGAATTATTAGGAAGTAAAGTCAGTGGAAGATATGTTAAATTAGAAGTAACAGCAGTTAAAGGTTATCCAAATGTATCTTGTCGAGAATTTAAAATCTTTAATACGGATGAAAAAGTACAAGATCCAAGTGAAAATATCGCTTTAAAGAAAACTGCAGTTGCAAGTTCTGAAGAAGCAGCGAGTGTTAAAGCAGCAAATGCAGTAGATGGTAATACATCATCACGTAGTTCTCGTTGGGGAAGTGATGTTGGAAATGGACCAGATTGGATCTATGTTGATTTAGGTGAAAGAATGAATGTCAATACGGTTAAGGTATTCTGGGAAACACGTAAAGCAACAGCTTATAAGATTCAAATTGCTGATACTGAATCTACGCCTCAAGAAAGTGATTGGCAAACAGTTAAAGAATTTAAAGATCGTCCAAAATCTTTAACAGAAAAAATTGTTTTAGATCAAATCTATAAAGCAAGATATGTGCGTTTATATGTTGATTCACATACTTCAGAAGATCCAGATGGTGGTATTGCTTGGAATACGATTTCTATTTATGAATTAGAAGTTTATGGTGGAAATCCTGATGAAAAAATGTCAATGAGTGATGTTTTAAATGAAATTCAAGTAGAAACACCAAAAACTGGAGATAAAAAGTTAAAAGTCACTTTACCAGAAGTTGAAGGTTATACTGTTGAATATAATGGTACTGATTTTGAACAAATCATTGATGAAGATTTAACAATTTATCAACCTATTAGTGATAAAGATGTTAAAGTATCATTCAAGATTACAGATAATGATACAAATGATTATAAATTCAAAGAAATTGCTGTTACAGTTCCAGGTAGTCAAAAAAATGATGAAACAGCGAATAAAGCACCAAATGTTTTACCAGAATTAGCTGAATGGAATGGTGGACATGGAAACTATACAGTTTCTAAAGGAGCAAGAATTGTTTATAAAGATAGCTCACTTCAAAAAACTGCAGAAGCACTTGCTAATGATTATGAAGATATTACTGGAAAAAGTATTGCTGTTGTAAAAGGCGAAAGCAAAACAGGAGATATTACTTTAGCTCTTACAAAAGATAAATCGTTAGGGTTACAAGATGAAGGATATTTAATGGATATTGATGATTCAATCAATATTAAAGCTGAAACAACAACAGGGGCTTATTGGGCAACCAGAACGATTTTACAAAGTATTAAACAATCAGGAAATGTTCCTTGTGGGACAACAAGAGATTATCCACTTTATAAAGTAAGAAGTTTTATTTTAGATGTTGGACGTAAAACATTTACAATGGATTATTTAAAACAAATTGTTAAACAAATGTCATGGTATAAAATGAACGATTTCCAAGTTCACTTAAATGATAACTTAATTCCAATTGAAAGTTTAGCTGATCCAATGACAGGTTATTCAGCATTTAGATTAGAATCAGATGTTAAAAAAGGTGGAAACAATGGTTTAAATCAACAAGATTTAACAAGTACAGATTTATTCTATACAAAAAAAGAATTTAAAGATTTTATTAAGGATTCAAGAGATTATGGGGTAGATATTGTACCAGAAATCGATACACCAGCCCATTCATTAGCACTTACAAAAGTAAGACCTGATTTAAGACATGGGACAAACGGACGTGAAAACGATCATTTGGCTTTAAGAGATAAATATGATGAATCATTAGAATTTGTACAAAGTATTTTTGATGAATATATGACAACAAGTGATCCTGTTTTCGATGAACAAACAACAGTTCATGTGGGTGCAGATGAATATAATGCAGACAAAGAAGCTTATCGTCGATTCTCAGATGATATGTTAAAATATGTACAAAATTCAGGAAGAACAGTACGTATTTGGGGAAGTTTAACTCAATGTTCAGGAAAAACTCCGGTTAGAAGTAAAGATGTTCAAATGAATTTATGGAACTTTGGTTATGCGAATATGGGTCAAATGTATGAACAAGGTTATGATTTAATTAACTGTAATGATGCACAATATTATATTGTTCCTAATGCTGGATATTACTATGATTATTTAAATAGCAACATTTTATATAATCAAGCAATCAACTCGATTAGTGGTGTCACAATTCCTGCTGGTGATGAACAAATGTTAGGGGGCGCTATTGCTGTATGGAACGATATGACAGACTATTTAGAAAATGGTATTAGTGAATATGATGTTTATGATCGTTTACAAAATGCAATTCCATTATTTGGTGCTAAATTATGGGGTAAAGGAGATAAAACATTAGATCAAGCTAATAGTTTAAGAACAACATTGGGGGATGCTCCAGGTACAAATTTTGGTTATGAAGCAGCTAAAGATGAAAATGGTATGATTGCTCATTATGATTTAGATAATCTTAATCAATTAAAAGGCCATGAAAATATCGAACTTGCATCATTAGATAGTCATGATGCATTGCGCTTATTAGGAGATACAAGTTATGCAACAACTTCATTAGATACAGTTGGTTTAAATAATGATTTACGTGTAAAAGTAAAACGTGAATCATCAAGTGAAGAAGAACAAATTTTATTTGAAAGTAGCTATGGTTCAATTAAAGCTGTTCAAAAAGGAACAGGTAAAGTTGGATTAAGTAGAGAAAATCATGACTATTCATTTAATTATGAATTACCTGTTAATCAATGGGTTGAATTAGAATTTAAAAATAGAAAAGAAGTTATTGATCTTTATGTAAATGGTCAACTTGTAGATACACTTGGAGATGATGAACAAGTAAATGGTAGACCATTAAAAGCAACAATGATGATTCCAATGGAAAGAATTGGAAGTAAAGAACATGCCTTTAAAGGATATGTAGATGATATTCGTTTAGGTTCAGAAAAATCATTTGCTTCAACAATGGAATTAGATTATTTAGTGACAAGTGCAAGTCATATTGCAGAAGAATCACAAAATAAACAATTACAAGAAAAACTAAAAGAAGCAAAAGTTGCTTTAAAAGAATATGATCCAAATGAACAAACAATTTCAACTCTTACAGATGAAATTAAAGAATTAGTAAATGGAATTGATTACAAAAAAGCAAATTATACAAGAGTAGATCACTATTTAAATTCAATTCCAAAAGATTTATCTATTTATACAGAAGATTCTGTTAAAAACTTGCAATTTGTTATTGATATGATTCAAAGAGAATTACCTAAATCAATGCAAGATACAGTCGATCAATATGAAGTAGAACTTACAAAAGCACTTACTAAACTACAATTAAAATCACAAGTTAATGTCAATTACATTGATAAAAGCAAACTTACAGCAACTGCTTCATCTTATCAACATGATGGATCAGATCCTAAAAATGTATTAGATGATAATCCATCAACAATGTGGCATACAGATTGGAATTTATCAACACCTCATTGGATTGCTTTTGAAAATAAAGAAGAAATGAGTGTCAATGGTTTAACATATGTTCCTCGTCAAACTGGTAAAAATGGAAATGTTACAAAATATCGTATTGAAATAAGTGATGATGGTGTTAATTGGAAAACAGTTAAAGAAGGTAATTTATCAAGTGATTCATCTACAAAAGTCATTGAATTTGATACAGTAAAAACAAAACATCTTCGTTTATACTACGTAGAAGCTGTTAATAATAACGGAAGTGCTGCAGAAATTAAATTACATCGTGCAGATGTACCAGCAGATGTTGATGGTTTAAAAGATGTTATCAATAAAGCTAAAGCTATGGAAGATATTGGATATTTATCTACTTCATGGAATCATTTACAGGATACAATTAAAGCTGCTGAAGGTTTAGTCAATGCAGAAAATCCTAACGCTAATGAAATTGAAATTATGAAACGTCAATTAACAGATGCAATGGTAAAACTTGTATTATCTGTTGATAATGAAAAATTAAAATCATTCGTTGATGATTTATCAAATCTTGAACAAAAAGATTATACAAAGGATTCATGGAAACAATTCCAAACTGTTCTTAAAGAAGCACAGGATGTTTTAAGTAATCTTGATGCTACAAAAGATGAAATCAATGATATGTATCAAAAATTATTAGATGCTTATAATGGACTTGTTATACTTAATGATAAATCTGGATTAACTGATTTGATTAGTAAAGCTGATCAACTTCAAGAAAAAGATTATACAAAAGATTCATGGAAACAACTGGTAGAAGCATTAACTCAAGCAAAAGAAGTATCTGCTAAAGAAGATGCTACAAAAGAAGAAATAAACGAAGCTATTTCTAATCTAGAAAAAACTATGAATGCTCTTAAAAAAGTAGATTCATCTACTAAAGATGATAATACTTCAAAAGGAAATACTTCATCTAAAGATAATCAAGTAATTACTTCTACTACTAAAAATGATAAAAAACGATCTTCAACTGCTAAAACAGGTGATGAAACAAATATTATTTTATTTGTATTAATGGCTTTCATGTCATGGTTAGGTATTAAAAAAGTAAAAAAAGAAGAATTATAAAAATAGATGCCACTATTAAGTAGTGGTATTTATTTTGTCTAGACAAATTTATTGTAAGCCCTTGCATAGACAAAGAGTGTATGTTAAAATACAGGATGTAAATACGGATTGTTACTTTAAGTAGGCAAGACCAAATAACTTACACTTTTTTAGTGTATCTTATTTGGTCTTTATTTTTTGATTTGTATTTGCAAATTAAGATTACATTATTCATTTAAGGGAGCAGTAATGTAAATAAGAAAGGAAGAAGAATATGAAAGAAAAGGTAAAGAGAATTGTTTCTCTAGCACTTGCATTTTTAATGTCAATTGGATGTATTCACTCTTATCCAATCGTCAGTGCTTTGGAAAATGATTATGAAGTCTATCCAAATCCTCATATGATGGATTATCAAGATGGTTCATTTGATATGACATCTACTGTCAATGTTGTTTATGAAGATGGTATTGATGAATATACAAAGGATAGAATGAATGAAGTATTAGCTATTAAAAATATAAAAGCAAGTACTTCTGAAGAAGTAAAAGAAGACCAAACAAACATTTTAGTAGGTATTAAAGATTCAAATCAATATGTTGATCAATATGTTGGTGAACATTATTCAGTAAAAACAACCCAATTATTTGATCAATTAGATTCATACTTATTAAAAGTTGATAATGGGACAATTACAGTATTAGGTAAAGATACAGATGCGGCTTTTTATGGTCTTACAAGTTTGTATCATATCTTTAAACAATTAGACGGAACAAATATCCGTAATTTTACAATGGAAGATTATGCTAATGTTGCTAGTCGTGGATTTATTGAAGGTTATTATGGAAATCCATGGTCTACAACGGATCGTATGAAATTAATGGAATGGGGAGGATACTACAAGTTGAATTCTTATTTCTATGCTCCTAAAGATGATCCTAAACATAACTCCAAATGGCGTGAACTTTATACAGATGAAGAAATTGAAACAAAAATCAAACCTCTTGCTGAAGCAGGAAATAAATCAAAATGTCGTTTTGTATTTGCATTACATCCATATATGTATAATGCCATCAGGTATAATAGTGAAGAAAACTATCAAGCAGACTTAAAAGTATTACAAGCTAAATTTGAACAAGTTATTAAAGCAGGTGTTCGTCAAATTGCTATTTTAGCAGATGATGCTGGAAATGTTGGTGGTGCTAACTATACAAAAACATTAACTGATATGACAGCATGGTTAAAAGAAATGCAAAAAACATATCCAGATTTAAAATTAACATTACCATTCTGTACACAAGAATATATGTATAATGGTGAAAGTTATTATCAAAATTTCCCAGCAAATATTCAAATCGTTATGACTGGTGGTAGAGTATGGGGAGAAGTTACAAATAACTTCACAACAACTTTTACAAATAATGCAGGGCGTGGCCCTTATATGTGGATCAACTGGCCATGTACAGATAACTCTAAAAAACACTTAATTATGGGTGGATATACAACATTTTTACACCCTGGTGTAGATCCAAATAAGATTCAAGGAATCGTTTTAAATCCAATGCAACAATCTGAGCCAAGTAAAGTTGCAATTTTTGGGAATGCATGTTACTCATGGAATATTTGGCAAAGTGAAGAAGAAGCTCAAAAATGCTGGAATGCTTCCTTTAAATATGTCGATCATAATAGCGCTATTGAAACTCAAGCATCAGCTGCTTTAAGAGAACTTTCAAAACATATGATCAATCAAAATATGGATGGTCGTGTAACAGCATTACAAGAATCAGTAGATTTAAAAGATCGTTTAACAAGCTTCAAAGAAGCTCTTACAAATGGAACAACAATCAGTGATGAGCAATTTGAAGATTTGATCAATGAATTTACAATCTTAAAAAATGCTAGTGCTACATATAGAGCACAAGCAGGTGATATAAGAATAAAAGATCAAATTGTATATTGGTTAAACTGTTGGGATGATACAGCAGATGCAGCAATAAATTATCTTAAAGCTGTTAAAGCTGTACAAGATGAAGAAGCTAATGATAAGATTTGGGATCTATATTCTACTGGACAAGCTGCTTTCGAAAAATCAAAAACATATGGATTCAATTATGTTGATCATTTAGAATATGCAGAAGTAGGAGTACAACATATCGTACCATTTATTAAAGCAATGGATTCTTATTTAGGAGATATTGCTTCAACTATTGTTGATCCAAATAAACAAGTCACTAAATTTATTACAAATCGTAATGATAGTCCAACAGGTAATATTGATAATGTATTCGATAATAAAGCCAATACTGAAATTGTTTATAAAACACCAAATACAATTAGTAAAGGAACTTATGTAGGCGTTAGTTATTCAAAAGCAATTGATATTGATAGAGTGACTTTTAGATTAGGAACAAATTCAAATTCAAAAGATACTTTTTCTAAAGCTAAAGTGCAATATACAACAGATGGTAAAAAATGGGTTGATTTAGATAATCAAGAATATACTTTACCAAATGATGTAGCTTTAACTGACTTAAATTTAAAAGGGGTTAAAGGTATTCGCATGATTGCTACTGAAGATAAAGCGAATACTTGGTTAGGTATTAGAGATATTGCTGTTAATGCAGATGAAGTAGTAACTGAAGAAGATCCAGGTACATTATCTGTCGATAAATTGACACTTAAAGGTGGTTCTTTAAATAATTTATTAGATGACAGTAATGCTACTTATGCTCATTTTGCTGAAAGTCCTTATAAAGGTGGAGAAATTAAAGATTATTTACCAGTTGATGCAAGTATTACATTAACTTTCAAAAAAGCAAAAACATTAGGTACAATTTATTTTGGACAAGATGCAGGAACAGATAAATCAACAAAATATGTCATTGAATATACAACGGATGGTCAAACATGGAAAGTATTAAAAGAATATAATGGTGATGCTTCTGTTGAATTAGATGTATCAAGTCAAAATATTAAAGCAAAAGCAGTTCGTATTAGAAACTTAGAATTAAATTTAAAAAGTAATACAGCAGGATATTGGTGGAAAGTCAATACATTTAAAATGGCTGATCCAGGACAAATCAATGCAACATTTATGTATACAGATACATGGGGAATTTATCAAGGAACAGTAGCTAATTTAACAGATGGTGATAGTTCAACAGCATTAGATTTTAGAACCTCAGGTGATAGAACAAGAAAAGGTGATTATATTGGTTGGGATTTAGGTAAAGAAACAGCTATTGGTAAAATTCATGCAGTTATCGGTGGAGACCGCAGTGCAGGAGATAAATGGGAAAAATATAGTTTACAATACTCTAATGACAACCAAAACTGGACTACTTATAAAACATATCAAGGTATAGCTAATGGAAAAGATACAATTGATGAAAATTTCTATGGTTTAAAAGCACGTTATGTTCGTTTAGTGAATGAAGAAGAGAGAGCTGTATGGGTTATTTTCTCTGAATTTACAGTAAATGCATATAATCCAGATGAGGATTTCAATAATGCTAATGTTTATACAAATACAGATTATAGATTAGCTTCACAAAGTGAAGAAGCACTTACAGAATTGATCTATAATCAAGAAATTACTTTAGAAAAAGGTCAATACGTTGGTGTTGATTTATCAAGAATCAAAGATTTAAGTACATTCAATATTGATTATGAAAATGGTCAAGGAGCAACTTTACAAGTTTCAAAAAATGGTGTTGAATGGACAACTGTAACAGGTCAAGAAAAAGAACTTCCAGATGGAAGATATGTAAGATTGATTAATAAAACAGACAAAGCTATTAAATTAACAATTAATCATTTTGAAGTACATTCAAATGAAATTACAGCACCATATTTATATAAAGCAACTATGAATATTAATCCTTCATGGGGTGTTGGTGAAGATACTAGAAATAATGGTGCTGCTTTTGATGGTAATATCGATTCAACAACAGAATTTGGTGATTTTCCACAAAGAGGACAATATATTATTTATGATTTAGGACAAGAAAGAACAATTTCTAAAATTCAAATGTATTGCCAAGATAGTGCAGTTAACTATATTAGAGATGCTGATATTTTAGTATCAGATGATTTAGAAAACTGGACAAAAGTTATTACTATTGGAGATGGTGTTGAAAATACAAATGATGCTGGGGTTAAATGTATTGATTCAGATGCAGGTTATAAAGCATCAAGCACATATCCAAATAAAGTCTATGTAGAAGGAACTGCTAATAATGTTAAAGCACGTTACTTAAAGATCTTAATGACAGCAACAAATAATAATAGAGCTGTTGTTTTCAATGAAATTGTTATCAATGATGGAGAATATGTACCAGTTTCAAATGATCCAACATATACTTCTTCAACTGTAGAAGCAAATGGATTTATTCCTCAATATATGTTTGATGGAGATTTATCTACAGCTTATAGACCAGGTTCTAAAGAAGCTGGAAGCATTACTTATACATTATCAAGTGATTTAGATGTTAAGAAAATGCATATTATTCAAAAAGGTGAAATTTCAAATGCAAGAGTATCTGTTCTTGTAGATGGTGAAAATGGAAAGAAATGGGTTCAAGTTGGAACTCTTAAAAAATCATTAAATGAATTCTATATGCCTGAAGGAAACGTTTATGAATTAAAGATTGAATGGGATGAAAATCAAATTCCAACAATTTCAGAAGTTATTATGTTAAATGATGATGAATATGCTTCAACAGCAGCTAATGATTTACAAAGTTATATTGATTTTTTAGATGTTAAACAAAATAAATATACAGCAGATTCTTATAAAAAATTTGAAAAGGCATTAAAACAAGCTCAAAAAGTTTTAGATAAACAAGCTGGTGAATTAGATGCTATTACAAATGCAAAAGCTGAATTAGAAGTTGCTTATGCAAATCTTGTTAAACGTGGAGATATTCAAAGTGTTAAAGATGAACTTAATACAATTAACAAGTTAAAAGAAAAAGATTATACAAGTGAAACATGGGCTATTTTACAAGATCAAGTGAAACTTGCTCAAGAATTCATTAAAAAGGATGAAGCAACAATTACTGAAAAAGAAGTTATTGATATGGTAGATGCTTTACAAAAAGCAAAAGCTCAATTAGTAACAAAAGTATCAGTAAGTAAAAAAGAGTTAAAAGATTATATTGCATCAAATGAATTAGATAAGTTAGATACAAATAAATATTTAACATTTACTGCTGATTCATTTAAAAAAGCATTAAAGAATGCACAAACATTAATCGAACAAGAAGATGCAACAAAAGAACAATTAGATGAAGCTTTAAAACAATTAAAAGATGCAAGAACACAATTAGTTTTAAAAGCAACAGATGATGAAGTAAATGCATTAAAAGCATTAATGGATCAATATCAAGAAAAAGATTATACAGCATCATCATGGAAAGAATTTGAAAAAGTTTACAATGATGTAAAAGCTGCTTTAGAAAATGAAAACACAAGTGATGGCGTTCAAGCATTAACTAATACTTTAAAAGAAGCTGCTCAAAAACTTGTTAAACGTGGTAATTTAGATGGTATCCATGGTTTATTAGATCAAATTAAACAATTAGATAGTAAAAAATATACAGAAGCATCTTATTCTAAATTAATAGATGTTGTTACTGAAATTTCTAAGAAATTAGAAAATTCATCAGAAATGACACAAGAAGAAGTCGATGCCCTTGTAGGTGAATTACAAAACGCTATTAATGCATTAGAAAAAGCACCAACAATCACTACAGATACAAATGAACCTGCTCATAAACCTCAAGTTGTAACAAATAACAAAGTGAAAACAGGTGATTCAACATCTGCATGGACATTTGCAACATTTGCATTAATGGCAGCAATCGTTTATGTATCTTTAAGAAAAAGAACAAAAGAAGACTAAAATAAAAGGTTTCTATTTTCAAGATTAAGAAAATAGAACCTTTTCATTTTAAAACTAAAAAAGATAGCGTTTTCATAAGCGAAAACGCTTTTTTTATGGTATATTTAAAGAAGAGGTGAAAATCATGAAATTAAAAGCACTTGATCAAAGACAAGCTGGTATTTTGTTACCATTATTTAGTTTACCAGGAAAACATGGAATAGGGGATTTAGGAAAAGAAGCTTATGAATTTGTTGACTTATCTGCTCAAGCAGGTTTTTCTATTTGGCAAATTTTACCATTAAATCCATCAAGCTCCGGGAATTCACCCTATACTCCTTATTCATCTTTTGCTGGTGATGAAATATATATTTCTTTAGAACTTTTAAAAGATTGGCATTTGTTAGATGAAGTTCCTAACTATTTACAAGATTTAAAAAGAGTTGATTATAAACGCGTACGTTTATTTAAAAATCGTTATTTAAGAAAAGCTTATCAAGTTTTTTTAAAAGATAAAGAATTAAAGAAAGAATATCGTACTTTTGTTAAAGGAACATTTTGGTTAAAAAAATATGCGCGTTTTATGGCTTTAAATAAAGCAAACGAAGGTTTACCTTGGGTAGATTGGAATGATGAAGATCAAAATATTAAAGGAAGTAATGAAGGATTAGAAGCAGAAATTGATTATATTCAATTTCTTCAATATATTTTTGTAAAACAATTTAATTTATTAAAAATACATGCACATCAAAAAGGAATATCTATCATGGGAGATTTACCTTTATATGTAGGTGATGATTCTGCGGATGTTTATGAGTATCGTAAATGTTTTCAATTAGATGATAAATTTTATCCTAAATTCGTATCTGGAGCATCACCTGATTATTTTTCAAAAGATGGCCAACTCTGGGGACATCCTTTATATGATTGGGATTATTTAAAGAAAACAAGATATAATTTTTGGATCAAAAGATTAAAATGGAATAATGAAATTTTTGATATTTTAAGAGTTGATCATTTTAGGGCTTTTGATACATATTGGTCAGTTCCTTATGGAAGTGCTACAGCAAGAGAAGGAAAATGGATAGAAGGACCAAGTTATCATTTTTTAGATTCAGTTTATAAACAATTGCCTAAACTTAATATGATTGTTGAAGACTTAGGAGAATTACGTCCACAAGTACATGAACTGAGAGATCATTATGATTTATTAGGAATGAAAGTTATGCAATTCTCTTTTGGAGAAGATGAAAGAAAAGTTAAATATAAAATTCCTCAACATTGTGTTGTTTATACAGGAACACATGATAATGCTACTCTTAAACAATGGTATGAAGAATTAGATGATAAAGAAAGAATGAAAGAAATTATGAAGGGGCTAGGATATATAGGAGAAAATCTTGTGGAAGATATGCTTGCATATACACTTGAATGTGATGCAGTGGTTTCTATTGTTCCTTTACAAGATCTACTTGGCTATGGCAAAGAAGCTCGTATTAATTTACCAGGGACAGTAGGTCCACATAACTGGTCTTATAAACTTACTTCATTTGATGATTATCAAAATCAAATACAAATAATTCAAAAAATGTTAAAGAAAGCTAAAAGATAAATACCATACTTATTATTTATATATCCTAAAAAACCGTGATAAAAGCGGTTTTTTTTTAATTTTAGGAGATGTAATCGCTTTTATTTATTAAATTATGACAATAAAATTGATTTTTAAAAAGAAAAAAATATAATAAGTTTCGTAGACAAGTCATGAACAGGTTTTTCTTCCTTAAATATTTTTTTGACAACAACATTCTAAATTTGTACATAGACTTGAAGTTAAGACCGAATGGTCTTTTTTTATTTCTATATGAAATAATTGTAGAAATAAATACCATACTTATTATTTATATATCCTAAAAAATAGCGATAAAAACTACTTTTTTTAAATTTTAGGAGATGTAATCGCTTTTATTTTTTAAATTATGATAATAAAATTGATTTTTAAAAAGAAAAAAATATAATAAGTTTCGTAGACAAGTCATGAACAGGTTTTTCTTCCTTAAATATTTTTTTGACAACAACATTCTAAATTTGTACATGGACTTGAGGTAAAGACCAAAAGGTCTTTTTTTATTTTATAAAATAAAATTTGATTGAATAAAGAAAAGGATGATGTTTTACCAATAATTTAAAATATATATTTTTCTTATTTCATTATATAATAAGAAAAAGAGGAGAAAATTATGAGGACAATACAAATAGAAAAAGTATTAAAAGAGGCAGATTATGTTTTAAAAGACAATCTCCAATTATTAAAAATGTTTAAACAATTGAAACAACTTTAAAAAAGATGAATGATGATGAAACTTTTATCATTACAGGAGACATTCCCGCCATGTGGTTAAGAGATTCTTCAGCTCAAGTGAATCACTATTTACCTTTTGTAGCTCAAGATTAAGAATTATCAGATCTAATTGCTGGACTTATTAATAAATAAGTTCAATGTTATGGAATTTATTTACATCCTCAGTTTGGAAAAATATACGCTCATGAAACGGATGGCTTTGGTAATTATTGTTTGATGGATGATGCTAACGTACCATCTTTACTTTCTATGCCTTATTTAGGCTATTGTAAAAAGGAGGATACACTTTATCAACATACACGATCATTTATTTTAAGTCATCATAATCCTTATTATTATCAAGGAACCTGTGCAAGTGGTATCGGTAGTCCACATACTCCTAAAAATTATATTTGGCATATTGCTTTATCAATACAAGGATTAACAGGGACTAAAGAAGAAGCTAAAAAAATGATTAATTTGATTTTAGAAACAAGTAATAATGAAGGATTATGTCAAGAGGGATTTAATAAGGATGAACCAAGTGAATATACAAGATCTTGGTTTGCATGGGCTAATTCATTGTTTGTAGAATTGGTATATCAAACATATTTTGTAAAATAAAAGGATATGCCTAAGTGTACAAAAAATAAAACATTATTTAATAATGTTGACTTTATTTTTAAAACCGATTTATAATACATACAATAAGTGAAACCGATGAAGTGGAGATAAAAATAGAACGTGCACTTATAGAGAGTTTGGATGGTGGAAGCAAACAGAACGCAGTCTATTAAATGGACCACTGAGGGCAAAAGGAAAGGCATTAGCTGAGTATTTTTTGACGTAAGGCTTACGTAAGTAGTCATAGATGTGATAGCATCTAGTAAAGTGCATGAGTGTATCATGAATCAAGGTGGCACCGCGGACATAACCGTCCTTGAAAGTTTAACTTTCAAGACGGTTTTTTTAATTATTAGGGGGAATTATATGTATTATCCAAGTTTAGAAATGTTAGAAGAAATGGATCTTAGTCAGTATGATTTAGTTCCAATAAAAAAAGAAATCTATAGTGACATGATTACACCTATAGAATTAATGAGAAAATTAAAACAATATTCTAAACATGTTTATATGTTAGAAAGTCATGAAGATAAAAATAAATGGGGAAGATATACTTTTATAGGATTTGATCCTAAAAGCGAAATTACTTGTTATAACAAGATGATGAAAGTGGATGATAAGATTTTTAAAGTGACACATCCCAAAGAATATATTAGAAAAGTTTTAAATGAACATCGTAGTTTAAAATTAGAGGGTTTTCCTACTTTTACAGGAGGCTTAGTTGGTTATTTTAGTTTTGATTATTTCAAATATAGCGAACCTTCAATTATTAAAAATCAAAAAGATAATGGTTTTAATGATGTTGATTTAATGTTATTTGATAAAGTTATTTGTTTTGATCATTTTAAGCAAAAGTTGATTTTAATTGTTAATATTGGAACAAATGATTTACAAAAGAATTATAAAAAAGGAATCAAAGAATTAGATGAATTAGATTATATTATTAGAAAACATGTTAAAACACTTGTTCAACCATTAAAATTATTAGAAGATTTTAAACCAGTTCTCTCTAAAGAAGAATATTGTCAAATGGTTGAAAAAGGTATTGATTATATTAAAGAAGGTGATATCTTCCAAGTTGTTTTATCAAATAGACTTTATGCAAAAGCAACAGGTTCATTATTTGATAGCTATCGTGTTTTAAGAACAACGAATCCATCACCTTATATGTTCTATTTTGCAAGTGATAATATTGAAGTAGCTGGAGCTTCTCCAGAAACTTTAATTAAATTGGAGGAAACAAAGTTAACAACTTTTCCAATTGCTGGAACGAGAAAAAGAGGAAAAGATGATCAAGAAGATCAACAATTAATAGATGATTTATTAAAAGATGAAAAAGAAGTAGCTGAACATAATATGCTCGTTGATTTAGGAAGAAATGATTTAGGAAGAATTTCTAAATTCAATAGTGTACATGTGGTATCTTATATGGATATCTTAAAGTTTTCAAAAGTTATCCATATAGCAAGTGTTGTTAGCAGTGAAATTAAAGAAGAATATGATGCTTTAGATGCAGTTGATACTTTACTTCCTGCAGGTACTTTATCAGGAGCACCAAAGATCAGGGCATGTCAAATCATTAATCAATTAGAACAAAATAAAAGAGGTATTTATGGAGGAGCGATTGGTTATTTAGATTTTACAGGAAATATGGATTTATGTATTGGTATTCGTTTAGCTTATAAAAGAAATAATGAAATTTCTATTTGTAGTGGTGCAGGAATTGTTTATGACAGTGTTCCTGAAAATGAATATCAAGAATGTTTAAATAAAGCAGGTGCGGTTGTTGAAGCAATCAAGATGGCAGATGGAGGTATTGATTATGATTCTACTCATTGATAATTATGATAGTTTTGCTTATAACCTTTATCAATTGATAGGTTCAATCGATGAAGATATCAAGGTTATAAGAAATGATGAAATGACAGTTGAAGAAATAGAAGAACTTCAGCCATCATGTATTATTATTTCACCAGGTCCAGGGAAACCGAGTGAAGCGGGTATTATTGAAGAAGTTGTTCAAAAATGTTATACGAAATATCCTATTTTGGGAGTTTGTTTAGGGCATCAAGCAATTGTTGAAGCTTTTGGAGGAACAGTAAGTTATGCTCAAAGCGTCATGCATGGAAAGTCTTCAATAATTAAAGTAGATACTACAAATCCAATTTTTAAGGGAATCGGGGAAAAGACAGCAGTGGCTAGATATCATAGCTTAGCTGCTAAAAAAGAAAATTTACCAGAATGTTTGAAGATTATAGGGGAAAGCGATGATGGTGAAATCATGGCAATCAGTCATAAAAACTATCCTGTTTATGGGTTACAGTTTCATCCGGAGTCGATTTTAACAAAAGAAGGTAAAAAAATAGTTGAAAATTTTTTAAAGGAGATACAAAATGATTAGGGAAGCAATTATTAAATTATCAAAAAAAGAAGATTTAACATATCAAGAAGCTTATGAATGTATGAATGAGATCATGGATGATCAAGCTTCTGATATTCAAAAGGCTGCTTATTTAACAGCACTTTCATTAAAAGGTGAAACAATTGATGAAATAACTGCAAGTGCTAAAGGCATGAGAGAACATTGTGTGAAGTTATTGAATGATCAAGATGTTCTTGAAATTGTAGGAACTGGAGGAGATGGATCAAATTCTTTCAATATTTCTACAACTTCATCTATTGTGATTGCTAGTGGTGGTGTTAAAGTTGCTAAGCATGGAAATCGTGCGGCAAGTTCAAAAAGTGGCGCAGCAGATTGTTTAGAAGCTCTTGGAGTGGATATTACAATCAATGAAAAAAGAAGTAAGGAATTATTAAACGATATTAATATTTGTTTCTTATTTGCTCAAAACTATCATTTAGCGATGAAATATGTTGCACCAGTAAGAAAAGAACTAGGTATTCGTACAGTCTTTAATATTTTAGGACCACTTACGAATCCAGCAGGAGCGACTTATCAAGTAATGGGAGTTTATGATGGATCATTAGTTGAACCACTTGCTCAAGTTTTAAGTAATTTAGGGGTTAAAAGAGCTATGGTGGTTTATGGAAGAGATGGTTTAGATGAAATCTCAGCATCTAATGAAACTTTTGTTTGTGAAATTAATGAGAATCAATTTAAAACATATACAATTTCACCTGAACAATTTGGTTTACAAAGATGTTTAAAAGATGAACTTGTTGGAGGAACTCCAAAAGAAAACGCTCAAATTACACGAGATGTTTTAAATGGTAAACAAGGTGGACCTAGAACAGCTGTCTTAATGAATGCGGGGGCAGGTTTATATATTGGTGGTAAAGTTGATTCTTTACAAGCAGGAATTGATTTAGCAGCAAAGTTGATTGATAGTGGAAAGGCAAATGAAAAACTAGAAGAGTTTATAAAAGAATCAAACAAATAGGAGCGTATATTATGATTTTAGAAGATATTGTTGAAAGTACAAAAGAACGTGTTGAAACAAATAAAAAACGTCATTCAATTTATGAATTAAAAGAAAAAGCCTTTGCAATGCCTATTGACCAAAGTTTTCCTTTTAAAAAAGCTTTAGAAAAAGATGGAATGTCTTATATTTTAGAAGTTAAAAGACATTCACCATCAAAAGGACAAATTGTTTCCACTTTTGATTTTAAAGCAATTGCGAAAGAATATGAAATGATTGGAGCAAATGCTATTTCAGTAGTAACTGAACCTGATTATTTTAAAGGGGATGATGATTTTTTAAGAGAAATCAAACGTATTGTGAAAATTCCTGTTTTAAGAAAAGATTTTGTTGTAGATGAATATATGGTTTATGAAGCTAAAATCTTAGGAGCAGATGCGATTTTATTAATTGCAGGTGTTTTAGATGAAATTACATTAATGCGTTGTGTTAATTTAGCGCATAATTTAGGTATGTCAGCAATTGTTGAAACACACAGTTCAATGCAAGTAAAAAAAGCGTTGCGTGTAGGCGCTAAAATTATTGGTGTAAATAACAGAGATTTAAGAGATTTCAGTGTTGATTTAAATACAACATTAAAATTAAGAGATATGGTCGATGATGATGTTATCTTTGTCTCTGAAAGTGGTATTAAAACAAGAAAAGATATTGAATTATTAGAAAAACATCATGTAAATGCTGTCTTAATTGGTGAAGCTATGATGAAAAGCCATGATAAAAGACATACATTAGAAGTTTTAAAAGGTATTGATGAAGAAGATTAAAATTTGTGGTTTAAAAAGAAGCGAAGATGTTGATTATGTAAATACATATCAACCTGATTATGTTGGCTTTGTTTTTGCGGGAAAAAAAAGAAAGATTACTTATGATCAGGCAAAAGAATTAAAAAAAGGTCTTTTATCTTCGATTCAAGTTGTAGGTGTTTTTGTAAATGAGGATATTTCTTTTGTTGAAAAATTAGTTAAAAATGATGTTATTGATCTTGTACAATTGCATGGTCAAGAAACAAATGAATATATAAAGATTTTAAAACAAAAAATAGATGTTCCAATTATTAAAGCAATTCAAATTAAAAATGATGATTCTTTCAATGTAGACTATGACGTTGATTATTATCTTTTCGATTATGGTTCTGGAGGAACTGGGGAAAGTTTTGATTGGTCTATGTTGAAAGAAGTCAATAAGTCTGTATTTTTGGCAGGGGGAATCAATCTTTCTAATATTGATGAAGCTTTAAAACTGAATGTTTATGGATTAGATGTTTCAAGTGGTGTTGAAACAGATGGTTTTAAAGATAGGGAAAAAATTAAGGAAATCGTAAGGAGAGTTAGAAATGAAAGGTAGATATGGAATACATGGGGGACAGTACATACCTGAAACTTTAATGAGTGAAATTCATAAAATTGAAGAGGCTTATGAATTTTATAAAAATGATCAAGCATTTAATGATGAACTTAATACATTATTAAAAGAATATGCTGGTAGACCATCTTTATTATATTATGCGAAAAAGATGACAGAAGATTTAGGTGGCGCTAAAATCTATTTAAAAAGAGAAGATTTAAACCATACAGGTTCTCATAAAATCAACAATGTATTAGGACAAGCTTTAATGGCTAAAAAAATGGGAAAAACAAGAATTATTGCTGAAACTGGTGCTGGACAACATGGTGTAGCTACAGCCACAGCAGCAGCCTTGCTTGGACTTGAATGTGAAATTTTTATGGGAAAAGAAGATACAGATCGTCAAGCTTTAAATGTTTATCGTATGGAACTTTTAGGAGCTAAAGTACATCCTGTAACTACAGGGACAATGACTTTAAAAGATGCGGTCAATGAAGCAATGAGAGAATGGACAAAACGTGTGGATGATACGATGTATGTTTTAGGTTCTGTGATGGGACCTCATCCATTTCCAATGATGGTGAGAGATTTCCAAAGTGTGATTTCTAAAGAAGCAAGAGAACAAATTCTTGAATATGAAGGTAAACTTCCTACAGCTGTGATGGCTTGTGTTGGTGGTGGAAGTAATGCGATGGGAATGTTCTATAATTTTATCAATGATAAAGATGTAAAACTTATTGGTTGCGAAGCCGCTGGTAAAGGTGTCGATACAGCTTTAACAGCAGCAACAATTGCGACAGGATCATTAGGTGTCTTCCATGGAATGAAATCTTACTTCTGTCAAGATAAATACGGTCAAATTGCACCTGTTTATTCTATTTCAGCCGGTTTAGATTACCCAGGTATTGGACCTGAACATGCTTATTTACATGATACAAAACGTGCGCAATATGTACCAGTTACAGATGATGAAGCAGTGGATGCTTTTGAATACATTGCAAAAACTGAAGGAATTATTTGTGCCATTGAAAGTGCACATGCGATTGCACATGCAATCAAAATAGCACCAACTATGAAAAAAGATGATATTTTAATTGTCTGTCTTTCAGGTAGAGGAGATAAGGATGTTGCAGCGATTGCAAGATATAGGGGGAAAGAAATCTATGAATAGAATATATAAAGCTTTTGAAAATAAAAAAGCCTTCATTGGGTTTTTAACAGCAGGAGATCCTGTAATAGATAAAACAGTAGACTATATTTTAGATATGGAACAAGCAGGGGCTAGTTTGATTGAAATTGGTATTCCCTTTTCTGATCCAATTGCTGAAGGACCAACCATTCAAGAAGCAAATGTACGTGCTTTAAAAAACAAAGTTACAACAGATGATGTTTTTGAAATGGTTAAAAAAGTAAGAGAAAAAAGTGATATTCCTTTATGTTTTATGACTTATTTAAATGTTGTTTTCCATTACGGTTATGATGAATTCTTTAAAAAATGTCAAGAAGTTGGCATTGATGGTATTATTCTTCCAGATTTACCTTATGAAGAAAGCCAAGAAGTCAAAGATGTTTGTTATAATTATGATATTACTTTAATTTCAATGATTGCCCCAACAAGTAAAGATCGTGTTGAAATGATTGCAAAAGAAGCAAAAGGATTTATCTATCTTGTATCGTCAATGGGTGTTACAGGGACAAGAGATAATACTTCATTTTCTAATAATCTTGAAGAAATTATTGAACATATTCGTCAAGTAACAAATACACCAGTAGCTATTGGTTTTGGTATTAATAAACCAGAACAAGTAAAAGAGTTTAAACAATATGCTGATGGTGTCATTGTTGGTAGTGCAATTGTTAATATTATTAAAGAACATGGAAGTCAAGCAGATGAACCTTTAAAAGAATATATTCAATCACTTACAAATGAATTATAAAAGTGCAAGCTAAGTCTTGCCTTTTTATTTTGTTAGTTATATCGAATATCGATAATTTAATTAAAATGTTTATATTCATTATTTTTGTCTATCCTAAAAATGTGGAGGTAAATCTATGAATATAAAAAAATATAATGAAATTGCAGATAAAAATAAACCACAAAAGCAAGTATTAAAACATACAGCAAGTGCTTTTTTAGTGGGTGGAGTGATTGGTATGATAGGAGAATTTTTTTTAAATCTTTACAAAGAATTATTTTCTTTTAGTGAAAAGGAAGCCACCCCTATTATGTTGATTACTCTTATTTTAATTGCAGCAATACTAACGGGTTTAGGAATCTATGACCGTTTAGGTGATTTTGCAGGGGCAGGTTCTTTTATTCCTATTACAGGTTTTTCAAATGCGATGACTTCAAGTGCAATGGAGGCAAGAAGTGAAGGTTTCGTGACGGGAATAGGGGCTAATATTTTTAAACTTGGTGGAGCGGTGATTACTTTTGGAATTGTTGCTTCATTTGTATTAGGAGGAATTCGTTATGTCATCACCTATTTCTGGTAGTAGTTTTGTTTTTCAAGATGTTTATATTCAAAGTGTTGGGACAACAGCAGGAATTGTTGAACATCAAGGGCCTTTAGGACATTATTTTGATAAACATTATCCTAATCATTATCATCATCATGCAAGTTATGAACAGGCAGAAATTGAAATGCTGAAAGATGCTATCCTTATTTGTTTAAAAAAAGGAAAAGTAAAAAAAGAAGAAATTGATTTATATTTTGGAGGAGACTTAAATAATCAAATTACAGCGTGTTATTATTACGCTAATCATTTACATCGACCTTTTATTGGCTTATATAGTGCATGTAGTACGATTGGACTTGCTCTAGCAAATGCTTCAATTATGATTGAAAATCATAATATTCATAGTGCTATGGCTTGTACAGTTTCTCATAATGCCACAGCAGAAAGACAATTTAGATATCCTTTAGAATATGGTATACAAAGAAAAGAAACGATGACTTTTACGGCTACAGGAAGTGTCGCTGTCTTTTTATCAAATAAACCAAGTCAAATAAGAATTGAATCTATTACTTTAGGAAAAGTCATCGACTTCGATCAATATGACGCTAATGATATGGGGCGTGCCATGGCACCAGCAGCTTTAGATACCTATTTACAACATATGAAAGATCTAAAGAGAGATGGTACTTATTATGATTTAATTTTAACCGGAGATCTTTCTCGTTATGGAAAAACAATTATGAAAGATCTTTTAAAAGAAGAAAATCAAAAGTATAACGAGTATGATGATTGTGGTTGTTTGCTTTATGATGTTACTCAAAATGTCTATCAAGGAGGAAGTGGTCCTGTTTGTAATGGACTTGTTAGTTTTGGCTATATTTATCAGATGATGTTAAAAGGAAAGTATCAACGTGTGCTTGTTCTAGCAACAGGGGCTTTGTTAAATCCGGTGATGACAAATCAAAAATTATCGATTCCTTGTGTTTGTCATGGCTATGTATTGGAGGTTGTCAAATGAATTACGTCTTATCCTTTTTGTTTTGTGGGTTTGTCTGTGCTGTTGCTCAACTAATTTATGAATATACTAAATTAACGCCAGGACATATTACATGTAGTTTTGTTGTACTAGGAGCACTGTTAGATTTATTTCATATTTATGATCGCTTGATTAAAATTTTTCATGCAGGGGCAATGCTTCCTATTACGAGTTTTGGCCATTCTTTAATGCATGGGGCCATGGCAATGACAAAAGAATACGGGGTCTTTGGTCTAGCAATGGGAATGTTTGATTTAACAGCAGCAGGAATTTCTTCGGCCATTTTATTTGCGTTTATTATTGCTCTTTTCTTTAAACCAAAATCATGAAAAACCCTTCGTTTGATTTAAATGTTAGATATTTAGATTTTGATGGTCGAAAAATTGAAATTGATTATATTTCTAGTTTATGTTCTGATGAATTGATTGCTTATTTGGTTGAAGGAATTACAAATGCAAAAGGAAAAACTTTAAAAGATTGTTTAAATAATGGAGATGTCAAAGAAGAATTAAATAAAGAAAATTACGAATATGCGATGCTTACAGGTTGTGCAATCGTTAAAGATATAGATAAAAGTAAAGTCTATGTTTTAGATACAAGACATTTTCCTACACGTTCAATCGAAGAACCAGATACAGAAAAATCGGTTAGAGGAAGTAAAGATGGATTTAATGAAAATCTATTAAATTGTGCAGGTTTGATTAGAAGACGAATTCGTACATTAGATTTAGTAATGGAAAAAGTTGTTGTAGGTAAAAAAAATAAATTAGATATTTGTTTATGTTATTTAAAAAGCGAAATAGATCAAACCATGTTAAAAAGTATTAAAGAAAGACTTAATGAAATAAAAAATGAAGATTTAATTATGACAGATCGTGCTTTGGAAGAATTGATTTTTGACCAAAGTTATAATCCTTTTCCCCTTGTAAGATACAGTGAAAGACCAGATGTGGTTTCTACACACATTCATCATGGTTATCTTGCCATTATATGCGATACTTCAAGTTCTGTTATGATGTTACCTACAACTTTGTTTGAAATTCTAGAACATGTTGAAGAACATCGACAAACACCTATTATTGGTACTTTTATTCGTTTAATTCGTTTTAGTGCTGTATTTCTTTCGATTTATTTGGTTCCTTTATGGATGTTGATTGTAAATCAAGGAAGTGTCAGTCTAAAAAAATTATTTTCAATTATTTTAGTTGAACTGGCAGTAGAGCTTTTAAGAATTGCAACCATTCATACGCCCAATTCTATTTCAAATACGATGGGGATGATTGCTGCTATTTTACTAGGAGAATTTGCGATTGAACTCGGTTTTTTTTCAGGAGAGATTCTTTTATTTGTATCTATTGGAGATGTTTGTGGTTTTGCCACACCTAATTATGAATTATCTTTAACCAATAAATATGTAAAAATATTTATGATTCTATTTTCAGGATTATTTGGTTGGCTAGGCTTTATTGCTTATCAAGTTATTTTATATATGTATTTAATATCATTAAAACCTTTTGGCTTTTCCTATCTTTATCCATTAATTCCTTTTAATGGAAAAGATTTACTCCAATTCATTATTAGAGAACCTAAGAAATAAAAATTTTATTAAATTAATCAAATGATTATAGTTTATCAAAAAACAGAGGTTAAATATGAACCTCTGTTTTAAAATAAAGTAAAAATAATTAAACTACATGTAGCAATAGCAACAGCTGGTGGATCGATATGTGTACCACAATCTGTATTGAGCACCATCCCAAAAATTAATCCAATAAAATGAGCAATGATACCAAAAATAACAGCAATCAAAATATTACCTGTTTGTGCCATTGCATAACCTACAACAAGAGTTGTATGGTGTGTAGCAGGGAAAGCAGGATCACTTAAAGCAAAGATAAGTGTTAAAGCACTAATTGAAAAACCAATTGTATAAAGACCTGTTTCTTTTGCAAAATAAGCCATAACTGTTGATACAGCTAAACCAATTAAAAATTGAAATCCCCAAAATGAAGGAGATGCTTTTTCTAAGAAATCTAAATTCTTTTCATTATATGTATCTTCTTGATTGAATAAGATTCTTCCTAAAACTCCTACAAGAATAACCGAAACTGCTCCGGTATCTACTGGAAATGAAAAATAATTTTCAAAAGCAAAAATCAAATAACCTAAAACCCCACCGATAGCACCTACGAGTAAAACCTTTGGATCATTGGTAAAAGCAAGTGACCTAGAAGTTTCAACGCCTCTTATTTCATGTTTTGTTCCTGCATAGGCAGTTGCAAGTCCTGCAGCGTTAAAGATAATACATGGTAAAAATAAATTATTTGATAAAGCTTCATTTAAAAATGTGGTATTAACACCAACATGTTCTAATAAAAATATAAGGAGACCGACAAAACCTGTACAAATAAAGGTTTGTGTTCCACCAATTAGTGTTCCTAAAATTCCTGCAAAAAAAGCTAATATAATTGATGATAATGAAAACATTTTATAACCCCTTTCAGGCGTATTATATAGGAAATAATCAACATAATAAATACAAAATATAAATTTATGTTATAATACCTAAGAGGTGAAATAATGGAATATCAAGTTATATTGGATGATTTTCAAGGCCCTTTAGATTTATTGTTACATTTAATTAAAGAAAAAGAGATGGATCTACAAACACTTGAATTATCAGTTATTACAGATCAATATTTACAATATATACATATGATGGAATCATCACAACTTGAAGTGATGTCTGAATATTTAGTCATGGCTGCACAGCTTATTGAAATGAAAAGTAAAATGCTTTTACCTAAAGAAAAAGTACAAATTGAAGATGAGTATCAAGAAGATCCAAGAGAAGCACTCATTAGAAGACTTATTGAATATAAAAGATATAAAGATGTTTTAGACGAGATTCAAGAAAAATATGAAAAAAGACAATCTATGTTGATTAAACCCTCTAATAATATGGAAGAATATGTCATTGATACTTCAACAATGATTCCAAAGGGGTTAGAAGTATATGATTTAATGAAGGCTATGCAAAAAATGTATCAAAGAAAAATGTTATCACGACCATTAGATACACATATTTCTAAAAAAGATATTTCCATTGAACAAAGAAGTGATCAAATTAGAAATTATTTTAAAGTAAGAGTTAATAAAAGGGTAAAATTAGATGAATTATTTGATAGAGGAGATCGCTATTATTTTATCGTGACATTTTTATCGATTTTAGTTTTAGCTAATGATAAAGAAGTTGAAATTATCCAAGAAGGATTGTTTGATGATATTTATGTAGAGGGGAAAGAGTAATGGAAGATTATAATAATATTATAGAAGGTATCCTTTATCTAAAAGGTGATGAAGGTATTGATATAAAAGAATTATCACTGATTTTAGAAATTTCTAAAAAAGAAGCTGTGGAAGCTATGGATCATTTTATAGAAGCTTATTCAAAAAGAGGCTTTGATGGCCTACAAGTTGTTGATTTTGGTGGTAAATATAAACTTGCAACGAATCCTCAATATTTTCCTTATTATCAAAAAATGGTAGAACAATCAAAAGCAACACTTTCTCAAGCAGCTTTAGAAACACTCGCTATTATTGCCTATAATCAACCAATTACTCGTGCTAAAGTTGAAGATATTAGAGGAGTTGGTTGTGATGGCATGATTAGAAAACTCATTGCTAAAGCACTTATTAAAGAAGTAGGCAGAGAAGAAAGTCCAGGACTTCCTATTTTATATGGGGTGACAGATGAATTTATGGATGCTTTTTCTTTAGCGTCTTTAGATGAACTTCCAGAACTTGGTGATGTTGTAGAGACAGAAAGTGATGAAGATATATTTAAAACGAAATATCAAGAGAGGGATTTATAGTGAAACTCATCAATCATTTAAAAACAATTAATAAACATAAATACTATGTAACAATGCTTTGTTTTAAATGTGGTTTATATAAACAAGGATTACTACATGATTTATCAAAATATTCGCCAACTGAACTAAAAACAGGTGCTAAATATTGGGTAGGGACGCGTTCACCTAATTCAATTGAAAGAGAAACGATTGGTTATTCTTCCGCTTGGCTTCATCATAAAGGAAGAAATAAACATCATTGGGAATATTGGGTTGATTTTTCAAGAGAAGGGGTTGTTCCTGCCAAAATGCCTACAAAGTATGTTGTGGAAATGTTTTGTGATCGAGTAGCAGCAACAATGGTTTACCGTGGAGAAAATTTTGATGTATCGGCTCCTTTAGATTATTATAATAAGACACATGGTTATTATGTCATTCATCAAGAAACAGATGCAATGATTAAAGATATGTTAGTTCATTTATCTAAAAGTAATTTAGAAGAAACAATTGATTATATTAAAGAAACTTATTTATAAATTCTATGTTTTGCATAGAATTTTTTTATAGAAATGATATAATAGTTACATTATATTTAAGGAGCTTGAAGATGAATTTTTTACATTTAAAATATTTAATAGAAGTTGAAAAATATGAATCTATTTCTAAAGCAGCACAGCATCTCTATATTAATCAACCACGTTTATCTAAAATTATTAAAGAAATAGAAGAAGAAGCTAATATAAAGATATTTGAAAGGCATAATAAAGGGGTTGTTCCAACAACTAAAGGAAGAGAATTTTTATCACAGGCTAAAAAAATTGTTCAAGAAGTAGATTATTTAAAAAATATGTATCAGGATGATCCTCATAAATTGAATTTAGATATTTGTGTCCCTCGTTCAAGTTACATCTCAGAAGCTTTTATTGAATATTTAAAAATGGATAATAATATGAAAAAGGAATTGAATCTAAATTATCGAGAAACGAATTCAATTGATACGATTCAAAATGTTTATGATGGAGAAAATAATTTAGGAATTGTACGTTTTCCTTTAAGAGATCAAGATTATTATTTCAATATTTTAAATTTAAAAGAATTGACTTATGAAAAACTATTTACTTTTGATTATCAAATTCTTATTTCAAAAGGTAATCCTCTTAAAGATAAAGATATCTATATGAAAGATTTAAAGAAACAAATTGAATTAAAACATGGAGATATTCATATTCAAGAAGATCATCATAATCATAAGCATATGAACATTTATGAAAGAGGAATACAATTTGAACTTTTAAGTGAGATTCCAGAAACTTATATGTGGGTTGCCCCAATGCCTAAAAAGCTTTTAAAACAAAATGATTTTGTTTTAAAAGCATGTAAAGATAAGAAAATACCCTATGTTGATTACTTAATTTATCGAAAAGGATATGTTTTATCAAAAGAAGATCAAAATTTTATAGAATGTTTGAAAAATGGAATCGAACAAGTGAAGTGAAAAAATGCACATGTAATGTGAAAAAAATAACTTGATATATAAAAAAAGGCATATCACTATGCCTTTTTAGTATCTAACCAAAAATAAATGTAAGTGCTATCATTAGAGATAGGAAAAGAGGAGAATAAGTTATGCAAAGATTTACATTACCTAGAGATTTATATCATGGAAAAGGTGCTTTAGAAGCCCTTAAAACATTAGAAGGAAAAAAAGCTATTGTATGTGTTGGTGGAGGATCAATGAAACGTAATGGTTTCTTAGATCGTGCTGTTAACTATTTACAAGAAGCTGGAATGGAAGTTAAATTATTTGAAGGTATTGAACCAGATCCATCAGTTGAAACTGTTATGAAAGGTGCAGCTGTTATGGAAGAATTTAATCCAGATTGGATTGTTGCCATGGGTGGAGGTTCACCAATTGATGCAGCAAAAGCTATGTGGATTAAATATGAATATCCAGATATCACATTTGAAGATATGTGCAAAGTATTTGGTATTCCAAAATTACGTAAAAAAGCTCATTTCTGTGCTATCCCATCTACTAGTGGTACAGCAACAGAAGTTACTGCTTTCTCAATTATTACAGACTATAATAAAGGAATTAAATATCCTATCGCTGACTTTGAAATTACACCAGATGTTGCTATTGTTGATCCTGATTTAGCTGAAACAATGCCAGTTAAATTAGTTGCTCATACTGGTATGGATGCAATGACTCATGCTATTGAAGCATATGTTTCTACAGCAAACTGTAATTATACAGATCCACTTGCTATTCATGCAATTGAATTAATTCAAGCTAACTTAGTAAAATCATATAATGGAGATATGGCAGCAAGAGATACAATGCATGATGCTCAATGTTTAGCTGGTCAATCATTCTCTAACGCTTTATTAGGTATCGTTCACTCAATGGCACATAAAACAGGTGCTGCTTTCGTTGATCAAGGTGGACATATTATTCATGGTGCAGCTAATGCAATGTATTTACCAAAAGTTATTGCTTTCAATGCAAAAGATCCAACAGCTAAAAAACGTTATGGTGTCATCGCTGATTACATGCATTTAGGTGGAGCAGATGATGATGAAAAAGTTGCTTTATTAATTAAATATTTAAGAGGTATGAATGATGAATTAAATATTCCTCATGGAATCAATAAATATGGCGCAGATGGTATGCCAGCTGAAACTGGATTTGTTCCAGAAGATATCTTCTTAGCACGTGTTGATGAAATTGCTGATAATGCAATTGCTGATGCATGTACAGGATCAAACCCACGTATTCCAAACCATGATGAAATGGTTGCTTTATTAAAAGCTTGCTACTATGATACAGAAGTAGATTTCTAATAGTATAAATGAGGTCCTAAATAGAGGACCTCTTTTTTATGTATATATACTATAAATACGTTTTTTAGGTGTTTAATACATACTTATGAAAACAATATTTCTTTTATTTATCTATAATAAAGATAGATAAAGGGGGTAGCTATTATGAAGTATGCAATATTAGATGGAAAATTAACTCATATTTCTAAAGTGAAAAAAGGAACAATTGCCAGAGTTTTTGGATACAGTGATGATTTAGTAATAGCTGTAGGTGGTAGGGAAAGAAAATATTGGAAATATTTAGATGTGAAACGTACAAGAATGTATCAAGAATTATAGGAATAACATTGTTTATTCCTTTTTTTGTTTGTATAATAGAATTATTGGAGGTTATAGGATGAAATATGGAAATGAGATAAAAAATATATGTCATCTTGCATGGCCTGCTATTATTCAAGAAGCAATGAATACGGTAGTGACTTATGTAGATACAGCGATGGTTGGTTCTATGGGAGCAACAGCTTCTGCAGCAGTTGGTTTAACATCTACTGTTACTTGGTTGTTAGGAAGTATTTCGGTTGCCTTTGGAGTGGGTGTCTTAGCCGTATGTGCTCAATCAGATGGCGCTAAAGATTATAAAAAAGTACAGATTGCGGGTCAACAAGCCTTATTTATTTCTTTTATTATAGGATTGATAACAACTATTATTAGTATCATAATTGCTCCATTTTTACCTGGTTGGCTCAATGGTGCCAAAGAAATAAGGCATGATGCTTTTTTATATTTTTTAATTGTATCAGCACCATTTATATTTAGAACATTTATTATTATTCTCTCTTCAACTTTAAGAGCTGTTAAAGATATGAAAACACCAATGATGATCAATGTTTATATGAATATAATCAATATCATTTTAAATTTCTTTTTAATTTATCCGACAAGAAAGATATTTGGTATAACTGTTTATGGAGCTGGTTTATCTGTAGCCGGAGCAGCGATAGCTTCAGCTATTTCTTATATTGTTGGAGGAATTTTGATGTTTAGACATTATTATCAAAATAAAATCTTTGATTTTAAACATACAGGATTTCATTTTCATAAACCAGTATGTTTAGAATGTTTAAAAATTTCTATTCCTGTTGTTATGGAAAGAAGTGTTATTTGTTTAGGACATGTTACTTTTGCTTCGTTGATTGCTAAATTAGGAGTTGTTTCTTTGGCAACACATTCGATAGCAATTCAAGCAGAACAAGCGTTTTATGCACCGGGGTATGGTTTCCAATCAGCAGCAAGTACACTTGTAGGAAATGCTGTTGGTGAAAAAGATGAATCTAAAGTTAAAAGAATGACGTATCTTACATGTGCAATTACTTTAAGTATCATGGCTATTGCTGGTGTTTTATTATTCATAAATGCTCAAAATATTATGTCGATTTTTACTCCTGATCAAAAAGTTATCGCTTTAGGAACTAGGGTATTAAGGATTGTTTCTATTAGTGAACCAATCTATGGTATCTTGATTATTTTAGAAGGAACTTTTAATGGAATGGGGGATACCAAAGCACCATTTGTATTTTCTTTGATTACGATGTGGGGAATAAGGATTTTTGGTTCAATGCTCATGATCAATGTCTTTTCATTTGGACTTGAAAGTGTTTGGATCATGATGGTTTTAGATAATATTTCTAGATGTTTATTATTATCAACACGTTTTTTGAAAGGAAAATGGAAATATCGGGTTTATCAATAGGAGGAAAGAAAATGAAATATAAAAAATTTGAAAATACAATTATCGCAAGAATTGATAAGGGTGAAGATATTGTTGAACAAGTTAAAAATATTGCTTTAAAAGAAAATATCAAACTTGCAAGTATTCAAGCTTTAGGTGCAATTAATGATTTTACAGTCGGTGTTTTTAAAACAAAGGAAAAGAAATATTTTGCTAATGAATTTAAAGGTGATTATGAAATTGTATCTCTTACGGGAACTATTAATACAATGAATGGTGAATATTATAGTCATATGCATCTATCTGCTGGAAATGATCAAGGAGAAGTTTTTGGTGGTCATTTAAATAAAGCAATTGTTTCAGCAACATGTGAAATGGTTATTCAAGTCATCAATGGACAAGTAGATCGTTACTTTGATGAAGAAATTGGTTTAAATTTATTAAAATTATAAAGGAGCTAACTATGGAATATTTAACATTACCACAAACGGATTTAAAGGTATCAAAGATTGCTTTAGGATGTATGAGAATTGCTGATAAAAGCATTGAAGAAGTGGAAGAACTTGTCAAAACTGCTCTAGAATCAGGAATTAATTTTTTTGATCATGCAGATATTTATGGTGGAGGAAAATCAGAAGAATTATTTGGTGAAGTATTAAAAAGACATCCTGAATATAGAAAACAGATGATTATTCAAACAAAGTGTGGTATTGTTCCTGGAAAAAGATATGATTTTTCTAAGGAACATATCTTAAAATGTGTCAATGAATCATTAGAAAGATTACATACAGATTATGTAGATATTCTTTTGCTTCATAGACCAGATGCTTTATGTGATCCTCAAGAAGTTGCTGAAACTTTTAATGAATTATATGAAGCTGGAAAAGTTCATTATTTTGGTGTTTCTAATCACACACCTTTACAAATAGAATTATTAAAGAAATATTTAAAATATCCAATTATTATTAATCAATTACAATTATCAATCGTTCATTCAGTAATGATTGATTCAGGATTAAATATGAATATGAAAGAAGCATTTGCGCAAGATAAAGATGGTGGTGTTTTAGATTATTGTCGTTTAAATGATATTACGATCCAACCATGGAGTTCAATCCAAGCTTCTTGGGCGGAAGGAACTTTTATTGATCATCCAAATTATCAAAAATTAAATGATGTTATGCAACAATTAGCTCATAAATATCAAGTAACTAAACCAGCAATAGCGATTGCTTGGTTACTTCGTCATCCTGCACATATGCAACCAATCGTAGGGACAACATCCTCTCAACATTTAAAAGAAACAATTAAAGCATGTGATTTTACGCTTACAAGACAAGAATGGTATGATCTCTATCTTGCAAGTGAAAAACCACTACCATAGAAAGTTGCTTAGGCAACTTTTTATATACTTTATAATAAAAATAATATTTGTTGAACGAATATAATATATTGATATAATAAAGATGGGTGATGTTTATGAAATATAAAAGAATATCTACAAAAGATTATTTAGTAAATGAAGATCAATTTATTGATTTATTAGAAAATAAAGCTTTAGAAGGATGGTATTTAAAAAATATAAGTCTAAATTTTTTAACATTTGAAAAAAGAACACCACAAAGGAAGCATTATAAAATATATTATAAACAAATAAATAAAGATATAAAAGAAGCAGGATGCCGTATTATTGTTAATTATTTCGGGTTACAAGTAGTAGAAGTTGAAGATCTTTTTGCTCAACCTTTAAAACAAGATGTAGGTGATAAAAAAGAAATCTTATCAACGATCTATAATTTTACAACTCATTATTTTTTAATGATCATGGCCATTGTTTTATTAATTGCTTATCAACCTTTTAAAATACATGGGTTGCCAAGTTTACCTTATTTGACTTTTTATTTTGGTACTTATTTATTTTATACTGCTGTAAGTCTTATAAGCTTCTCTTTCTTCTTTTTTGGCTTATGTAATCTATCACATTTAAAAAAAGTAATGAAAAATAAGCCCTTTTATTTAGAAAATATTTTTAATACTTTATCTAAAATAAATCTTTATGTTGGGATTATTTTGATTTTATTAGATTTATTAAAACAAAATGGTTTCAAATCATTTCTGATTTTACTCATTTCTTGGTTAATTGGTTATCTTGGACATCTTTATAAAGAAAAACGTCAAAAATCTAATGCGATTGTTTATCTTTGTGTTATTGCTACAATTGCTTTAAGTTTGTATGACCATCCAGCAGATGGCGATCCTTATAGCGCTATTGAACCTGTCCAAAGCTTGCAACAACCTTATAGCTATGAAGATGGTGGAATGTTATATCAAGGATATTCTATTGAAGGGGATCATGGAATGATGGAAGGCTATTATAAAGGATATACGTCAGCTATTTCAAAAGGTATTTTTGAATATCAAGTAGAAAATATTTTTAAAAATAAAATAGCTTATAAAAAAATTATTCAGCAATATCCTCTGATAACTCAAAAAGATAGTGATTTATGTTTTAAATATAAACAAAAATATGTTGTATTAAAGGGTCAAGAAGTTTTTTATATCAATAACAAAGAAGGATTACCACTTTCTAAATATATTAAATATTATCAACGATTAAAGATCTAAGAATTTCTTAGATCTTTTTTGTATTAAAATAATAAAAATAATATTGATATATAAATAATATAATAATATAATAAAAGTAAGTAAAAGATAAGTTACATCTCTAGGCAAATAAAGTATTTATTAGAATATATGTAGAAAGGAATGTGAGATTTATATGAAGATAATAGATAAAGTATGGGTCTTTGATTATTTAATGGAAATTTTTATGATCATGACCATGGTTTGTGGTCAAAGCTTACTTACAAATTCTTTAAATTCTTTAGGATATATTAGTATTCATATTAGTTTTATTATTTATTGTTTATTTTATTTTTTACCTATTTTATATTTTATTGCCTTATGGAATAGTGATGTCATAGATTATCGAAAAAATATAATTCTACTTATTATCTTATTTATCTTTAATAAATTATTTCATGGAAATCAAGTTCAACTTTCTTTTCCATTACCTGCTATAGATTTTTATGTAGTTATTTGTTTAATTATAACGATAGTATTTTATATAAGGAGAAAAAATGATGAAAGTAAAACTCATTTTAAGTCTTGATCAACTAGAAAAAGCATATAAGGAATATAAAAAAGCCTTTCGTTTTTCTGGGTTATTCTTTGGTATTCATCAAGAAATAATGGAAGATAAAGATTTTGAAAAATATTTATATTTTTCAAGTGATAAAGTTGAATGTTATGATATAGAAAAACATAAGCTTTTTGAAATAGACTATGATGATTTTTATGAAGTTGATTTATCTTTAAAACAAAAGGTAGTTTGTATGTTAGTAACAACAAGCAATCAACAATATTCTTTTGAATGTAAACAAGATGCACGTTTTTTACAAATAATTGATCTTTTTGAACAAAAGAAAATAAGATATATAGATAGACGTCATTTTATTTCAATCAAGCGATAATCATTGAAAGAAGGGAAATTTACCCTTCTTTTTCATTTAATGAATAAATCTTAATAGAATGAAAACAGGAGGGATAAAATGATTTATTCGCTTATTGTACTAACAGCAGGCTTTTTTGTTTTAGTGAAAGGAGCGGATTGGTTTGTAGATGGAGCATCTTCACTGGCAAGTATTTTTCATGTTTCTCAATTAGTTATTGGATTGACGATTTGTGCGATGGGAACCAGTTTGCCAGAGGCAGCTGTTTCATTAGTAGCAGGGTTAAAAGGAAATTCAGGAATTACCATTGGGAATGTTGTTGGAAGTAATATTTTAAATATTTTGATTGTTTTAGGAATGAGCGCTTTGATTACAAAAATAAAGATTGAAAAATCAACATTGTTCATTGAAATTCCTTATATGTTGCTTTCAAGTCTTGTTTTACTTGTTATGGGAAAAAGTCAACAAGTTGTATCATTTCAAGAAGGACTTATTTTAATAGGTATGTTTATCATTTATTTACTTTATTTGTTTTGGCTGTCACAAAAAGAAAGTGAGGAGGAAGTTTCTCCACAATACTCTTTTATAGGATGTGTGTTGTTGATTGGTTTAGGCATCTTTTTTGTTATGATTGGTAGTCAACTGGTTGTTAAAGCAGCCACTCAAATAGCTTATTGGTTACATTTTTCTCAAAGATTCATCGGTTTAACGATTGTTGCTTTTGGAACATCATTGCCTGAATTAGTAACCTCTTTACAGGCAGCTAGAAAAGATCATACGGGTATTGCGATTGGAAATATTGTCGGAAGTAATATTTTTAATATTTTATTTATTGCTGGAGGTGTTTCTTTAATTTGTCCAGTACCTTTTGAAAGTAAATTTATTGTAGATATGTTTGTAGCTATAGGAAGTGGTTGTTTATTATGGCTTTTAACGATTTATCGACATGAATTAAATAGAATAGGTGGTCTTTTGATGTTACTTTCCTATGTGATGTATTTAATCTATTTGTGTTAAATGGAAAGAAGAAACATAGAATGATATAGGTGATATAATGAAATTATTGATTAGTTTTTTGATGATTTTTCAAATGATTTGTACCAATGTCGAGTTTTATGGAAAGAGTTATATTGTATATGATAGTTTAAATCAATATGTTGTAGAAGGCAGAAATATAGATTATTTACAAAGTGTTGCTTCAATTTCTAAAATTATGACTGCCATCGTTGTTATTGAAAATAGTCGCTTAGATAAAAAGATTACGGTTGATGAAACGATTAATAAAGCCTATGGGAGTTGTGTCTATATACATATAAAAGATCGAATTACGATTCAAGATCTTTTATATGGTTTAATGCTTCGAAGTGGGAATGACTGTGCTTTAATGCTGGCTAAAAGTGTTGGTGGAAGTGTTGAACGTTTTGTGGAAATGATGAATGAAAAAGCTAGAGATATAGGGATGAAACAGACACATTTTTCGAATCCTTCAGGTTTAGATGAAGAAGATGAAGGAAATTTATCAACAGTTAAAGAAATGGCGATGCTTTATCGTTATTGTTGTCAAAATCCTCTTTTTAATCAAATTGTTAAAACAAAAGAGTATAAAAGACTAGATGGAAAAGGTTATTGGCATAATAAAAATCGTCTTTTAAAAGAATACCCTTATTGTGTTGGTGGTAAAACAGGTTATACCAAAAAAGCCAAAAGAACATTGATTACACGAGCTATAAAAAAACAAGTTGATTTAATTATTGTTACTTTTAATTGTGGAAATGATTTTGAGTTTCATCAAAAAAAGTATGAGGAATGTTTTAAAAATTATGAAAAACTTGTGTTGTTTGATAAAGGGGTTAGAAATATTAAAGGAAACTGGTACTTGTTTGAAAATGATTTGTTGATGTCAAAAGAAAAGGATGAAAGTGTAAGTTATTTGATTCATAATGAAGAAATGTTTATTTATAGAAATCAAACATATATTAAAAAAATTAAATTAAAGAGATATCGGTTTAGAAATTTTTATTTAATGATCTTAAAGGATCTAGTTTATGAATAAGATCTTTCATTATGGGATTATTCTTTTTATTATTGTTGGTTTGATTTTTAATAAACAAGAAGCCATGTTAAAAGCTCTTTTACAAACACCTTTTGATGTCTTTGAACTTTGTAAAACACTTATTTTAAGTATTTGTTTATGGAATGGCTTATTAAAAATCATTCAGGCTTCAAATATGGTGAATCATTTAAATTTTCTATTTAAACCACTATTACGTTGGATCTATGGACGATGTATTCAAGATGAACAAATCTATCAAGCACTATCTTCAAATTTGATTGCTAATCTATTAGGACTTGGAACACTTGCTACAATGAGTGGTTTACAAGCAATTTCTAAATTAAAAGAAAAGAATTATCCTCTTCAAATAAAAATACTAGTAGTAATCAATACGGCAGGTTTTTCTATTTTACCAACTACCATGATGACAATTAGACAAAATTATCATAGTCAAAATATTTTAGCTTTTTATCCTTATAGTTTATTTATTGGTTTTTCAATTACAATTATAGGAATTGTTATTATTAAGGTGATTGAACATGTCTAATTTAATTCTACTTATTATTTTATGGAGTTTTTTAGAATGTGCTTATAAAAAAATACCTATTTATGAAGAATTTATTACAGGAGTCAAAGAAGGAATGCATTATTTAATGATTCTTTTTCCTTCCTTAATGCTTCTTACTTTATGGGTCAATCTTTTTTTAAGTAGTGGTTTTATCTCTTTAATAGGTACTTTCTTTATTCGATTTTTTTCAATTCCCCTTGATTTATTATTAATGGCTTTTACAAGACCAATAAGTAGTCAAACTTCTCTTATTATTTTAAAAAGAATTTATGATTATTATGGAATAGATCATCTTTATAGTTTAATGGGATCAATTTTACAAACTGGAAGTGATACAACTTTATATGTTGTTTCTTTATATTATGGAAGTATTCATTTAAAGAAGTATAGCTATACATTATGGTTAGGCTTTTTCTTAGATTTTCTTTCATTTGTTTTTATGCTTTGTTTTTATTATTTAGGAATGATTTCGTAAGTTTTTAATATATTGGAATAAAAGGAGTTATGATAATGGAAACGAAACAAATTCTTAAAGATATTGGTAAAAGATGTCAAGGTGATATTTATTTAGGAATTGTTGGACCTGTAAGAAGTGGAAAATCGACTTTTATTAAAAGATTTATGGAAATGGCGGTTATTCCTTATATTGAAGATCCTGATGTAAAGATAAGAACGATCGATGAACTTCCACAATCAGGAAAAGGCAAAATGATTATGACTGTAGAACCTAAGTTTATACCGAATCAAGCCGTTAAGATAGATTTACAAGATGATTTTAAAATCAATGTACGTTTAGTTGATTGTGTAGGATATGTGATTGAAGGGGCAAGTGGTTATCAAGATGACAGTGGGATACGTCTTGTTAAAACACCATGGTATAATGAAAGTATACCTTTTGATCAAGCAGCTAAAATTGGAACAAAAAAGGTTATTCAAGATCATTCAACGATTGGAATCGTTGTTACTAGTGATGGTAGTTTTCTAGATATTGATGAACAAAGTTATCACAGTGCAACAAAAGAAATCATTCAAGAGTTGCAAGATATAGGGAAACCATTTATTGTGATTGTCAATAGTAAAGATCCTTCAAGTTCAAAGTGTCAAAATGTTGTTGAAAGTTATCAAAAAGAATACGATGTACCAATCATTGCTATTGATACAACCAACATGTTAGAAACTCAAATCGTGCATCTTTTACAAGAAGCACTTAATGAATTTGGAATTCATGAGGTGAAAATTGAAGTTCCGCGTTATATTGCAATGTTAAATCAAAAACATTGGTTAAAACAAACATTAGATGAAGCACTAAAAAATTCATTAGTAGAAATCAAAAAAATAAAAGATGTCAAACATCTTACAGAAGGTATTGAATCGTATGACTTTGTTAAAAGAGCTTATTTAAAAAGTGTCGATACATCTCATTCTTCAGCGACGATTCGCATTGAAGAAAGAAATGGTTTATATGATGAATTACTAACAAATATTGTTGGTTATGAAGTAGATCGTTCTTCTATTCTTGCCTTGTTACAAGAATTGATGACTATCAAGGATGAATATGATGGTATTTCGAATGCCCTTAGTATGGTAAGACAAACAGGTTATGGTTATGCGATTCCACGTTTAGAAGAAATAGAATTATCAAAACCAGAAATTATTAAACAAGGTTCTAGATATGGAATGAAGTTAAAAAGTAAAGCAGCAACCACTTATATGATTAAAATTGATATTGAAAGTACATTTGAACCAATTATTGGTTCAAAGCAACAAGCGGAAAGCTTTATTGATTATTTAAATCATAATGGAAATGATAAGGAAGCTATTTTTTCATGTGATGTTTTTGGCAGAAAATTAGGTGATTTAATAGAAGAAGGGATGTATTATAAATTGAATATGATTCCAGAAAATGCAAGTTTAAAAATACATGATATATTGTCAAAAATTGTAAATAAAGGTAAATCAAATGTGATAGCAATTGTTTTATAATTTTTTAAAAAAGTTCTTTAAAAATCTCTTGAAACAACATTTTTTAGATGCTATACTAACCTAGTATTTTTATTATTGCGGGGTGTGAAAATGAATAAGAAAGAATTAGTTGAATCAGTTTCAATAGAACGTAATTTAACAAAAAAAGAAGCAGAACTACTTGTAGATACTGTGTTTAATACGATTACTAGAAGCGTTGTTGAAGGAGATAAGGTACTTATTTCTGGATTTGGTACTTTTAAAGTCAATGATCGTAAAGCTAGAAAAGGAATTTCTCCTAAAACTCAAGAAGAAATGATTATTCCTGCTAGTAAAACAGTGACATTTAAACCTAGTAACAGATTAAAAGATGCTATGAATTAAGCATCTTTTTCATTTTCTGTTCATAATAGAAGTGTAAACTATAAATCGAGGTGAATAAAATGTTTAATTATTACTATTATACAAATTCTTATTATATGTTAGGGAATATACTTGTTTTAGTTGGTGTTGCTTTGATGGCACTTGCACAAATGAAAGTTTCAAGTGCTTATAATAAATATTCAAAGGTTCAAAATAGCAGACATTTAACGGGCTATGATGTGGCGCGAGAAATTCTTGATCAACATGGTTTGTCTTCTGTTCAAATCTTTGAAGTTCAAGGACGTTTAAGTGATCACTATAATCCAAGTAACCAAACATTACATCTATCTCGTGATATTTATCATGGGACAAGTATTGCTTCACTTGCGGTAGCTGCTCACGAATGTGGACATGCACTTCAACATCAAGAAGGTTATAGACCATTGACATTTAGAAATGCTATCGTTCCTGTATGTAACTTTTCTTATAATTTAGGATGGGTTGCTATTATGATTGGTCTTTTTATGGGAAGAACATCTATTGCTTGGACTGGTGTTTTACTTACAAGCTTAATGTTATTATTTCAAATTGTTACCCTTCCAGTTGAATTTGATGCATCTTCTAGAGCTTTGAGTATTTTAAATGATCGTTATTTAGTTCAAGATGAATATTTTGGAGCTAAAAAAATGTTAACAGCTGCAGCGCTAACCTATGTTGCAGGAATGTTATCGACCCTTCTTTCATTACTTAGAATTGTCTTAGTTGTTTTAGGAAATGATCGAGGAAGAGACTAAGCCAAAAGGCTTTTTCTTTTTGTTTAAAAAGGTTATAATAAGGTGGCATGGAGGAATAATGTATGAAAGCTTTTTTTAGAAAACATCGTTTTAAAATCGTGTTAACATTTTTAGTTATTGTTTTTGTATATATATGTTTTTACATGCTTTGGGTACATGTTCCTTACACAAAGCATAAAAATGATTTAGTAAGTATACAAGAAGAAATATGTAGTCAATACCATTATGACTATGATGACTATTTTAATGCTTATCAAAATAAGAAAATAAATTATATTGTTAAAGTGAAAAATAAAAAGAAAACAATGTATGTTGTATGTAATAAAAAATTAAAAAAGGTGGATATTTTTGAAGGTAAAACTATTTCTAAAAAAGAAGTGAAGAATGCTTTTGTTCAAAAATATCAAGTAAATCCAACAAAAGTAGAGATAGGATATGAAAATGATCAATTTGTTTATTGTTTAACTTATAAAGGAAAGGATACTTTATTATATGCGTTTTATTCTTTAGATAATGGAGAATTTTTGAAAGCATATAAATTATAAAAAGATATGATTAAATATTTAAAAGATTTAGAATGTATAAATTTAGAAAGATTATTACTTTTAAGAGGGAAAGAACTCTCTTTGACAGATGAAGAATGTCATATATTACTATTGATTGATACTTTTGTTACGTTGCACAAAAAAATGATTACACCTTCATTATTATTAAAATATTCATCACTTACTCCTCATGAAATGGATCATATTTTAGATTCTCTTTTAAAGAAAAAATGGATTTTTAATAAAAATGGAGCGATATGTTTAAATCATTTTGAAGAAAAACTTTTAGAAAATAAAGAAGTTCCAGTAGAAGAAAAAATGAATATGATTGATGTTTTTGAAGAACAATTTGGTAGACCATTAACACCGATGGAATTTGATAGTATTAAAGAGTGGGTTCAAAGCGGTTATAGTGAAGAAATGATTTTAAAAGCTTTAAAAGAAGCTGTTAAAAGTCAAGTTTTAACTTTAAGATATATTGAAGGTATTTTAATTAATTGGGCTCAAAATGGAGTTAAAGAAAGATATATTGATGAAAAACCACAAGAAAGAAAAGTAAAAGAAAGTCATTATCATTGGTGGGAAGATGAATAAAGAAAAAACAAACAAAGTATTAGATTACTTTGAAGAACTCTTTCCTGATGCTCATTGTGAACTCAATCATCAAAATGTCTTTGAACTTTTAGTAGCTGTCATGCTTTCAGCACAAACAACTGATAAAAAAGTCAATCAAGTGACAGCTTCACTTTTTAAAAAGTATCCTACTGTTGAATCTTTTGCTTTAGCATCTTTAGAAGATTTACAAGATGATATTAAAATTATTGGGCTCTATAGAAATAAAGCTAAAAATTTAAAGAAAATGGCACAGGTTTTGCTTGAAGAATACAATGGTGAAGTGCCAAAAACAAGAAAAGAATTAGAAAGTTTACCAGGAGTAGGGAGAAAAACAACGAATGTTGTTTTATCTGTTGGTTTTGATGAACCTGCATTTGCTGTAGATACACATGTTGAACGGATTTCTAAAAGATTAGGTTTTGCTAAAAAAGATGATACAGTAAATGATGTTGAAAGAAAGGTTTGTCGTTCTATTCCTAGAGATAGATGGAATAAAGCGCATCATCAGTTCATATTCTTTGGTAGATATTTTTGTAAAGCACAAAATCCAAATTGTAAAGAATGTCATTTATATGATATGTGTAAAGATAAAATAAAAGAAGTGAGAAAATAAGCATGGATCAAAATATTCAAAAAATATTAGAAATAAAAAATAAAAAAATGCAAAAAGCATTTAATCAAAATCATATTGAATTACTTTTTTTAGATAACAAACAAGAATTATTAAATTATTTAGATTCTTTACTTAAAGATGATCAAACAGTAGGTGTTGGTGGTTCAATGACTTTATTTGAAACAGGAGTTATTAATTATTTAAGAAATAAACCTGTTCGTTTTTTAGATCGTTATCAAGAAGGTCTTTCTAGAGATGAAATTGAAGATGTTTTTCATCAATCATTACTCGCTGATGTTTATTTAACAAGTTCAAATGCAATCGATAGAAATGGAAATCTTTATAATATTGATGGAAATGGAAATCGAGTAGCAGCAATGATTTATGGTCCTAAAAAAGTGATTGTGATTGTTGGAATGAATAAGATTTTTGATGATGAAGATTCAGCTATTCAACATATTAAAAACATATCATGTCCAGCCAATGCATTACGTTTACATAAGAACACACCATGTGTTCAAGTTGGAAAATGCGTAGATTGTCAAAGTGATGATCGTATATGTAGTGCTTATGTGAAGATTTCAAGGCAACCGTTAAGTAGAATGACGGTGCTTGTTATAAATGAAGAATTAGGATATTAGGAGGTAACACTATGTTTGAAAAAGTAAATATTCAAGATTTAAAGTTTAATCCTTTTGATGAAATTAGTAATCATTGGGTACTTATTTCAGCTAAAAAAGATGGAGTTGTTAATACAATGACAGCAAGTTGGGGACAACTTGGGCATTTATGGGGTAAAAATGTAATGACTGTTTATATTCGACCTCAAAGATATACGAAAGAATTTGTAGATGCCGAAGATTATTTTACAGTTACTCTATTTGATGGTTATAAAAAGGAATTAGGTGTTTTAGGTTCTAAATCTGGTAGAGATGGCGATAAAATTGCTGAAGTTTCTTTTGATATAGAGGAAGTAGAAAACCAACCAACTTTTAAACAAGGTAAGATGGTATTTGTATGTAAAAAGATTTATAGTGATATGATTGATCCTAAACAATTTATTGATTCATCTTTAGATGAAAGATGGTATCCACAAAAAGATTATCATCAAAGATATATTGGTGAAATTATTGCTGTTTATGAAAATAAATAGGAGATAAAAGAGGTTCGAATGAACCTCTTTTATGCGTCTGAACGTTCAAATTTATTTTTCATTGAAAGACTTAATTCGTTTAAAACAAGTGAAATTGTTTTATTTGTTTCTTCTTTTAACATATCAGCTATTTTTTGATTGGCTTGATGTTTAAGTTGAAGTTGTTTGTCTAAATCGTTTTCTTTTTGCAAAAGTTCATCATAGATGTTTATTAAGTGATGCCCTTTAGCCATAACATTTTTTTGATAACGTTCGATATGAATAGATGATTTCTTATAGGAAGCATCTGCCATAGCTGCAATTAAACGACTTGACCAATAGAAATTATCTGTAGAAACAGTATCTGTTGTATTAGATAAATAATCTGGTGTTTCACTGATACTTCCATAGAAAGGAACCAATGTGTTAAAGACATTTGATGCATAGGCAATCCATTCAATTGCTTGGAAAGACTTAGGTACATCATTTCTTAATTGAATAACTGATAAAAAGTCATTACGATTAATTCCTATAGGACGATACATTCCTTTTTGAGATAAATCACCATAAGATTTATAAGGATCATAATTAGTTCCTTGAAAATGTAAAGAAAGAGCATATTTAACATCTTCAACAGTGATTTTCTTTTCTGGTACTTGTGACCATGGAATATCATCATCATATGGTTGATGAGTAAATGTATGTGGATTCAAATATCTTTCAATATCAAAAGCACGAGGTGTGTTATAGACATGATCTGAATCATCATGACTTCCAAATGTGTCACGAGCATTAAATTTAGCATTTAAAGAAAGATCTAGATGATATTTTTCTATGAATTCTTTCATATCTGAAGAACACATATGATTTTTCTTGGAAGTAAGTGCATCTTCTAAATCAAAATTATCAATACCAAATTGATTAGGCATAGCTACATAGTGATCATCAGGTACTTTTTTTGCAATCCAATGATGTCCACCAATTGTTTCTAACCACCAAATCTCATCATGATCTTGAAAAGCAATCCCATTCATTTCATAAGTTCCATATTTTTCTAAAAGACTTCCTAATCTTTCAACACCTTCACGTGCACTATGAATGTATGGTAAAACAATATAAACGATATCTTCTTCACCAATTCCTCCAGAAATATGATTGATTTCATCATATTCAACAAGTGGATCAGCACCTAAAACACGTGGATTTGAAGTGATTGTTTCAGTTGCAGTCATTGCAATATTTTCTTCATTAATACCACTTGCAGCCCAAATTCCCTTTCCTTTAACTGCATTTGGCATAGCTGTATACGACATTGGATTATCAGGTAAATCAATTTCTAAATGCGAAATAACAGTTTTATATTTTCTTTTTTGTTCTTTTGAAGAAATAACGACGAACTTTTTTGGAGTGAACCCATCAGCACCAGAATCATCATTTCTAGCAATCATTGTTGAGCCATCATAAGAAGCGTTTTTCCCCACTAATAATGTTGTACAAGACATATATTTTTCCCCCTTTGTACCTTATTATAATATAAAAAAAGGGAATTTCATCCCTTATTTTTGATATTTAATTGTATAACGATTTCTACCATTTCTTTTTGAATGATAAAGAGCATCATCAGCTATTTTAAAAATAGTATCAAAATTTTGTTCATTAGAAAATGTATAAACTCCCATGCTTATTGAAAAATGTATCCCGTGATGAGAAAGAGAAATTTCATTTAGATGAGACATTAATTGGTTACAAGGATAAGTCAAATCATCATGTACATTTTTTAAAAAAACAACAAATTCATCGCCACCCATACGAATAACGATATCATTTGGATTTGTATGAAATAACAAATATTTTGCAAGAGCAATCAATAATTCATTTCCCACTAAATGTCCATAAGTATCATTTACTTCTTTAAAATGATCAATATCTAAAACAATTAAAGCGTTTTGTTGCTTTGGATTCTTTTTAATATATTCATCAATGATATATTTTCCAGCTTCAAGATTATACAAATGAGTAAGAGAATCTCTTTGAGCTTGTTGTTTTAAAGAGTTTTGTTCATGCCAATTAACAGTAATATCAGAAGCTGTTGCAAGTATGATTTCTGCTTCATCATTCGAATTATAGATGACTGTTGCATCGAGTGTTTTAACACAGTATTCTTGTGAACCTCTATAATATTTACGATAGATAATAGGTCCTTTTATTTTTTGAGTAAATAAATCTACAATTTTTTGTTTATCTTCTTCAAAAACAGTTGATTTGGAAGAAGAAACATAATCTAGATAATGATCATAAATTTGTTTTTTAGATTGTTCTAAAATATCAATAATCATTCGATCATCTTGAATATGATATTCAAGAATAGAAATAGAATTATCTTTTAAAGCCATTTGATATTTCTCTTTTTCAACAGATGAAGCAAGTTCTCTGTTTTTAATAGGAGAAATATCACTTAAATAACATTGAACAATTAAATTTTTTTGATTATTGAAAATGAAATGTCCTTGATCATAAATCCATAAATAACTATCATCTTTTCTTTTAATACGATATTCTAAGTGGTGTCTTTCTAAAGCAGAAACATTTTCAGAAAGTGCTTTTATAACATTAAAAATATCATTTTTATGAATACAATTGATCCAATGGTAATCAATATCATTTAAAAATTCTTCTTTGTTATCATATAATAAAAGTTCTAATAGATTATCATTAATATCAACAATTGAAAGCTGTTCATCTAATTTAAAAGAACATGAAGCAAGAATAAAAGGTGCTTCTTTTAAGTCCTTTGGTGTATTTCCAATAGAGGTATGAAGAAGTTCTATTTGATGATCTTTAAATACAATTGTATAAAAATATTTAGTTCTTGTTTGATATTCTTCCATATTAAGGTAAAAAACACCTTCAGTAATACATACAGAATTATTTTGATAAATAACAGTGCATGTAAACTGATCAATATAAAAAGTAAAATGATTTGATTTATAGGTTTTTATATGATTAATAATGTCATTGTATTTTAAGACATCTTCTGTATATAATCCCATGGCTTTAACATTTTTAGATAAATAAGGGATAAGTTGATCGATATCTTGATTACTAAAAATTAAATTTAAGACATCTTTTGTATATATTTTATAATTATCATTATCCATTAGTCTTTTCCTCTCTGATAGAGATATTATATCACAGATAGTTTTGTTTTAAATCAATAAATAAAAAACCATCCATTTAACGGATGGCTAATTTACATAAAAATGTATTGTTTTCTCTGTAGAAGAAGAACCATTTGATTCAACAAATTTAATGGAATATTGTTGACCATGAGATAAATTAGAAAATGTTGCATTTGCATGATTTACAGATGATAAAACATTACCATTTCGATCATAGATTGTAATTGTTACCGTATTACTTTGGCTTTGAGTATAAATATTTGCCTGAACAGAAGTTGCTGTAATTGTTGCTCCATCATTAATTTGACCACTGGCACATGAAAGAGAGGCATTAATATTTGATAAGTTTTGCGATAAATCTCTTTCTATTTTATTTGATGTACGATCAGGTGCTTTTTCATAACTATAGAAACCAGTAATCTTAAGATTAGATGTAACGGCATAGTTAAGTGTTCCTGATGCAGTAGAGAAATTTTCTCGGTGAAGCTCTTGACCATTTTGATCACTTACAACAACTGTATAAACAACTTTACCAAATGTTTTTGTTCCTTCGGTAGCATTTTCATCAGTAACAGCATTTTCTGGACTATATGGAGCAAAGTTAAATGAAAGACTTTGACCATTAAGACTTACATCAAATGAAGTAAGTTCACTTAAATTAAAGACATCACTATCAACACTTTGAGTAGGGGCAGTTCCTTTTTTAAACCAAGCTTGAATAATCATATCTTCGCTCATTCCTTCACTTGGTGAAACATATGGATAAATACCTTTGACCATCGCTGCTTGTTCAACATCATCTGGTTGATCAGGATAAGATTTTTGACTTCCTTTACTTTGTAAATGATTTAAAAGTGTTTGAACAACTTTACCAGGGTAGGCTTTATATTGACTCGTTGTTTTACCTTTATCAATACCTTCTTTACCAAATCCCATCCATACAGAACAAATATAGTCAGATGTATAAGCTGACATCCATAAATCACGGCTTTTTCCAGCCATACCATTTTTAGCACTGCTTGACCAGTTAGATGTTCCCGTTTTAGCCCCGACATTATTAATACCAGAAACGTAAGCATAATTACCACTACCATTTTTTGTATAATCAAGCATGACTTGTCTTACCATAAAAGCACTTGCTTTTGAATAAGCACTTTGTTTTGCATTATTTTGGATTTCTTCATCGATATTAAAGGTTTCTCCAGTTTGTACAACTTCTACATAATTGATCGTATGACTTTCTGTGTAAAGACCATTATTAGAAATAGTAGCGTAAGCTCCTGCCATTTCAAGTGGGGAAATACCATAAGACCAACCACCAATGGCACTTGCTAGACCAATGTTTTCTTTTTCCATTGAAATACCTATGGATTCCATGGCTTCTTTGATTTTATCACTACCAATTTTTTGTTCTACTTCATCAAATGTTTTAATAGCAGGAATATTCCATGAATTTTCAAGAGCGTTTTCAACTGTCACTAAACCATGGAATTGACGATCCCAGTTTTTAAATTTACCATTATAGTAATCATCATCATTAATTGAATGTCCTGTAGACCAATCAAGATTTTCAAAAGCAAGTCCATAATCCAAAAATGGTTTTACGGAAGAACCAGGTTGTTGTTTTCTAGTAGCGTAGTTGTAATCCCCATAAGAATAATTACGACCACCAATAACAGCAACAATTCGACCATCTTGGCTTGATTGAACAGCACCACCCATACGCATATCTTCATCACTATAATCATATTTTTCACCATTACCAATAGCAGCAGCCAAAGCTTGAGTTTCACTATTACAATATGTATAGATATTCATTTGTGTTTTTAAAGGATCTAATCCTGTTCTTTTCTTTACTTCATCTGTTACGATATCTACATAAGCTGCATTAACGGAACTGTTTGTAATTTTAGATGAGCATAACATGTTTTCAACCTTCACATTTTTGGCGTCATCACATTCTTTTTGAGTGATATAACCATGCTTCACCATAAGATTTAAAATTGTATTACGTCTTTTCGTAGCGTTATTTAAACAATAATAAGGATCATAGTTGTATGGTGAATTTAAACTTCCTGCAAGCATAGCTGCTTCTGGTAGGGTCAATTCACTAACGTCTTTATCAAAATAATAACGAGAAGCAGAAGAAATACCAATTGAACGTGTACTTCTACCAAAATAGATCTTATTTAAATAAAGTGTTAAAATTTCCTCTTTACTTAAAGCTTTATCCGCTTGGATAGCAAGAATAATTTCACTAAACTTTCTCGTATATGTTTTTTCAGCATTAGGAAAGTAAGTTTTTTTAATCAATTGTTGTGTGATTGTAGAACCTCCACCTCTAATACCTCCGGCTACTAAATTAGACATAGCTGCTTTAGCAATACGTGGCAAATCAAAACCATTATGTTCAAAAAAACGTGAATCTTCAGCAGCGACAACAGCATCGACAAGAACTTGTGGAAGATCTTCATACGTGATATTTTCTCTTGTTCCGTTTTCTTCACTACCATAAGTATAAAGAACTTGTCCTTGATCATCGTACATCACACTTGCACCGGATGATAAAAGTTTCTTTGCATCAAAGGCTTCTGTATCTTTATAGACACCATAGGCTAGGACACTCACACCACCAATTAAAGCAACTAAGATACATATAGTAAGAGCGATAAATACTTTCTTTTTATTTATTTTCTTTTGTGTTTTATTTTTTTTCGAAGACATAAGATACCTCCATGTTTTTCTTATACAAGTATACCTTATTTTGTATATTAAAAGCAAATTTTAGTAAAAATAAAAGCCAACCGAAGTTGACTTTTTATTGATTTGTTCCTTGGTTTTGAGATTGATTGGTTCCTTGGTTTTGAGAAGGCTGACTATCTCCACCGGTATTACCACCCGTGTTATTGCCATTATTGTTATTACCATTAGTATTATCACCGTTATTATCATTATTAGAGTTATTATTAGAGTTATTATTAGAATTATTATTAGAGTTATTGTTAGAATTATTATTATTTTGATTATTTGAATTATTTTGAGATGATTGGTTATCATCTGTTGTTTGGGTTTCATTTGTTTCTGTTGTTTCTTCTGTTGTTTCTTCACTTACTGAAGCATGAGATTCATGTTTTGAACCTTTTTTATAATAATCATCTCCATCTTGTACAACAGTTGATGGTTGACTTGGATATGATTTTTTACCATCTTTACTTTGTAAATGTTTCAATAATCTTTGAACAACTTTACCAGGATAAGCTTTATAACGACTGGTTGTTTTTCCTTTTTCAATACCTTCTTGACCAAATCCCATCCATACTGAACAAATATAATTAGAAGTGTAAGCAGTCATCCATAAATCTCGACTTTTTCCAGCCATACCTTTTTTAGCACTGCTTCCCCAGTTGGATGTTCCTGTTTTAGCTCCTACATTAGAAAGTCCGGATAGGTATGCGTAATTACCACTACCATTTTTAGTATAATCAAGCATGACATGTCTAATCATGAAAGCACTCGCTTTTGAATAATCACTTTGTTTTGCATTGTTTTGAATTTCTTTATCAATTTCAAAGGTTTCACCAGTTTGGACAACTTCTACATAGTTAATTGTATGACTTTCTGTATAAAGTCCATTATTAGAAATCGTTGCATAGGCACTTGCCATTTCAAGAGGGGAAATTCCTTTATTCCATCCACCAATAGCATAAGATAAATTGGTTACATTACTTTCACTAGACATATCAATACCAATTGATTCCATTGCGGAAGTAACGCCTGATTTACCAATTTCTTTAGTCACTTCTTCATAAGTTTTAATGGCTGGGATATTCCAAGAATTTTCTAGAGCACTTGTAAGTGTAACAGTTCCATGGAATTGTCCATCCCAGTTTTTAGGAGTAAATTTACCTTTAGAATAAGGTGTATCCTCTAATGTTTTACCAGTACACCAATCTAAGTTTTCAAAAGCTAAACCATAATCTAAAAACGGTTTTACAGAAGAACCGGGTTGTTGCTTACTTGTTGCGTAGCTATAATTTCCAAAATTATAATTACGTCCACCAATGACAGCGACGATACGGCCATCTTGACTTGATTGGACGGCACCACCCATGCGCATATCTTCATCACTATAATCATATTTTTCACCGTTACCGATGGCACTTGCTAATGTTTGTGTATCAACATCACAATACGTATAGATATTCATTTGTGTTTTCAAAGGATCTAAACCAGTACGTTTTTTAACTTCAGCAGTTACAATGTCAACATAAGCAGCAAGTGTGTTATTATTTGTTGTTGGTGAAGCACAAAGCGTGTTTTCTATTTTGGTAGCTTTTGCTTCTTCATATTCTTGTTGTGTAATATAGCCATGAGTAACCATTAATTTTAAAATTGTATTACGTCTAGCAGTTGCTTTATCAAGGCAATAATATGGATCATAGTTATAGGGTGAATTTAAGCTACCTGCAAGCATGGCTGCTTCTGGAAGGGTTAATTCACTTACATCCTTATTAAAATAATATTTAGTTGCTGCAGCAATTCCAATCGAACTTGTACTTCTACCAAAATAGATTTTATTTAAATAAAGGGTTAAGATTTCTTCTTTACTTAAAGCTTTATCAGCTTGAATGGCTAAAATTATTTCACTTAATTTACGAGAATACGTTTTTTGTGCATCAGGAAAATAAGTCTTTTTAATCAACTGTTGAGTAATTGTAGAACCACCACCAGTGATTCCTCCAGCTTTTAAGTTAGATAATGCCGCTTTAACAATACGTGGTAAATCAAAACCATTATGTTCAAAGAAACGAGAATCTTCAGCAGCTACAATGGCATCTACTAAAACTTGTGGTAAGTCATCATAGGTAACATTTTTTCGTGTACCGTTTTCTTGGCTACCATAAGTATACATAATATCACCATTACTGTCATACATGACACTTGCTCCAGAGGATAAAAGTTTTTTTGAATCAAAAGCAGCTGTATCCTTATATACACTATAACCAAATATACATGCAAAAACTAAGATTAAACAAAGAATAAGCATTGTTACTACTTGAATGATTTTTTTTGAATTTAATTTTTTTGTTTGTCTTTTCATTTAAATACCTCACAATAATATTGATCAATAATTTCTAAATAATGAAGACGAGGAAGAAATCCTTGCCTTATCAAATGACCTTTTTCTTTTATTGTTTCATAACGAAGGGATTTACGATCGTTTTTTCTATATGCTTCTACCATAAAAGAAGCATCTAAGAGATAAACTTCATTCACTTTTGTAAAGGCAATAATTAAAAAAGCAATTCCTCCATGATGAATGACTTTATCGAGATGATTAATTTGATGTAAAGAAATGTTCGTAAAGGGAAAAGATAATGTTTTTGTTTCTTTTGCTTCAAAATCAATATATTTTCCTTTATAAATACCATTATAATCTGTTGTTGAAGGGGTTCTAAAATAAGCTTCTACTATTTTTGCTGAACTTCTTTCTGGATAAGAAACCTTGACAATTTGAATAGGGGTAGGTTTTTTATGAATAACTGCAATATCATGTGATAAATAGTATTCATTTGTTAAGTTAATATCTTCTTCTAAGTTCATTCCACGGTGAGCAGTATTATGTTTACCTTCAATCATAGATGTATAATGATTATTTTTTTTCTTATTTGGATAATTAACCATAGAAACTCCTTTTTATTTGCATATATATGGGTATTATAACACATATTTTTTTTGTGATAACAACTCTTTGATAAGAAATCATATTTTATCTTGAAAAAAGGAAATAAATTGGTACAATGAGGTAAAGGAGTTGAAAAGCATGGAATATAAAGTCGTATTAAGTCCAAAAAAAATTGTTAGTAAAGAATTTAAAGTTGATTTTAAAGGGTACAATGCGGATGAGGTTGATCACTTCTTAGATCAAGTTGTAAAAGATTATGAAGCTTTTGCTGGACTATTGAACAATTCTTATGATAGAATAGAACAGCTTGAAAGACGTCTTGCTGATCAAAAAGCTATGATAGCTCGATTAGAAAGAGAAAAAGCTTTACAAGATGATAATTTAAGAGCATTAGAAGATAATGTTTCTTCCAATGTAGATATCTTAAAAAGATTATCATTATTAGAAAAAGCAGTATTTCAAAATAAATAACAAATGACAGATAATCGCTGCTTCATTGAAGTAGAGGAAAGTCCAGGCTGCCACAATCTGCGATGATTGTAGTGTTTGTGCCTCACGAATCAATAAGTGAGGGTAGTGTAAACTAACGACAGAAGGAAAACCTAAGGGCAACTATGGTAGAACTTCATAAATGGCTCCACAGAGACAATTCCATAGGAAACTATGGCTGAAAAGAGGAAAGCTCCGCAAGGCAGAAACCCAAATTTGGTAGGGGAACCTTTAAAACGAAATTGAACGGGATAGAGGACGTGTAAACGTAGATAAATGATTATCTAATACAGAACTTGGCTTATTATCATTTGTTTTAAATTGGCATGGAAACATGTCTTTTTTTAATAGAACCGAGGGGAAAATATGCAAAGAAAAACACTTCATAAACAATATAAAAAACTAGGTATATCAGCAGTTAGAAGAATTGGCTTTAGCTTTTTTGCGGTTATTTTAATAGGGTCAATTTTATTAAGTTTACCAATGAGTCATAGTGTTCATTCAACAAGTAGTTATTTAGATCATCTATTTGTTGCAACTTCAGCAACCTGTGTAACAGGCTTAGTGACTCATGTAACAGCTAGTGAATATACGCTTTTTGGACAAATAGTCATTATTTTATTGATTCAAATAGGTGGGTTAGGATTTTTAACACTGATGTCGATGTTCTTTGTTCTTTTAAAAAGAAAACTAACCTACGCTAATAAGATTGTCATGCAGGAAGCTTTAAATAGAAATTCATTAAATGAAACAGGTATTTATATTAAAAGAGTTATTAAATATACAGTTTGTTTTGAACTTATTGGAGCAATTTGTCTTGCTTTTGTTTTTATTCCACAATTTGGAATCCTTAAAGGAATTTATTATAGTTTATTTCATGCAATTTCAGCATTTTGTAATGCTGGATTTGATATTTTAGGAAATAATTCAATGGTTCCTTATGTAGGCAATGTTTGGATCAATTTAGTTATTTGTGGTTTGATTATTGCTGGTGGTTTAGGTTTTGTTGTGTGGATCGATTTACGTTTATCTTTGATTCATTATAGAGAACATTTTAAGTATTTTAAAATGAAAAGGTATTTAGAATCTTTATCTTTACATACAAAGATTGCATTGATTTCTACATTTGTTTTAATTTTTGGAGGAATGACCGTTATTTTCATATTAGAATTTCAAAATCCGCTAACATTAAAATCTTTACCATTTTCACAAAAGATACTCGCAAGTTTTTTTCAATCAGTAACACTTAGAACAGCTGGATTTGCGACAGTAGATATGGCTTCTTTACATCAAGCAACGAAGTTTTTTATGTCTATTATTATGTTTATCGGTGGTTCTCCTGCAGGAACTGCTGGTGGTGTTAAAACGGTAACTTTTGTTATTGGATTGTTATACGTCCGTGCATTAATGCGTGGTGATGAAAATATTCATGTTTTTAAAAGAACAATTGATGATCAAATTGTTAAAAGAGCATTAACAATTATGTTGATTAGTTTTGCGATTGCTTTAACAGGTTTATTTATTTTATCAATAAGTGAGCAGGCAGATTTTATTGATCTACTTTTTGAAGTTTTTTCTGCTTTTGCGACAGTAGGATTAACAGCGGGTATTACACCAACACTGACATTTGTTGGAAAAATTGTTATAATTATTTTGATGTATATAGGACGTATTGGTCCTATTACTATGGTTTTGATTTTTGTAAGAAAATATAACGCTAAGAAAGGAAAAGATGTGAACTATATAAAAGAACATATCTTAATAGGATAATGAGATGGAAAAACAATTTGTTGTATTAGGGCTTGGAATTTTTGGCTCTACACTTGTTAAGACACTTTCTCAATATGGTAGAGAAGTCATTGCAATTGATAAAAATCCTGAAAATGTACAAAGAGTGGCTGATTTTGCGACAAAAGCAGTTATTGGTGATGTCACAGATTTTCAATTTTTATCAGATTTAGGATTAGATGATATGGATGTAGGAATTGTTGCTATTGGAGATCGATTAGAAGATAGTATTTTAGCTACAATGAATCTAAAAGAACTGGGAGTACCTTATGTTATTGTTAAAGCTAAAAACAAACGTTTTAAAGTTGTTTTAGAAAAAATAGGTGCTGATTATGTTGTCCGTCCTGAAAAAGAAATGGGAGAAAAAGTAGCAAGAACATTACTTCGAAAAAATATTAAAGATTTAATTGAATTAGATGAAGAAAATTGTATTGTTGAAATGAAAGTACCTCAAGCATGGGTAGGAAAAACATTATCACAACTAGATTTAAGAAAACTTTATAGTATCAATGTTTTAGGTAAACGAAATCCTCATACACATAAGTTAGAAGTTCCTGTAGATCCTAATTTAGAAATAGAATTAAATGATACTTTCCTTGTTTTAGCACAAACTGATGAAATAGAAAAATATGATTATTTATTATAGAGGTTTATTATGAAAAACGAAGAAACTTTATTTTTGTTTGCTAAAGCAATCAAAAGCTTAATAAAAAAACAGCCTTTAGATAAAATTACTGTAACAGATATTGTTTCAACAGCAGGAAAAACCAGACAAACATTTTATCGACATTTTCAAGATAAATATGATTTAGTTAATTGGTATTTTGAAAAATTAGTTTTAAAATCATTTGAAGAAATGAATCAAGGTGGTTCGTTACAAGAAGCACTTAATTTAAAGTTTGCTTTTATTGAACAAGAACATGCTTTCTTTAAAGAAGCTTTTAAATCAAATGATTATAATAATTTAATTCATTATGATTTTTGTTGTATCTATGATTTTTATAAAAATTATATTTATAAAAATACAGGAAAGACATTATCTTCAGATATAGATTTTTTATTAAATATGTATTGTCGAGGTTCTGTAGATATGACAGTAGAATGGGTCTTAAATGATATACCTATCAAAAAAGAAGAAATAGTTAGCTATTTAATAGAAGCTATTCCTGATAAACTAAAAGAATATATGAAATAATTGGTCATACTGACCAATTATTTTTTTTGGACAATCTGTCCAATATAAAAACCTCCTTCATATAACATGATAATGGAGAAGATTAGAAAAGAGAAATGATGGTGACATTTTCGCTGAATTTTATCATGACAAAATCGCTGGGTCTTAACATTTTTTATAAAAGGGATTGTATTTTAAAAAAAATAATGTATAATGTTGGCAATTTGGGAACTTTTAGGAGGATGGATATGAAAGAAAATAGTGGAAAGCAGTTAGCTAAGAAAATGTTGATTGCATTAGTATGTGGTTTAATTGCTGGATTTGGTTGTATTTTATTGAGAGAACACTTAAATTCAAGTGGTCAAGGAGACTTGTGGCAAACGATTAATAATATCTTTTTCCAAGATATTACAGCAGAAGGTGCTACAAGTGCTATCGGAATTTTCTATATTATAGGTCAATTATTTGTTAATGCATTACAGTTAATTATAGTACCAATGGTTTTTGTTTCTATTACACTTGCTATTTGTACAATTACTGATACTAAGAAATTAGGTAGAATTTCTTCTAAAACAATTTTAACTTTCTTTACGACAACAATATGTGCTTTGATTTTTGCTGGTATTGTAAGTACAATTATCTATCATTTAGGATTATTTAATTCAGTAGACGCAGGAAAGATTACTGTTCAACAAGGAACAACAGGATCTAATCCATTAAATATTATTGTATCAATTATTCCAAACAATTTTGTAAGTGCCTTTACAACAAATGGAAATGTCCTAGCAATTGTATTTTTAGCAGTAGTTACTGGACTTGCTATGAATACCATTGAAGAACAAACAAAAACATTAAAAAAAGTATTTGAAGAAGTTTCAAAAGTTATTAGTTTATTTCTAACGTTTGTAATTAATAAATTTGCCCCATATGCAATCTTCTGTTTACTTACAAGAACATTTGCTATTTATGGAATTGATTCATTAAAACCGGCTTTAGCTTATGTAGTAACAGTTATTATTGCTTTATTTGCTTATTTATTTATCGCTTATCCAATTTATTTAATGACAATGGCTAGGGTTAATCCTAAACCATTTATGAAAAAAGCTGTTAAAGTTGCTTTATTTGGATTTTCAACATCTTCATCTGCAGCAACACTACCATTAAATAGAAAAACAACAGTAGAAGAATTAGGGGTACATGATCAAATTGCTTCGTTTGTTTTACCTCTAGGTATGACAGTTAACATGGATGGAACAGCAATTATGCAAGTTATTGCAGCCATGTTTGTAGCTGTTAGTTCAGGTTATAAAGTAACTTTTATGTCAATGGCTATTATTGCTATTTTAGCTTTAATTGCTTCTATTGGAACACCTGCTGCACCTGGTGCAGGAGCTGTTATCCTCTTTACGATTTTAACAGGTATGGGTTATACAAATGATGCCGCTTTACTTGCTTATTCATTGATTCTTGCAATCAATAGACCAATTGAAATGCTTGTAACTTCCCTCAATGTTACAGGAGATGCAGCAACCTCTGTAATCGTTGCTAAAAAAGAAAAAATGCTTGATAAAGAAATTTATCATAGCTAAAAAATTATATAGCTAAGATGAAACTGCAGATAGTATGCAGTTTCTTTTTTTGGACTATCCGTCCATTGAAAGAAGGAAAAGAGAAAGATAAAATAATAAAAAAGAAATATTTGTGAATTAAATGTGAAACAAATATGAGACAAATTATCTTTAAGCATATGATACAATTAAATCAGAAAGCTCCTTACATCAATATTAAAAAAAGATTTAAATAGCGATGACGACTAACTATAAAACACTCATGTAAGGAGGTAAAAAATGAGTCAAATAAGAAATGCAAGTGATACAACCTGTAAACAGTTATTAAGAGACGGGGAATGTTTTGCAGATCTATGCAATGCTCTCTATTTTCATGGAAGACAGGTCATCAAACCAGAAGATCTGATATCACAGGAAAATGATGTCTCAACATTGATAGGTAAAGAACCCTTACCAATGAAAATGAAAAGATACCGAGATATCGTCAGAAAAGTAAGTATCAATGGGGATTATATGATCATTGGAGTAGAGCATCAAAGTAGTTTAGATAAAAATATGATTATTCGTATACTCAACTATGATGCACAGCTTTATATCAATCAGGTAGAAAGAGGAAAAGAAGTGGTAGAGATCAGTCAAAGCATGCTTGAAGGAGACTATGAAAAGTTAAGGACAAACCGTACGATCAGTGTAGAAAATTATAAGATGGCATCCATCTTGACACATGCGGACATTAAAGAAGAAGACTTACCAGAAGGAAAGGAAATCAACATGTGTAAGGCAATGGATCAATTATTTCAAAGATTTGAAAATCAAGGAATTGAAAAAGGTCGACAAGAAGAAAAACGAAATACTTTAAAAGAACAACTTAAAGTAAAACTAGGAACTTTATCAAATCCTTTAGAAGAAAGACCTACAACAACATCGCTAGAAAAATTGAATGAACTTACATTAAATATCTTTAACATCAATAGTAAAGAAGAGGTTTTAAAAATCATTCATTAATGAAAATAGGTTATAACGAATTAAATCGCTATAACCTATTTATTATTATAATTTTAATAGGATTATTTCTACATAAACTTAACAAAAGACAGTTTAATGTGTATAATGACACGGGGTAAAAAAGGGGGATTTTATGTTTAAAGATTATATAAGAGACTTGAAAAATGAGTTTAAAGGTTATAACATGCAAACTCTTTTACAAGATATCTTAGCTGGTTTAACAGTAGCTGCTGTTGCTTTACCACTTGCCTTAGCGTTTGGTGTAAGTAGTGGGGCTGATGCAGGTGCTGGGTTAATTACAGCGATTATTGCTGGTTTAGTGATTGGTGTTTTATCGGGAGCAAGTTACCAAATCTCTGGACCAACAGGTGCTATGTCAGCTATTTTAATTGGACTTTCAACAACATATGGTTTACAAGGTGTCTTCATCGCAAGCTTTTTATCTGGATGTATGTTGATTATTGCTTCATTATTTAAGTTTGGAAAAATTGTTTCTTTTATTCCAACTAGTGTTATTACTGGTTTTACAAGTGGAATTGCAATCATTATTGCATTAGGGCAAATTGATAATTTCTTTGGGACAACATCTGTTGGTTCAAGTGCTTTAGAAAAACTGTTTTCATATTTAAAATTAGGTTTTCCAGTATCATTACCAACTGTTTTCTTTGGGATTTTAGTTGTTGTGATTATGCTTATTTGGCCTAAAAAATGGGGAGAATATTGTCCTTCATCATTAGCAGGGATTATTATTGCTTTAATTTGTCAATTATGTTTAAATTTACCGGTTCATGAAGTAGGGACTATTCCAAGTACTTTGTTTCCAGAAGCAAGATTATCCTTTTCTTCATTACATTTAAGTACAATTACACAATTGATGCTACCTGCTTTAAGTATTGCTGCACTTGGAATGATTGAATCACTTTTATGTGGAGCAAGTGCTGGTAAAATGAAAAATGAAAAATTAAATGCTGATCGTGAATTAATGGCACAGGGTATTGGAAATATGTTGATTCCATTATTTGGTGGCGTTCCTGCAACAGCTGCGATTGCTAGAACATCTGTAGCTATTAAAGCAGGTGGAAAAACAAGATTAGTCAGTGTCTTCCATTCAATTGTTATTTTGATTTCGATGTTTTTACTTGGTTCACTTATGTCACGTATACCTTTATCTGCACTTGCTGGTGTTTTAATGGTTACTGCTTGGCGTATGAACGATTGGCAAGAAATTAAAACATTATTTCATAATAGAGTTAAAACAAATATTTCACAATATTTAATTACAATGTGTGCGACTGTTGTTTTTGATTTAACTGTTGCGATTGTTATTGGAGTCATGGTTTCAATTATCTTATTTGTTTTAAATAATTCTCATTTACATATAGAAGTACGTGATATTGATAAAGATCGTGTAGGAAAAGATTTAAAACATCATCATAAAAAAACAAGAATTATGTATTTAAGTGGACCTATTTTCTTTGGAACACAAGAACAAATGACACATGTTTTAGATGAATTAGATGATTCATTAGAAGCTATTGTTTTTTCAATGAGAGGTGTTCCTTCTATTGATGATTCAGGGATTCATGAATTCTTTGATATCGTTGATCGTTTAAAAGCACAAAACTGTATCATTAAATTCAGTGGTGTTCAAGAAGAAGTGATGATTCAATTTAAACGTAATCATTTTGATGAATATGTTGGTAAAGAAAGTTTCTGTTGGGATGCTATTATGGCTTTAGAAGCTTTGGATCAAGAATTAATTTCTGCTTAAAACAATTGACAAAGATAAAGATATTTATTAATATAGACATGCAAATTGAATATTGCTTAGGTAAGCTATAGATTTCTCTATTTCTGATCATAAATAGACATCTATAGTTTTTTTTATGGAAAGGAGATTTATATGGAAAATAGAAACCCAATGGAATACAAGCCTGTATTTCCTTTATTAATGTCAATGGCGATTCCGCCAATGATTTCAATGTTGATTCAATCATTATATAATATTATAGATAGTATCTTTGTTTCTCAACTTGGAGAAGAAGCTTTAACAGCAGTATCATTGATTTTCCCTTTACAAAATTTATCATTAGCCATTTCTTGTGGAATAGGGATTGCGATGAATGCCTTTATTGCAAGACATTTAGGAGCTAAAGATGATAATAAGGCATCTTATTATGCAACTCAAGGAATTGTGATGTCACTTGTACATTCTTTATTATTTTTAATTATTGGTTTATTTTTTATTCGACCATTTTTAAATATGTTTACAACAAATCAAAATGTAATTAACTATGGAATGCAATATGGAATGATTGTTGTCTCATTAGTTATTGGTCAATTTATTCATCTAGCTATTGAAAAGATGTTTCAAGCAACTGGAAACATGATGATGCCCATGATCATGCAAATCTTTGGAGCTGTTATTAATATTATTTTAGATCCAATCTTGATTTTTGGTTATTTTGGATTACCTGCTTTTGGTGTTGCTGGAGCAGCTATTGCGACAGTAATTGGTCAATTTTCAGCAGCTTCTTTAGCATTTGTCTTATTTAAAAAATACAATACACATCTTCATATTTCATTTAAGAAATTCAGAGTAGATTTTCATGTTATTTCTCAACTTTATAGTATAGCTATTCCTTCAAGTGTGATGATGTGCTTACCATCTGTTCTTGTTTCTTTATTAAATGGTATACTTTCATCTATTTCACAAAGTGCAGTTGCTTTCTTCGGGGTTTATTATAAGTTACAAACATTTATTTATATGCCAACATCAGGAATTGTACAAGGGATGAGACCTTTAATGAGTTATAATTATGGGGCTAAGTTAAAAGAAAGAATGCATCAAATTTTAAAAGTATCTGGTTTGGTCATTGCTGCTATTTTAGGAGCAGGAACATTACTATTCTTTATAGTTCCAAATGTTTTACTTTCTTTATTTAATGCAAGTAGTGGTATGTTAGAAATAGGTGAAACAGGGCTTAGAATTTTATCTTTAAGTTTTATTGTTTCATCTTTTGGAGTTTTAATGTCAGGTGTTTTTGAAGCTCTAGGTTTAGGAAAATATTCTTTAATAGTTTCTTTACTTAGACAATTATTGATTACAGTACCATTAGCATACATTTTATTAAATATCATGGGGATTGAAGGTATTTGGTTATCATTTGTTATTGCTGAGGCAATTGCAAGTATTGTAGCTTATATCTTATATCATAAAAAATTTAAAACCATATAAAAAAGAGGCTGTTACGAAATTAAATAATTAATTTCATACAGCCTTTTCTTTTGTAAAATAAAAATATATTAAAAATAAGAATTTTAAATATCTATATAATAAAATTATTCTACTATAAGAAGCAATTGTTTCTAATTACAATAATTCCTCAAACGTTATCGTTGAGAAATTAATTAGTAGGAAATAAATATCATTGGTAAGATATCAATATCCTATTTTTTAGTTAGAATTTATAACAAAAAAGATGTTACGATTTTAAATTATTTCGTAACATCCCCTTTTTTACATAAAAATTATTTTTTATACTATTTCTTTTCTATTGATTTTATTGATTTACCACCTTTAACACAATTTAATTTTCCATTATAAATAGTAACCATATAATTATCTCTCGCAAAATTTATAGCTTCTATCTTACCTTGTTGGTTATAGAATATATTAATAGCAAATCCATTGGTTTTACTAGGAGTATAATCGTTAAGGGATTGACCGTTGAGGCAGTCAGTTGGTACTTTGTATTTATAAATAGCTGAATTTTTATTTTCACTTTGTAAAAAATGTAATACATTTTTTACAATTTCTTTATCAATATATGATGCGCCAGAATAGCTATCACTAAGATACTTGTCAGGCTCTTTTTGTCCATGACTCATTAAAGAATCAGACACTCTTCCAACTGAATTTGTTGTTGTCTTTTTATAAGGAAAATCTGCAGGTAATGTGTAGTTATATTTAAAAATTGATTGTTTTTTAAATTCATCTTCATCTGTTGCATAGCATTTTGTAGCAGCAATTTGCGCTGCTTCATAAATACCATGTGCTTCTTGTATAATACCTGCTTTTTTTGCTTCATCTACATATCCTAAAACGGATGGAATAGCCACAGCAGCTAAAATTGCAAGAATGACAAGAACAACTATTATTTCAACAAGCGTAAAACCATGTTTATTTCTAATTTTTTTAGTATCTATCATTTCTTTTCTCCTAATTATCTGATTAAATAAGATAATATTTTTATTACTATTTTAATATGTTAATCTTTATTTAGCAATGATTAAAAGTAGATTGCCATGATACTTTTTGTATTTGATCATGTTTTCTATTTTTTATATTTTATCCAATAAAACCTTGAAATAGGTTTCTATTTAAAAAAAATAGAAAAGAAAAAATATAAATTTATGATATACTTGTACTCCAAGGAGGAACTATGATGAAAAAACTCTATTTATTATTACTTTCATTATTGATGACATTTACTTTAACAGGATGTAATCAACAAGTAGAAAAAGCATCCTCTAAGCAAAGTGTAACACTTTCTTTAGAACAAACAAGTAGTCAGGATGTAGATGTTTATGTTGATCAAGATCAAATTGATACTTTAAAAAGTCAAGGTGCAGGAACTTATGAGTTAAAGTTAACTAAAGGAAATCATGAGTTAAAAGTTGTACAAGATGGTGAAGAAACTCAAAAATCGTTTTATGTAGACTCTAAAGAAACCTTACATTATCAAATTACAAATATAGAAAACCAATTACAAATAGAAACAGATCAGGTTTCTTTTGATGAAAATAATGTTCAAGATATTTTAAATCAAATAGAAGAATATAGTGGACAACCATATATTGAAATCAATAACAATATTCCTACTTTTAAAGAAAATGAATATACTACAAAAACATATATTCAATTAAATGATTTAGATGAATATGGACGTACTCAAAAAGATCAAGCTTGTTTAGGTCCTGAAACACTTCCAACAAATAAAAGGGAATCTATTGGAATGGTTAAACCGTCAGGATGGAAAACACAAAGATATGATGATTTGATTTCTACAAAATATTTATATAATCGTTGTCATCAAATTGGTTTTGCTTTAAGTGGTTTAAATGCTGAAGAAAGAAATTTAATGACGGGAACACGTTATTTTAATGTTACAGGTATGTTGCCTTTTGAAGAAGAGGTTAGAGATTATATTAAAAATACGAATCATCATGTTTTATATGAAGCCATTCCTGTATATAAAGATGATGAATTAGTAGCAAGAGGCTTGATTTTACAAGCAGCTTCTGTCGAAGATGAAACGATTCGTTTTTGTGTTTATGTTTATAATGTACAACCGGGTGTTACTATTGATTATCAAAATGGAACTTCAAGAAAAGCCAAAGAAGGAGAACCAACTTATGGCATCAAAGAAACAAAGGATCCATTTGATTATCATAATAAGTCAAGTAATAAAAGTAAAAAGTATGTTATTAATATAAAAAATAAAAAATATCATGATCCAAATTGTTCAAGTGTTTCAAAAATGAGCGAACAAAATAAAGAAGTAGTTACTTCAACTTCAAAAAAATTACAACAACAAGGATACAGTCCTTGTGGCATCTGTCAAAAATAAAAAAGTGTTGCGATAACCGCAACATTTTTTTATAAATTGTAAAATTATGTAATAAATTAAACATTTAAAGTAAGCGGTACAAATAATGTATAATATGTCCAAGGAGGAGATATTATGAAAAAAAATATTTAAATTTGTTATGACGGTTGTTGTTTCCTTATGTTTATCATTTTCTTTTTCAATACCTGTTTTTGCTAGTGAAAGTGGCGAAACTGATATTATTAATGAAATGATTAGCTATTACAGTACTTATCAAAGTACAGCAAAAACAGATATTCAAAGATTAGTTGAAAAATTAAAAGCTCTTAATTCAACTAAAGGGGAAGAATGGGAAAAAATCATGAAATATGGGGATTATGTCAATACTGATATGAATGTCAATGTTGATGTTTTACCAGATGGTTTACCAAATGATGATAGTTTATGTATTACTGTTTTAGGATTTGCTTTAAATGATGATGGTACAATGAAAGATGAACTTGTTGGAAGATTGCAAACGGACTTGCAAGTGCTCAAAAATATCCAAATGCTTATGTAGCTGTTACAGGTGGTGGAACTGCTAAAAATAATCCAAATGCAATTGAAGCAGATCAAATGGCAGCATGAATAATTGCAAATGGATTAGATGAAAATAGACTTATTGTTGAAAATAAATCTAAATCTACAGTTCAAAATGCTCAATTTACTGGCATGTATTTTGATTTAGAAATATATTCAAAATGGTTCATATTTTAATCCTCTTATTTTTTATGCCATTTAAAACAAAAAGTTTTAAATCATTATATTATAAATCTAAGTATAAACATATGCAATAAAAAAGTGAGATGTTTCCATCTCACAAATTAAATATGATCAATAATTTCATCTAAATCAATACCTAATTGAAATCCTAAAGAGAAATAGTCATCAATTGTATTTTGGTAATCTTGACTAGAATAAGTTGATGAAACATTCATCATTGATTGATAAATTTTTAAAAATAAGTCTTCTAAAGATAAACGATTAGGAATTTCAGTATGATTTTTAATAGTATCAATTCTTAATTCATAACCAATAGACATTAACATTTTTAAACCATCTAAATAATGTTCTAATAGTTCATCGTGATGAATAGCTTCTTCTTTTTCCCAAAAGATAAAACATCTTGAATCCTGACAAACTTCTCCTAAATCATGTAAGAAAGATAACGTTTTTTGCTTAAGTCGAGCGACATTTAAAATTTCATTTTTGTTTACTTGTAATTCTTTATTTACGTAAACTTGATACATTTTAGATAAATCATTCATAAAAATCACCTCAATACTATTATATCACGAAATATGAACTAGGTTTGAATTTGACATCAAATAATCCTCTAGATATAATATTCAAGATTTAAAGGAGGATGAAATTATGCGAAAAATTTGGATATGCGGTGCTAAAGGACAAATTGGACAAGCAATCAATGAAATTATTGATAAACTTGAATTCAAAGTTCTTGATACTGACATAGACGATTTGGATATTACAAACACAGATGAGGTCTTACGTTTTGGGGAAATGAATAGACCAGATATTATTATTAACTGTGCAGGACTTACAAATATAGAGGAATGTGAAAATGATATTTCTAAAGCTTATAAAGTTAATGCTTTAGGTGCTAGAAATTTATCTATTATTGCTAGAAAATTAGAAGCTAAATTGGTTCATATTTCTACAGATGATGTTTTTGATGGGAAAAGTGATCAACCTTATAATGAGTTTGATCAAACAAGACCACAAACAGCTTATGGTAAATCTAAATTAGCTGGAGAACAATATGTTAAAGAATTTACTTATAAGCATTTTATTATTAGAAGTACATGGGTCTATGGTTTGGGAAATAATTTTATTAATGATTTATTAGAAAAAGTAAATAAAGGTGAATCTCTAGCAATTGCCTCTGATCAATTTGGCTCACCTACAAGTGCTAAAGAACTTGCACGTTTTATTTTACATTTAATTGATACAAATGAATATGGAACATATCATGCGACAAATAAAGGGGTATGTAGTCGATATGAATTCGCTCATGAGATTTTAAAACTTACAGGAAAAGAAGCTCAAATGAAGGCAGTACCTACTCATTTATCTGATTTTTCTAAAGTTAGACCAGCTTATTGTGTCTTAGATAATTTTATTATGTCAATGACTCCAGTTTATACTTTTCCTTCATGGAAAGAATCTTTAAAAGAATATTTTAAAGAAAGGGGTCTATATAATGAAAAATAAAAAGAAGTTAGGTTTAACAACTTTGATTTTTATAGCACTTATTGCAGGTGCAATTACCGGAATTATTATTAATTATTGTATTCCTAGTAATAAAATCGTTGATGATTTTATTGTTAGTGGTTTATTTTATGTTGTAGGACAAGGATTTATACGTTTAATGCGTATGTTAGTTGTACCACTTGTCTTTTGTTCAATTGTTTGTGGAAGTATGGCAGTAGGAGATACTAAAAAATTAGGATCTGTAGGACTTAAAACAATGCTTTTTTATCTATGTACGACAGCACTTGCCGTTGTTGTTGCTTTATGTATCGCTAATGTTATTAATCCAGGTATTGGTTTAGATATGTCAGCAATTAAAATCACTTCAAAAGTAACAGAGTCAACACAAGCAACAAGTGTGACAGAAACATTGTTAAATATTATTCCAACAAATATTTTTGAATCACTTGCAAATGGAACAATGTTACAAATTATCTTGTTTGCGCTTATTTTAGGTGTTATTCTTGCAAATATGTCAGATCGTGTAGATATTGTTAAAAACTTCTTTAGTCAATTTAATGATATTATGATGGAAATGACAATGGTTGTTATGAAGTTAGCACCAATAGGTGTTTTCTGTTTGATTTCTAAAACATTTGCAGAAATAGGTTTTGATGTTTTCATCCCATTATTAAAATATATGTTCTGTGTATTACTTGCATTAGGAGTTCAATGTTTTGGGGTTTATATGTCAATGTTAAAGATTTTTTCAGGATTAAATCCAATTATCTTTATTAAAAACTTTTTCCCAGTAATGGCTTTTGCCTTTTCAACATCAACATCCAATGCAACAATTCCAATGAATATTGATACTTTAGCTGAAAAAATGGGTGTCTCTAAAAAGATCTCATCCTTTACAATTCCATTAGGAGCAACAATCAATATGGATGGAACATCCATCATGCAAGGTGTTGCGGTTGTCTTTACAGCTCAAGCCTTTGGAATTCATCTATCTATGATGGATTATGCTACAGTTATTGGAACAGCAACGCTTGCTTCAATAGGAACAGCAGGGGTACCAAGTGTTGGATTAATTACACTTACCATGGTCTTTAATTCCGTTGGTTTACCAGTAGAAGGAATTGCTTTAATTATGGGAATTGACCGTATCTTAGATATGACAAGAACAGCCGTTAATATTACTGGAGATGCAGTATGTACAACAGTTGTTGCTTCAATGAATAAAGCAGTTGATCGAGATATTTATTATGGTAGAAAATAAGGAATGATCGAAAGGTCATTCTTTTTTTATACCTTTTGTACTATAATATCTTTCGACAAAAGTTGATGAAAATTAGGTGATAGAGTGTCAAAAGTAAATGATTTAAAACAAGAAAACGAAATAAAAATAAGAGAATGCCTTTATGATGGACAAATTTGGACAAAAAATGACTTAGCGTATAAAACAAGTCTTTCATTGGCGACAACTACTAATATTTTACAAGAAATGTTGAAAAGTCATGAAATTTAATATGTAAGTGATTCTAAGTCAACGGGTGGTAGAAAGTCTAAAGAATATCAGTTATATAAGGATTATAAGCACCTGTTAAAAATAGTTTTAAAGAAGAATAAGAAGAGTTATGAATTTATTTTTGAAATCATAGATTTACATGATCAAATTGTTTATCAAAAAAATTATTCTTCTTTAAAAGGAACAGTTGAAGAGTTTTTAAAGATGTTAAAAAAGGTATTAAAGAAAGATCAAGAAATTGCTGTCATTTGTTTATCACTGCCAGGGGTTTGTGATCAGGGAATGATTGATTTGTGTGATTTTGAAGATTTTCAAAATAAAAATATATTAGAAATTTTAAAAAAAGAAATAAAACAAAAAATAATCATTGAAAATGATGTCAATTGTGCCAGCATTGGTTTTTATCATCAATATTCACACTATCAAAATAGTGCTTTGATTTATCAGCCTGCGGTTGATTATGTAGGCTGTGGAATGATCATTCAAGGGAAACTTTATAATGGCTTTAGTCATTTTGCGGGAGAACTTCGGTGCTTACCTTTTTATGATCATTTACAACAAGTGCGTTTATTAAAAGATGCTCCTCAAGAATTATTAGAAAAACAGATTGTTACTTTATGTTGTGTCTTAAATCTAGAAGCTATTGGTATTTGTAGCGATGTTTTAAAAGACATACAAATATCTTTACCAACGATTCCTTTAAAACATCAACCTCAAATAATTAAAATTAATCAACTATATACATTAATTAAAGAAGGACTTTTTCAAATAGGAAAGAATCAAATGATAGGAGAGATGAATAATGAATAAAAGTTATATTGATTTACTTGTGAAAGTGATTTTCATGGTAAAACGAAATCAGCAATTCATCTAGGTGAAAATGGATGTGTTTCACCAGATGAAATTAAAGAACTTTTAATTAAATACCAATTAATAAGAGGCTAATTTAGCCTCTTAAGTATTTTTTTAAGTTTTCTAATTGATTATTACAATCACTTACACCTAAGTCATACATTTGTTGAATGACTTCTTTGTCTTTTTCAAGTCGTCCAATAGGGATGAGTTGACTAGGTCTTAAAACAAAAATCTTCTTTTCTTTTTCTAATTTTGTAATCAAATCTAAAGACGCATTATAATTTAAATAACGATTATTTAAGGTTTCTACAAAATGAGGATATTGATGATAAAAGAGTTTATTAAGATGTTTATTGGATGGCTTTTTGCGATAATCTAAGGGTCTTGTTAAAACGACAATGATTTTATCAACATCCATCTCTAACATTTTTTTAATAGGAATACTGTCACTACAGCCACCATCTAAATATTCATGACCATTGACTTGAATGATATGAGATACAAAAGGCATTGAACCTGATGCTCTTAAATATTCAACTTGATCATAATTATCTAAAGTATCCAACAACTTATATTCTGCTTTTCCTGTTTGTAAATTTGTCACAACGGCATAAAAATCAACAGGAGATTCTTGATAACTTTGATAATCAATTGGATCTAAATCATCAATCAATTTTTCGAAACAAAATTCTTCATTCATGACATTTCCTGTTTTTAAAAAAGAATAAACACCCATATAATCTTTATTTCCAACGTAAGCTTTATTATATCTCAAAACACGTCCTATTTGTTTTGATTTATAATTCATTCCAAATAAAGCTCCCGCTGAAACACCAATAATTGTATCAACATCAATCTTTTCTTTTAAAAATGTATCAATGACACCCGCTGTGTATAAACCACGCATAGCGCCACCTTCTAATACTAAACCAACTTTCATTTATATCACCGAGGGTATTATATCATAAAATTTGAACATCAAAGCAAAAAAGAAGATGTTTGAATAAAATATATATTTTGCGTATAATACGATTAGGTGATTAAAAATGGAAAAAGGCAAAATACGTATGCTCGCCAATTTAATAGAGCTTAATAAAATAGAAGTAAGACTTTCAAAAAAATATTATGGGGGAATTTCTCCAAAATTTTATTTGAGAGATTTAAATAAAGAAACACTTGTAGAAATTCCTGTTGCTGAAACATGTGAAGATGATATTTGTGTTAAATATTATTTTAAAAATGTTCATATTGATTTAACGCATCATTATGAGATGGTAGATAATTATGGTTTAAGTGCTATTTTACAATATGTAAGACTTTCTGAATTGGATGATTTTGATGAATTATTTTATTATGATGGAAAATTAGGCCCTCTTTATCAAAAAGAAAAGACAACTTTCAAAGTATGGGCGCCTACGGCTTTAGAAGTCATGGTTAAAGTAGGAAATGAAGCTTATCAAATGGAAAGAAAAGAAAAAGGGGTTTTTGAAGTAACGATCCAAGGAGATTTGGATAATCAAGAATATAATTATTTGATTCGTCATCATAAAAGTTTTCATGAAACATTAGATCTTTATGCTTATGCTTCTAATGCTAATAGTAATAGTAATATTGTCATTGATGTTGATAAAATCAATGAACCACTTTATTTAGAAAACTTACAACATATGAAAAGAAAAACAGAAGCGATCATTTATGAATTAAGTGTTCGTGATTTTACTATGTCTAAGACAATTAACGCAACACATCCAGGGACTTTTATGTCTTTAGTAGAAAGTGGTTTAGTTACACCACAAGGTAATAAAGCAGGGTTTGATTATCTTGTAGATTTAGGTGTTACTCACGTTCAAATCATGCCAATGTATGATTTTGCGACAGTAGATGAACTTCATCCTACAGTGATGTATGACTGGGGTTATGATCCAATTCAATACAATGTTCCTGAAGGAAGTTATGCTTTAGATCCTCAAGATGGTTATTCGCGAGTTAAAGAATGTCGTCATATGGTTTCAACACTTCATCAAAAAGGTTTAAGAGTGGTGATGGATGTTGTTTATAATCATATGTATGATTATTATACAAGTGCGTTTGAAAGAACAGTACCGGGGTATTATTTTAGAAAGAATCAATATGGAGAAATGTCTAATGGTTCTTGGTGTGGAAATGATTTGGAATCAAGACATCAAATGGTAAGACGATATATTAAAGATATGTGTTTGCGTTGGCAAAAACTTTATGGAGTAGATGGTTTTAGATTTGATTTAATGGGTATTATTGATATTGAAACCTTAAATCAAGTTTATGATCAAGCTTCAAAAATAGATGATAGTTTTATTATGTATGGCGAAGGATGGAATATGCCTACAGCTATGGATGATCATGAAAAAGGAATGCAAGATAATCATCGTAAGATGTTAAATATTGGCTTCTTTAATGATTATTATCGTGAAACTTTAAAGGGTGGAAGTGGAGATTCTGCTTTAAAGGATAAAGGTTATTTTGCAGGGAATATGTATAATTGTGAAATTGGTGGTGAATGTATGAAAAATACAAATCGCTACAGCTATGTTGATCAAAGTATTAATTATGTTGAATGTCATGATAATGCGACAACATTTGATAAATTTGCAATCAGTAATGGGGATGAACCACTTGAAACTCGTAAGAAAAGACAATTGATGTTGAATGTTGCGCTTATTTTATCACAAGGAATTCCTTTTATTCATTGTGGTCAAGAGTTCTATCGTAGTAAAGATGGACTTGGAAATACGTATAATACATTAGATCATATTAATGCAGTCAATTGGTCTTTAGTTGATGAAAATCAAGAGGATATTGAAACTCTTAAACAAATGATTCAACTTAGAAAAGAAAATGGTGGATTTAAGTATGAGACAATTCAAGAAGTAAATGAATATGTAAGTACAAATCATTTTGATTATCGTATTTTAAGATATTGTGTGAAACAAAATAAAGGAAAATATCAAGAGATTGTTGCATATTTTAATCCTTCGTATTATGATTTTGAAATAAATGATATGGATGAATATGAAGTGATTTATAATGATCATGAATCACGCACATATTTAGCTCCTATTTCGATGAAAATATTTGGATTAAAGAGGTAAAAAATGAAATTAATTATTGGTTTAGGTAATCCTGGAAAAGAATATGAAAATACAAGACATAATACAGGATTTATGGTATTAGATCGTTTAAGTGAAAAATTAAATATTGAAATGACACAAAACAAATTTAAAGGACTTTATGGAAAAAGTAAATATAAAGGTGAAGATGTGATTTTATTAAAACCACAAACTTATATGAATTTATCTGGAGAATCTGTTAGACAAGTTATGGATTTCTTTAAAATCAATCAAGAAGATATCTTAGTTATTTATGATGATTTAGATATGCCAGTAGGGAAGCTTCGTTTAAGACAAAGTGGTAGTGCTGGTGGGCATAATGGTATTAAAAATATTATCTTGCATACTGGAAGTCAAAATTTTAATCGTATTCGTGTAGGTATTGATCGTAGTAAATATATAAAAGTTGTTGATTATGTTTTATCACGTTTTACAAAAGATGAACAAGATGCTATCAATCAAGGGATTGAAAATGCCAGTGATGCAGTCATTGATTATTTGGATCATGGATTTAACCATGCAATGAATCGTTTTAATTAGAGGCACATATGAAAAAGATACTACATTTATTAAAAGATAATAAAGCATTTAATGCTTTATTGAATAAACAAAATATCGTTGTCAATTCTTCCAACAGCGAAGCGCTACTGATTGCTAGCGCATTTTTGACTTTAAAAAAAGATATGCTGATTGTTAAATCAAACCAATATGAAGCTAATCTTCTTTATAAACAAGTTTCTCAAATGATTGATGAAGCCCTTTATTTTCCTGTAGATGAATCTTATCGTATTGAAAGTTTGGCCGCTTCAGGAGAATTATTAGGACAAAGATTAGGAACGATGTATCAACTTACACGACCTGGTCCACATCTTTTGATCAGTCATGGTCATAGTGTGATGCGATATGTTCCAACTGTTGATGTTTTTAAGAAAAACTGTATGACTTTAAAAGTAGGAGATCATATTGATGTTTATGATTTACAAAGATTTTTAGTGCAAGCAGGTTATATGCATACAACACGTGTTGATCAACCTTTCTATTTTTCTAAACGTGGGGGAGTCGTTGATATTTTTTCAATGCAATATGACCATCCTATTCGTATCGATTTCTTTGATGATGAAATTGATTATATTAAATTTTTTGATGAAAAAACACAAAGAACGATTGAAAAAGTGGATGAAATTGAAATTATTCCAGCTACTGATCTTCTTTATTTAGATCAAGAAGTAGGTTCAGTTGTTACACAAATCAAAGATTCTTTTGAAGAACAATATCAAAAGATGGATGATTTATTTAAAGATGATTTTGAAGAAAAAATCATGATCGATATTGAAAACTTAAAAGCACATGCTACAGATAGTAGTCAATATGCGTATTATCATCTCTTTAAAAATGTGACGAGTATTAAAGATTATTTAGATGATCCAATTACTATTTTATGTCAAGAAGAAGATATTCATTTTCAAATCAAAAACTATATTTCAGAAAACTTCTATTATTATCAAGAATTAAGCCAAAGTGGACGCTTTTTAAAAGATAATCAACTTTATCAAGATTTTGATAGCATTATTAAAGATAACTATCAAGCTATTAATACTTTTGCAACAAATAAAGATGATGTTGTCTTTTTAAGTCACGATGTGATGTTTAATCGAGATGATGAAAAACGTGTCATCCAACAAATCAATGATTATTTAAAGAATAGTCAAATTTTAATTTCTCTAGAAAATAAACATCAACTTCAATTGATGGTGGAACTTTTTGATCGGCATGAAATGAAATATACACTTGTAGGAATTGATGAAGTAATTTATCCAGGTATTAATCTTTATGTAGGAAAACTTGCATCAGGATTAGAACTTATTGAAGAAAAAGTAGTTATTTTAACAGCCTATGAATTATTTGGAGAAGTCAATGTTTCTAAAACAAAATATTTTAGATTTAAAGATGCTAAAACATTACGTAACTTCCAAGAATTAAATGTTGGTGATTATGTTGTTCATGATAGCTATGGAATAGGGCAATATTTAGGAATTAAAACACTTGATGTTAAAGGATATCATAAAGATTATTTATATGTGGCTTATGCTGGAGATGATACGCTTTATATTCCAGTTGAACAATTTAAAATGATTCGTAAGTATGCAAGTGCTGATGGTAAAGTACCAATGATCCATGCTCTTGGAAGTAGCAAATGGACAAAAGCTAAACAAAAGGCTAAAAATAAAATTGATGATATTGCTGATCGATTAATAGAATTATATGCTAAAAGAATGTCTTCACCAGGGTTTGCTTTTTCTAAGGATAATGAATTACAAATCGATTTTGAAAATCAATTTGGTTATGCTTTAACTACTGATCAACAAAGAAGTGTTGATGAGATTAAATTGGATATGGAAAAACCTCAACCAATGGATCGTCTTTTATGTGGAGATGTTGGTTTTGGTAAAACTGAAGTGGCCTTACGTGGTGCTTTTAAAGCAATTTTAGATCATAAACAAGTAGCTTTTCTTTGTCCAACAACTATTTTATCAATGCAACATTTTAAAACAGCCACCGAACGTTTTAAAAATTTCCCTGTAGAAATTGCTTTACTCAATCGTTTTACTTCATCTAAAGAAAAGAAACGTATTTTAAAAGAAGTTAAAGAAGGTAAAATTGATTTATTAATAGGAACACATCGTATTTTATCAAAAGATGTCGCGTTTAATGATTTAGGGTTACTTGTTATCGATGAAGAACAACGTTTTGGTGTTAAACAAAAAGAAAAAATCAAAGAATACCGTGAAACCATTGATGTTCTTTCTCTTTCAGCTACACCAATTCCTCGTACATTACAAATGTCTTTAATGGGAATTAGAGGATTATCGAAAATCGATACACCACCTAAAAATAGATTACCTGTACAAACTTATGTTGTTGAAAAAAATAATACGTTAATTAAACAAGTTATTGAAAGAGAACTCGCTAGGGATGGACAAGTTTTCTATCTTTATAATCGAACAGATCAAATCGCTAATGTAGCTTATAAAATTTCTTCTACTGTTCCTAATGCAAAAGTAGCTATAGGACATGGTCAAATGGATAAAAATGAACTAGAAGATGTTATGCTTCGTTTTATGAATAAAGAATTTAATGTTCTTATTTGTACAACAATTATTGAAACAGGAATTGATATTCCTAATGCTAATACGATGATTGTTGAAGATGCTGATAAATTTGGTTTAGCCCAACTTTATCAAATTAGAGGACGTGTAGGTCGTAGTGAAAGAGGCGCCTATGCTTATCTTCTTTATAAAAAAGATAAGTCTATTCAAGATGATGCATTAAAACGTTTAAAAGCGATTAAAGAATTTACTGAACTTGGTAGTGGTTATAAAATTGCCATGCGTGATTTATCAATTCGTGGTTCAGGAGATATTCTTGGGGGTAAACAAGCTGGGTTTATTGATGATATTGGTTTTGAAATGTATATGAAGATCTTACAAGATGCCATCAATGTAAGAATGCATAAAGATGAAAAGCCTGAAGAAGAAGTTAAAAACTTAAATGTGAGTGTAGATGGTTATATTCCTGATGACTATGTAGAAAGTGATTATGAAAAACTTGAATTGTATCAAAGATTAGATAAAGCAAAAACAATGAGTGAACTTAATAGTTTAAAAGCGGAATTTGATGATTATTATGGAAATTTACCGGAAGCTATTTTAACATTGATTGAAAAGAGAAAACTTGAAATTCTTTCACATTATTCTATTATTGAAGATATTAAAGATTCTGGTAAACAACTAGAAATTATCTTTTCACCAAATGCTTTTGAAACAATTTCAGGTGATAAATTATTCTTGCTTGCTAATCAACTTTTTACAAAGCCAGCCTTTAAATCTTTAGATAATAAAATAACAATTAAAATCAATAAACATGATCAATGGCTTAATCGTTTAAATGAGTTTATTGAAACGTTATCAAAAAAATAAACGAAAGAAAAGTACGACAAAACCGTACTTTTCTTTTTTATAAAAAAAGCAAGCCAAATAAAATGCCTTGCTTTTTCTTGTTTATATATTAACTTATTAATTAATGATTTTTAAAACGTCATCTTCGTTTGTGATAGCAAAAATTGAAAGTGTTAATGTATTAAGTTTTTCAATTGAACTATTTGGTATTGCTTGTTCGAGTTGATTTGATACATTTCCTAATTTTACTTTCAATAATGATAATACAGTTTTCTTTTC
>NZ_JAOQJR010000001.1:99493-433963 GCF_025566905.1 [Clostridium] ammoniilyticum
ATTCTTTTAATTCTTCTGGTATATCCAAATAGTCACTTAATGTTAAAGGTCCTTTCCATTTCTTTGGCCCTGTATAAAAGACAATCATAACTTGAGAAACTAATCTTTTAAGTTTTTTGTTTTTTAATTATTTTAAATACTCCGTCATTTCATAGTTGCCACATCGTATCACCATGTTCTTATCGATCGTACTTTGGTGTTCGATACTGAAGATACAACAGACACCATAGACACCATCAACATCTGTTTTTACGACAATGTCCCTTTTTCTTTCAATGGACGGATAGTCCATTGAATAATTGTTTCTTATACAATAAAGGCCTGTCAACAAAATTGTTTTGTCAACAGGCTAAATACATATTTATTTTACAGGAACATATTCTTTTTTTATAAATTCTTTACTGTAACGATTACTTGTTAAATCTTGAATTGTATCAAAGAAAGACAAATCATCAATATAAAGACGATAAGTGACTTGTTCATCGTATTCTTTATTTATACAATCAATGTCATTTACTTTTAATAGATGCTCAAATTTTTTAGTAAAACTATAATCAAGAGAAACATCATAGACATCGATTAAATGTTTTTCAACAATATTAGCTTCTTTTAAAGCATCAGCCACAGCTTGACTATAGGCGCGTGTTAAACCTCCAGCTCCTAATTTAATGCCTCCAAAATATCTTGTAACAATTGCAATGATATTACTGAGTTCTTGTTTTTTTAAAACATTGAGCATTGGAAGACCTGCAGTACCTGATGGTTCTCCATCATCATTGGCTCTTTCTTTTGTACCTACAAGATAGGCAACACAATTATGTGTAGCATCTTTATATTTTTCTTTATAATAATCAATAGTTTCATTGATTTTTTCTTCATCATTTAAAGGAATGAGCGTACAAATAAACTCTGATTTTTTAATGACTAATGTGTGTTCAGTTATTTTTTCAATAGATTTCATTTTTTCACCTTCCGACTTTTATGATAACATAAAACTTTAAAAATAATCCATAATTTGTTATATTATATGAGGAAGAGGTGGAGAGTATGGAAAAAATTGCTATATTAGCGGATAGTGGATGTCAAATTCCTGTAGATTCAAGAGAAAATGAAGGAATATTTATTGCACCACTAACAATCACTATGGAAGGTAAAAGTTATTTAGATGATATTGAAATTCATAGTATAGATGTTTTTAAACGTATGGAAAAAGACGATATTATGGTGATGACTTCTCAACCATCAACAGGTTCACTGCAAGAAGCAGTTCAAAAAATCAAAGATCAAGGATATAGTCATGTTATTGGGTTACCTATCGCTACAGGACTTTCTTCAACCATGAATGGAATGAAGCTTGCGTGTGATATGTTAGAAATGCCAGTAACATTAGTGGATACAAAAGGAACAGCGAGTAATCAAAAATATCTTGTAGAAGTTGCAGCAAAACTTGCTCGTGAGGGAAAATCACCAGAAGAAATAAAAGATATTCTAGAAAAACTTGTAGAAGATTCAGCAACGATTATTATGGTTCCTAATTTAGAGCATTTAAAAAAGGGAGGACGTATTACTCCTGCTGTTGCAGCGTTAGCTGGGCTTTTAAAAATTGTACCAATTATGAAATTAAACTATAGTTTAGGTGGTAAAATTGATAGTTTTGGTAAAGTAAGAACGACTAAAAAAGCAAATTTAAAAATTATTGATCACATGGTCAATGAATGTAAGGTTAACAATAAGGATTATGTTTTTGCAATCGAACATGTTTTAAATGAAGAACTAGCATTAGAAATGAAACAAAAATTGATTGAACAAATTGGAGAATGTGAAATACTTGTAAGAGAATTACCAGCTGTAGTTGGAGCTCATATGGGTATTGGTGGTATCGGTTATCAGTATATTAGAAAATACGAAGAGTAATAAGGAGAAAAAGATGACACAAAGAGTAGATACGATAGAAACAGTTGTTGATGTTTTTAATATTGCGATGGATATACAGGAATTATATTTAAAACAAGGACCTTTTAAACAACTTTCGATGTCTGAAATGCATGTTTTAGAAGCTGTTGATAAAGAATCAAGTCCCTCAATGTCAGCTGTTGCGAATCATTTGAATGTAACACTTGGAACTCTTACGACAGCTGTTAAAAAAATTGTAGAAAAAGGTTTTCTTATTAAAGAAAAATCTACTCAAGATCAACGTATTTATTACTTAAGATTAACAGATCAAGGGAAAGAAGCTTTGAAAGTTCATGAACAATTTCATCATGAATTAGACTCTATTTATAGAAATCGTATTCCTGATGAAAGAGTAGAATGGTTTTTTTCAACATTAAGTGATATTTATAAAGATCTCGTTGTTTATCGAAATGAATTATTAAGAAGAAAAGATCAAAATAAGTAAAGTCAACATTACAAGTTGACTTTTTTGATGTTATAAAAAGATCGAATCATAAAATTCTATACATAATGAAAAGGAAATATCATAGCTTATAATAGGTGATAGAATGCTTTGTATACAAAAAAATAGAATTTTAATTAAACATTATCAGTTGATTATTACATTAGAATCAACGATTTTTGAATGTAAAATGAATCAACAAATTATTTCAATAAAAGGAAAAAATATTGAAATACGTTACTATAGTCAAGATGAAATTATGTTAATGGGTGAGTTTACATCAATTATATTTTCATGAATTTAGGCTATGATTATATTGTTATTGAAACAAATGATATTGTTTCATTTTTAAAAGAAACCAAAAAACATCAGCTCACACTTTTTCATTTACATCAACTTGATGCATTACGTTATTCATTTTACGTTCCTATTTATCAAAGATATATCACATCTTCTATGCATTTACCTATTCAAAAAAGTATAGGCCTACTTCATTATTTATTTCTTATCTTTAAATTTCCACAAATCATTTTTACACTTGCTTTTATAAGCACACTTTTTATTTTACCACATTATATTTATGACTATAAAATAACAGGCTCTCTTTCTATCGTGAACAATCAACTTCAAAAAGACCTCAATAAACAAATACAAATGATGCATCCTAAATTGACTTATCCTCAAATCAATAAACTTTATGATCATTTAAAAAGAAAATATCAAAGCAAAATTGATTATTTAAATGTTTATCAAAAGGGAAGTGTTTTACATGTTGAATATACACCCGCTAGTCATAATCAAAAGACGGTCTTAAAATATCAAGATTATATCGCTAAAAAAGATGGGGTTATTCGTCAATTGGATGTCAAACAAGGAAATGTTTTAGTTAAAGTGAATCAGTATGTAAAAAAAGGAGATGTTTTGATTTCACATCAAATTGAAGATACGAAACAACAAATAAAAATGATTCCTACTTTAGGAAGTGTAGAAGCTTATACTTATCAATATATAGAGGCTTCGTCATCAAATGTTAAAGATAAAGATATATTTGCGTATTTGCTTTTTAAAATAAGAAGTCAATTACCAAAGGATGTAAAAATTGACAGGGAAAAAGTACTATCATATGATATAATAGAGAAGAAATATGTATTAAAGATGCAATATGTTTTTATAGAGGATATTGCAATTAGGGAGGATTCATGAAAGAAATTGTTAAGTTAGAAGCTTATAACATTGAACAACTTGTTAATTTATCTGGAGTAAAAGATGAAAATTTAGAAGTTTTAGAAGATCATTTTCAAGTTGAAATTTCTTTAAGAGGAGATGAAATGTCAATTGTTGGAAGTCAACAACAAATTGAAAAAACTAAAAAAGTCATTTATTCTTTGTTAAAACTGATTGTTTCAGGGGTTTCTATTTCAAGAAGAGATGTTATTTATGCTCAAAAACTTGTAGAAAAAGATAAGTTGGATCAATTATCTGAACTTTATCATATAAAAATAGCTAGAACATATAATGGAAAACTTATTTATCCTAAAACATTAGGACAAAAGAGTTATTATTATGCTTTAAAAAATAATGATGTGGTTTTTGGAATAGGACCTGCGGGAACAGGAAAAACTTATTTAGCTGTTGTTTTTGCAGTAGCAGCTTTAAAAAATAATGAAGTTAAAAAAATAATTTTAACAAGACCAGCTGTTGAGGCAGGAGAAAATTTGGGATTTTTACCAGGAGATTTAAAAGAAAAAGTAGATCCTTATTTACGCCCTTTATATGATGCTTTATACGATATGTTAGGTGTTGAACAAACTGAAAAGCTTATGGAAAAAGGTGTTATTGAAATTGCACCTCTTGCTTATATGAGAGGTCGTACTTTAGAAGATGCTTATGTTATTTTAGATGAAGCGCAAAATACAACAGATAATCAAATGAAAATGTTTTTAACACGTTTAGGATTCAGATCAAAAATGATTGTAACAGGAGATATTTCACAAATCGATTTACCAAGAAATACAACTTCTGGACTTATTCGTGCATTAGATATTTTAGAAGGGGTCAAAGGAATTTCATTTATTCATTTATCAGCGATGGATGTCGTAAGACACCCTGTTGTTCAAAGAATAATAGAAAGATACGATGGGAATAATGAATAATATATTATTAATTGAAGATGATATGTCCATCAATAAGATACTTGCCTATGAACTTAGAAAAAAAGGTTATTTAGTAGATAGTTTATATGATGGAAAAGAGGCTGTTTCGAAGATTTTAGAAAATGATTATGATCTTGTTTTGATTGATTGGATGCTTCCATATAAAGATGGTGTCTCTATTATTAAAGAAGTAAGACAAAATGATTATGTTAAACCACTTATTTTATTAACGGCACGCAGTGAACAAGAAGATATTATTAAAGGATTAGAAGCAGGGGCAGATGATTATTTAACAAAACCATTTCAATCAGCAGTTTTAATAGCGCGAATTGAAGCTCATTTAAGAAGACATCATAAACATTTTTTAGATGAAATTAAATTTGAAGATGTTATGATGAATACTAAAAATCGAGAAGTGACAATTGATAATCATGTTATTGTTCTAACAAAAGTAGAATATGATTTATTAAAAATGTTTATGGAACATCCTAAAGAAGCTGTTTCTCGAGAAACTTTATTACAGTCTATATGGGGATTTCAATATGATGGAGATACACGTATTGTTGATGTTCATGTTTTTAAATTAAAAGGAAAGTTAAAAGAAAGTCGAGTTTCTTTTAAATCTGTAAGGGGAGTTGGATATAAGTTGGTGAAAAAAGATGACTAAAAGTTATTTGAAAGTTGTATTGATGGGAGTTGTTGCTTTATTACTTTGTTATTTTAATAAGGCTTACAGTCTTTATATCATGCTTCTTTTTATCTTTGTATGTGCAATCAATGCTTATCAATTAGAAAGTCATTATCAACGAATGGGACGTTTTTTTCAAAGAGAAAAGGATAATGAAATAAAGGAAGTAGAAATTGAAAATAAATATCATGAAAAGATATTAAGTCAATTGATTCGATCAATGAATTTACCGATGTTATTTATTGATAAAGAAGGGAAAATAGCTTTTACCAATCAAAGTTTTAGAAAAGGCTTTGAAATACCACATTTAAAAGGAAGATATTATAAAGATATATTTGTAGGTGAGATGCTTGATTTAGTAGATCAATGCTATGTTTTTGAAAGACCGTTATCGTCGGTTGTAAAAATACAGTCGAGATATTATCAAGTAGAATCTTCACCTGTTTTTTCTGATAAAGAACATCTTATTTTTGATGGAACGATTGTTTTATTTACAGACGTTTCTAAAATGAAAGAAATTGAAGATATGCAAAAACAATTTTTGTCAGATGTTTCTCATGAACTTAAAACACCGATGTCAGCTATTATTGGAAGTGTAGAAATATTAAAAAGGGATGGTTTAGATTCACCAGAAATATTTCAAGAGTTTATGGATATCTTGTTGAAAGAAAGTTATCGTATGCAAAATATCATTAATGATATTTTAGAATTATCACGATTAGATCAAACAAGAGTTAAATTGGATTTTAAAGAATTAGATGTCAAAGCTGTTGTTAAAGAAAGTATTGATTTATTTGAGCCAATGGCTAAAGAAAAACATATTTCTCTTATTTATCATAATAAAATAGAAAAACCTGTTATTTTAGATTATTCAACGGTTAAAACAATTTTAAGTAATTTTATTTCTAATGCAATTAAATACTCTAATGAGGGTGTTATTACAATTAAAACTAAAAAAGAAAATAATATGTTTGTTTTAAGTGTACAAGATGAAGGAATGGGTATACCTAAAAATAAGTTGAATTATATTTATGATCGTTTTTATCAAGTAGATAAATCAAGAAGTTCAAAGATATCAACGGGACTTGGTTTAAGTATTGTTAAAAAAATCGTCGAATTGAATCAAGGAACGATCGATGTTGAAAGTACTTTAGGGATAGGTTCGACTTTTACTGTCAAGTTGCCTATAAATCCCAAAGTTTCCCACAATGAGGATATAATTTAGACATATTTATTTTTTATGATAATAGCATCAAAAGGAGGAAATATTATGAACGAAGATAATAACAATAATTTTATATTAGTTGATGAAGATAAACCTAAAGAAAAGAAATGGAAAAAAATAGTAAAAATTTTATTAGTAGTTGCTATTGTCTGTTCCTTTGTAATGAATGGCTATGTTTTTTATAATATGATGTCATCATCGAATGATAGTACAACGACCGTTACAAATAAAGGAACTGTAAAACAAGTCAATTATGATGTTAAAACAGATACAACAAGTGTTGTAGAAAAGGCGAGTGATAGTGTTGTAGGAGTTGTTGTTTATAAAAATACAACAAATAATGCTTTTGGATTTGGTGATAATTCAAGTTCTTCGAGTGAAACACAATCTGGAAGTGGTAGTGGGGTCGTTTATGATCAAACTGGTAAATATACCTATATTATTACGAATCACCATGTTATTGATGGTGCAAACAAAGTACAAGTTGTATTTTCAAATAATGAATATGTAGATGCAGAAGTTGTAGGTAGTGATGAATATAGTGATGTCGCTATTTTGAGATGTCAACCAAGCTTTGATGTAAGTGTTATTGATTTAGGAGATTCTGATTTATTAGATAAAGGAGAAACAGTTTTAGCGATTGGTTCACCATTAGGAATTCAATATTCAGGAACTGTTACTCAAGGTATTGTTTCAGCAACAGATCGTACAGTTTCTGTTGATTTAAATGATGATAATGTTGATGATTGGGATATGAATGTTATCCAAACAGATGCAGCTATCAACCCAGGTAATAGTGGTGGAGCGCTTGTTAATATGAAAGGTGAACTTGTAGGTATTACGAACATGAAGTTCTCTGATGAAAGCGTTGAAGGTATGGGATTTGCGATTCCTATTAATGATGTTATTACAGTTGCAGAACAAATTCGTACAAATGGTAAAGTATCTCATCCAGTTATCGGTATTTCAGGTGTTTCTTTAAATGATTATTCTTCATATGAACTTCAAAGATATGGTGTTAAAGTATCTGTTGATGAAGGTATCTATGTTGTTAAAGTAACAAGTGATGGTGCTGCAAGTAAAGCTGGAATCCAACAAGGTGATGTTATTGTTAAATTAGATGGTAAAGATATTACTACTTATAAATCGTTCTTAACAGCACTTTACTCACATAAAGCAGGAGATAAAGTAAAAGTTGTTGTTAATCGTAGTGGCACAGAAAAAACAATTGAAGTTACGCTTCAAGAAAAATAGATATTGCTTAACGCAATATCTTTTTTTATAATTAATGTAGAATGATTGAAAGAGGAATTATATGAAAATAGGTATTTTTGATTCAGGAATAGGTGGCTTATCAGTATTATATGAAGCAATGCAACTTTTACCTCATGAACAATTTATATATTATGCTGATGAAAAACATGTTCCTTATGGGGAAAAAACAAGAGAAGAGATCATTGGCTATGTAGATGAAATTATTCAATTTATGATTGATCATGATTGTAAGGCCATTGTCATTGCTTGTAATACAGCAACCAGTGCAGCAGTTGCTTTGATGAGAAAAAAATATGATATTCCTATCATTGGAATGGAACCCGCAGTAAAAAAAGCAGTTGATTTATATGGAAATCAAAAGGTATTGGTGTGTGCGACACCAATTACAGTTAAAGGTAAAAAGATGTTGGACTTGGTAGAAAGAGTTGATAAAGATCATTTAGTTGATTTGGTTGCTTTACCAAAACTTGTCCGCTTTGCTGAAAAACAAGAGTTTAATAGTGATGAAGTACTTGCTTATTTAAAAGAGGCACTTTCGAAATTTGATTTTAAAGAGTATGGTTCTCTTGTTTTAGGATGTACACATTTTAATTATTTTAAAGATAGTTTTCATCAATTATTACCGCATGTCCATTTATTAGATGGTAATAGAGGAACAATTAATTATTTAATGAAAAATATTGAATTAGAAAATTTGGAAAGTTCTGTTGAATATTATTATTCTGCTAAAAGAGTAAGCGGTGAAGAATTAAAACGTATTGAACGCTATTTAGAACGTTTAAAAAATATGAAAGATATAGGTATATAATATGGTAAAAGCAATTTTTTTTGATATCGATGGAACACTTGTCAGTTTTAAAAATCATCAGATTCCTAAATCTACATTTGATGCTTTATATAAGTTAAAAGAAAAGGGAATCAAGCTTTTTATAGCAACAGGAAGAGGAAAAGATGGATTAGATGTTTTAAATGATTTTCCTTTTGATGGTTATATTACGTTAAATGGACAATATTGTTATACAAATAATCAAATTATTTATTCAAATACAATCAAAAAAGAAGATCTACAAGCTTTATTAGATTATTTAAAAGATCATCAAGTTCCTTGTGGCTTTACAGAAGAAAATACAAAATACTTCAACTATCGTGATGAGCGTGTTGATGCAATTCATGCTATTACTCATAATGATGATCATCCTGCCGGAGATTGTAGTCATGTCATTGATAAATCGATTTATCAAATTATGTGTTTTGTTGATGAAAATGAAGAAAAAGAAATCTTAAGTCATATGCCTCATTGTATTTCAGCAAGATGGCATCCAACTTTTTGTGATATTTCACCAATAGGTGGAACAAAACAGTTAGGAATTGATAAATTTTTAGAATATTATGGTCTTGATTTAAAAGATACGATGGCTTTTGGTGATGGGGGAAATGACATGCAAATGTTGCAACATGTCTCTCTTGCCGTAGCTATGGGAAATGCGGGAGATGAGTTAAAAAGCATTGCTGATTTTGTGACAAAAGATGTGGATGATGAAGGTATTGCCTATGCATTAAAACATTATGGTTTGATCTAGGAAGACTTGGCTAACAAGTCTTTTTTTATAAATGGATATTTTTTCATTATTTTTTTGAAAAAATAAAATTCAGTGATAAAGTAATAGTATAGATAGTAAAAAATAAATAGAGGTGATTTATATGCAAGTGTATTCAATTTTTTTAGATAAAGATGTTTATTTTTTTAATGGACCATGTTACTTGAATGGGATTCCATTTAAAAATTTGGCAGAATTTGTTAATGCATATTTAACATGTAATAAAGAAATAAATAACATCTATATAGCTGGGGCGTGTTATAGTTCATCAAAGGACACAGCAGAGAAAATAGTAAGCGCATGCTTTGGTACAGTAAGAAAATATAATATTGGGACTATAAGCGAATATACAAAAGGCGGAAGAAGTGCAGTTGATGATGCAATAAAAAAATATCAAACATCTATAAATTTGAATCCAAAGGATAAAAAAGACCATAGAAAGATGGTATATTTTTTAGTTGATGAAGAAGTTGTTGCAATTTTAATTGGTTCAAGTAATTTTTCTAAAAATACATACTTAACGAAATATTCATCAGAAGCAGATTTAATGTTGTTAAAATATGAAAAAGGGAATAGCAATGAAAAACTTGTTAAATCGTTAGAAAATGATATTCAAGCAAATCCAAATGGTTTGTTAGTATCAAAATCTCTTAGAACGGTTGATGCTTCTTTTTTACAAAAAATTTTTGAAGAAAATATGGGACAATTGAAGAAATAAATGAAAAAAAGTGAAAGATATATAAAAAAGATTAAATTATTTGTATTAGTAATCTTATGTTGTTTTATTATATTTAGTATGTTTCAAAAAAAGAATGATTATGTCAATATAAATATATTAAATAACATAAACATGAAAGTTCCAAATAGAGCTAATATGAATGAGTATAAAAGATTAAATGATAAAAAACCTGCTTTTTCAAAAATGAAATTATTAGATTTTATCAATATGACAAAGAATAACAAAGTAAAAAATGGAGTGTATTATATAGGAAATCCCACATGCTATAGTTGTCAAAATGTTGTTCCAATTCTTAATTATGTATTAAAAGAAAAGAAACTATATGCATATTACATAAATGTACATGATTCAAAATATAATGGCAAAGACAATTTAAATGATGAACTTAAATATTATTTAAGGAATTTTTTAGAAGATAAAACAGTAATGTATATACCTGTAGTTTTTATTATTGATAATAACAAAGTTGTAAAATATTGTGATAATATAGATCAAAGATTATTACAAGGAAAAATTACACAACAAACTTTAAATTCATATAGGGACATAGTAAGTATAAAAAATGATTAGAATAAAGCAAATATTTGATAAATGTAGAATTATAAATAAATATGTTTTATAATAGTTATACGTTTAAATATTAATAAAAAATGGGAGAGAAAATTATGCAATTAAAAAAAATAATTCCAGTATGTCTTGTCTTAGTAATGCTATGTGGATGTTCAAGTAGTTCTACAAGTTCTAAAAATGATAAAAAAGTAGATGATAATACAACTTCAACTTCTGAAACAGTAGATACTAAAGATTTAATTACTGTTAAGGGAACTATGAATGTTCCAGAAGATTTCAAAAGTTCTAATTTAGAAGGTACAACAATTGAGTATACTGTTGATAAAGAAGGATATGTTTATACACTTAATTTCCATAAAGTGAGTGGCGAAACACCTATTGATGGAGATAAAACAGCAGATGCTAATGATGGAAAAGTATACTACATAAGTGAATCTGAAATTCCTAATTGGAAAACAGAAAGAGAAAAAGAAGAAAAAATTTCTAAAAAAGGATATTCGGTTACTTTAACAATGGGAGACGAATTAACAAAAGAACAAGCTATGGCTGCAAACGGTGAAGAAACCGCATATTCTGCCATTTATGATTATTCTTTAGACTCATCTAAAGCAACCAACAAAACAATTAAGGATTGCGCTGATACATTAGATGTAAAAACTAAAAACAATAAAATTACAGAAAAATCTTTAAAGAAAATGTTAGAATATTATTATATGGTATACACAAACGAATAAGAAAAGATCTCTAAAGAGGCCTTTTCATTTGCAATCTTTTTTATAAAAATCTCTTATAACATAAAAAACAAACATTTTTAATAAAATTATAACTTTTTATTAATTTTTTTGTTTTTTCAAAACTCTATGATACAGTAATAGTGTAGAGGAGGAAATTTATGCTCCTCTTTTGTCTTTTTTAGAAAAAATTGATATATTAATGTATAGGAAGAACAGAAATGTGTGGCTAAATAACAAGGATGGTGTAAAAAAATAATCTTCGCTCATTGAGTAGCCACTTATTAAAATGTTATGGAAAAGAAATTATTAACTATGATGTGTGTTATGTTTTTATTAGCAACTGCAACTGGATGCTCATCAAACTTAGATAAATCAGATTCAAATTCTAAAAATCCAATTTCATCTATCTTTTCAAAAAAAGAAGATAAATACTCTGTAGAATCAATTGAAAAAAAGAATTTCAAAGAAGCTAAAAATATTCCAAAAGATGACGATTTTAATATTAATGCTGATAAATTAACAGGAGAATTTTGCCAAGATATTGCAGAAACCTATTATAATAAATACAATTGGTTGAATAATATTCCTAATGAACATTCATTAGATAGTACGCCTTCTGGAATCCAAATCATTAATGATTATTATAAAAATAAAGACCAGACAGGTGGGATGTATGATGATTTACCAGCTTGTGCAAAAGTTTCGTTTATTAAAATTAAAGAAACCCTATCTTATAAAGAAGCTAAAGATGAATATGATTATTTAAAAAAGAATATAAAAAAATATTTTGGAAATGTTTTAATAGACCATTCAGCCGAAAAAAATTGGCATCCTCAATATGATAATGGAACGGAAGTATTTGGAATAAGGTTGAGTAAAGCTAATTCAACTCATTATAAAATAGAAGACGGTGACTACCAATTAGAGTTATCATTTAGTTTGTATGCACTAACCCAAACTAATAAAAATTTAAATACTAAAAATATAAAAAACGGTTTCATCTGGTTAGGTCTAGATAAATTTTATAATTCAGAATACAAATGTATCGATGCTTACAAAATGAATTTCAACATTCCTTTTTCTGAAGCAATTGAAAAATCTGAACACTTAGACCTTGATAATGAAGACGAGGCTAAAGAATATGATGCTATGATCCAACGAATTGATACATTACCTATTATTTCTATTTCAAAAATGCTAAAGCAAAAAGAAGATACATATTTTTCGACTGGGAAATGCGTGTTGTTATAACCTGAAAATTAGTTAACAAAGTGAAAATAGTTGAATTAGAAATAAGACCTAACCTATTTATTCAACAAATGTAGAATAATAAATATATGTTTAAATATTAACAAAAACAGTTATGATACGGAAATAATTTTTTGATCCATTACATAACAAATAAAATTTTAAAAATTCAAATAATATATTAGAAGAAAAAAGGAGAAAAAGGATAATGAATTATGCATATAAAGATACAGGAAGAACAAAAATAATTTATGCTGATAGTTCTGATATTATAAAATATAAAGGTGTACGTTGTTATTGTAAAAATCCAAGCTGCAATGCAAAAATGTTTATACATAATCCTGAACACCCGAATTTTGCGTATTTTCAAGCATCGGGTAAACCATCTCATAATGGAAGTTGCGGGTCTATTTATAATCATTTTGATAATAGCAAATATGATGAAAAATTATTTAGTTTTCCAGAAGTGTTAATGAATTTAGAATCAAAACCGTCAGGTACAAAGCCAACTGGAAAATCTTCGCCAAAAAAAGGGAAAAGCACGAGTGGTGGAGAAAAAGCATTAAAAACTATTAAAGAAATATATAAAATGGCTACAAATACTCCACCAAATGACAGCTATAATGGAGTAAAAATAAAAAATATATTGGCAGATGTAAGAAGTTATTCAGATTATAAAGATGGTATTGATGGGTATCATCTAGTTGAATGTAATTTCTACTGCTTTGATAAAAAAGAAAAGACAATAATAATGAATTTTCCATTTTTACCTAATAATAAGTACTATTTGCGTTTATGTTTTAAAGATGAGGATTTATTTAAAAAAGAGTATAGTAGGTTTTATGATACGGGACATACAGGAATAATTGTTATATCTGGTTTATGGGAGAAAAAAGATGAAGAGTATAGAACAAAAACGATTAAGGCAGAATGTACAATCAAATCTGAAAAACAGATAGCAATTATAAAAAAGAAATAAGAAAAGAATAATAAAGAGTAACTAAATAATTCAGGGAACAATCATGATGATATGGTTGTTCTCATTTATTTTTGATTTGAAGACTACTAGTTTTGATTTTAAAATTAGATAGAATAGGTTTGTTTTTTTCTATTGGACTCAATTTTTTATAATTTCTTTTAAAGTCTTCAGTAGTTTTGTTATATTTCGCTAGATGGCATCACCTATGCATTAAAACATTATGGTTTGATAGACCTTTAAAAATAAGAAAAATTATTATATAATAAAGAAGCAATAAAATAATACTTCAGGGCAGAGTGAAATTCTCTACTGGCGGTAAACTCCGCGAGCTAAAGATGGCCGAACTGGTGAAATTCCAGTAGCAACAGTTATAGTCTGGATGAAAGAAGTGTTTTTTGTAATACTTTTATATACAAAAACGTACCTAGAAGATTATTTTAGGTGCGTTTTCTTTGTTAAAGGAGGTATATAAAATGAGTACAAAGAAAATAACAACAGTAGGGATGCTTTGTGCCATGGCAATGATCGTTAATGTATTTATTTCATTTCCAATTGTTCCAGCGGTATCTTTTTTAAGGTATGATCCCAAGGATATTTTAATTGTTATTGGGGGATTTATTTATGGACCAATGACATCATTATTAATGAGTTTTATTTGTTCAATTTTTGAAATCATGTTAAAGGGAGGCAATATTTTAGATGTCTTGATGAATATGGTTTCAACGTGTTCTTTTGCTTGTATGGCTGCTTTTGTATATAAAAAAGTACATAATCAAAAAGGAGCTATTTTAGGACTTGTTCTAGGTGTTATGTGTACAACAATATCTATGCTTATTTGGAATTATATCATTACACCTATTTATTATGGAATGCCAAGAAGTGCTATTGTACCAATGTTGCTTCCAGGAATATTACCTTTTAATTTAATTAAAGCAACGATGAATGCTGCCATTGTCTTTTTCTTATATAAACCAGTGGTTCAAATATTAAGAAGAAGTCATTTGGTTGAAAAATCAAATCGACAAGGAAGTGTTTATAAAGGTTATGTCTTTGTCGTAGGTGTTGTTTTAGTGACAATGATTTTATTTGTTTTAGGATATCAAGGAATTATATAGGGAGGAAATAAGATGGAATTTTTAGAAGCTAAAAAAATTATGGAACAAAAAATGGGAGATTGGAAAATTATGGCACTTGCCAGTTGCGAGGATAATTATCCGATGGTGAGAAATGTCAGTTGTCTTTTTTATAATGATAAAATCTATTTTAAGACAGATAAGAACTTTAGAAAGACACAGCAGTTGTTTAAAAATAATCGTGTTGCAATGTGTTTTAATGGGACACAAGTTGAAGGGATTGCTGTTAATAAAGGATTGGTCGTTGATGAACCAGGAAGAGTTTTTGAAAAGAAATATAAAGAGTATTTATGGCAAAGTTATAATGCTTATTCTCACGTTGATAGTGAAATTTTGATCGAAGTGACTCCTGAGTTTGTGGAAATTTGGGATGAAGATGAAGATCGAAAGGCTTTTCAATTGTTTATTGATTTTAAAAAGAAAACAGTTGAATATAAACCTTACGATTAAAGAAATCATATGATTTGATTTCTTTTTTTTGAAGTGCTAATATATATATGAAAAGAAAGTCTTCAGGGCAGGGTGAAATTCCCGACCGGTGGTGATAGTCCACGAGCAGATGCAGAAAAGGTGCAATTCCTTTACCGATAGTGAGAGTCTAGATGGAAGAAAGACATTTTTTTAGATAATGTTTTTAGTCATGGAGATTAGTATTTTCATGATATTTTTTATTTTAAAGGAGAACTATTATGGAAAGTACTAAGACACAAAAAATGGTTTTAGCAGCAATGCTGGCTGCACTTGGGATGATTTTAAATCTCATTGAGATTCCTTATCCCTTTGCTCCTTGGTTAAATCTTGATTTATCAGAAATTGTTGTTCTTGTAGCAATTTCTACTTTAGGATTTATACCAGCATTGTTTGTCTGTATTTGTAAATTTGTTGTTTCTATTTTGTTTAAAGGACCTGTAGGACCAATGGCTATTGGGCAAATTGCAGCATTGATTGCATCGTTATCAATTTGTGTAACATATTCATTGCTTGCTCGAAAAATTGATCCAGAAAAGAATTTAAAGAATTATTTTTTAGATATGGTTTTAACGATGCTTGTTTTTGCTTTTATTATGTTTGTCATCAATTATTTCTTTGTGACACCTACTTATTTAATGCAAAAACCGACATGGTATACAAATCTACCTTTTGCAGTTGATATTCAAGCATTTAATCAACAATATGGTTCAAATATTTCAATTCCGAAATTTTTATCTTTTTTATCACCTTATGGACAAGCTATTTTTATTATTTATTTTCCTTTTAATTTTATTAAAGGAATTATTACAGGAATTGTTTATTATCTTGTAAGACCGGTTGAAAAAAGATTTAAAAGTAAATATATTAAAGAAGCTTAGGCTTCTTTTATTTTTTTATAGTGATTATTATGTTATAATGGCGAGGGATGGTGGGAAAATGACGTATTCAAGAGTAAAAAAATACCAAGAATTAAGAGATGGACTTAAGGAAGAAGTTGGCATTTCTAAAGAAAAGTATGTAGAACCAGTTCAAAATGATGGTGACGATGATGATTTTTTGTCATTTATGAAAAAGGATAAAGAAGAAAAAGAAGTAAATTTAGAAGATACTTTAACAGAAACTAAAACATTTGAACAAATGAGAGAAGAAGGTTCAGCTGAACTTGATAAAGCTCTTAAAAGTGCGAAAGAAAGTGTTGGTAAACAAGATCAATATAATACAAGAATGGATATTTTAAGTAAAATTAGAGAACCTGAAAAAAATACAATTAAGATAGATTCAGTTGAAAGCTATGCCACACAAGAATTTGCTAAAGGAATGTTTGTAAATAATAAAGTTGAAGAAGAGCCAAAAGAAAAAATGACTTTTATGGAAAAATTAGCTGCGATGTCACCAGAAGAAGATGTGAAAAAAGCAGAAGAATTTTTACAACAAGAATCTGAAGAAGTAGAAGAAAAACAAGCTGAAAAAATAACAGAAACGAAAGAAATCGTTGAAACGATAGAAGAAAATCCAGTAGAAGATATTGAAGAAAATGATACTTTTATTGAAGATGAAGAAGAGATTATTGAAAATAAAGGTGAAAGTAAAGTTGTTAAAGTTATGAATGTCATTATTGTTATTTTAGTCATTATTTTCATTGCTTTACTTGGAGTTATCTTATATCAAAGTTTTTTTTAACTAAGGAAGACCTTAGTTTTTTTAGGAGGGTGTTTATTTTATGAAGAAAAAAATTTCAATTGCAATAGATGGGCCTAGTGCTGCAGGAAAAAGTACAATTGCAAAAATGGTTGCTAAAAAGGAAAATTTCATTTATATTGATACGGGTGCAATGTATCGATCTGTTGCATTTTATTGTATAAAAAATCACATTGACTTAAATGATGAACAAGCTGTTGAACAAGCAATTTCAAATATTCAAATACGTCTTACAGCTGATAATAAAGTTTATTTAAATAATGAAGATGTTAGCCTTCAAATTAGAACAGATGAAGTTTCACTTGGAGCTAGCTGTGTTTCTAAATATCAAGCGGTAAGAACATTTTTAGTTGATGAGCAAAGAAAAATGGCTGAAACTGGGAATGTTATTTTGGATGGAAGAGATATTGGAACAGTTGTTTTACCACATGCAGATTTAAAAATTTATCAAATAGCAAGTGTAGAAACACGTGCGAAGAGACGTTATTTAGAAAATAAAGAAAGAGGCTTAGAGGCTGATTTAGAAACAATCAAAAAAGAAATTGAACAAAGAGATTATCAAGATATGCATCGTGCTATTTCGCCACTTAAAAAAGCGGATGATGCAATTGAACTTGATACGTCGAATATGACGTTAGAAGAAGTTGTTGATCAAGTGTTAACTTTAATTAATAAAACAAGGGAGGAATAATATGGCAGGTGTAGTTGCAATTGTTGGTCGTGCTAATGTTGGAAAATCAACAATCTTTAACCGTATGGTTGGAGAAAGAATTTCAATTGTTGAAGATGTTGCAGGTGTAACAAGAGACCGTATCTATGCTAAAGCTTCATGGCTTACAAAAGAGTTTAGTGTAATTGATACAGGAGGTATTGAATTAGAAAATGCTTCTTTTACAACACAAATTAAAATGCAAGCAGAAATTGCAATTGAAGAAGCAGATGTTATTGTATTTGTTGTTAATGGTCGAGAAGGTATTACTAAAGAAGATGAGTATGTAGCACGTCTTTTACAAAAATCAAGAAAACCAATTATTTTAGTTGTTAATAAAATTGATGATAATCAATTTAGAGATTATATATATGAATTTTATGCATTAGGTGTTGGTGATCCTATTCCTGTTTCTGGTTCACATGGGATTGGAATTGGAGATTTATTAGATCAAATTATTAATCAATTAGATTTACAAGATGAAGAAACTAATGAAGATGAAATCAGTTTTTCAATTATTGGAAGACCAAATGTTGGTAAATCATCTCTTACAAATGCTATTTTAGGGGAAGAACGTGTTATTGTTTCTAATATTGAAGGAACAACACGTGATGCCATTGATACACCTTTTGTGAAAGATGGACAAAAATATCGTGTTGTAGATACAGCGGGAATGAGAAAAAAAGGTAAAGTTTATGAAAATATTGAAAAATATTCAATTTTAAGAGCTTTGACATCAATTGAAAAAAGTGATGTTATTCTTGTTGTTATTGATGGTGAAACAGGAATTAGAGAACAAGATAAGCATGTTGCTGGATATGCCCATGAAGCAGGTAAAGGCGTTGTCATTGTTTATAATAAGTGGGACCTAGTTGATAAAGATGAAAAAACAATGCAAAAGAAACAAAAAGAAATCTATGAACAATTTAAATATTTAGATTATGCACGTATTGTTTTTACTTCAGCTAAAACAGGTCAAAGAGTGGATCAAATTTTCCCATTAATTCAAGAATCTTATGAAAATTCAAGAAAACGAGTGCAAACGAGCGTTTTAAATGATGTTTTAGTGGATGCACAATTAATGAATCCAACAACGACATTTAATGGTGGAAGATTAAAAATCTTCTATGCTAATCAAGTAGCAGTTTGCCCACCGACATTTGTTTTATTTTCAAATGATCCACAATATTTACACTTTAGTTATAAACGTTACTTAGAAAATAGATTAAGAGAAGCATTTGGGTTTGAAGGAACACCAATTCATATCATTTGTAGAAAAAGAGACTAAGTCTCTTTTTTTAACATTTATTTATTTTTTTCATAGTATATAGTGGTGATATTATGAAAGATAAAGATTTACTTGTAGATCGTGTATCTAAAAAAACAAATGTGAAAAAAGAAGATATTTTTAAATTAGCAAACGATTTACAAAAGAAAGATTTGAATAATGAAAAAGATATGAGAGATTTTATTCAAACGGTTGCAAAAGTAACAAATCAATCTTTAGATCAAAGAAAGATTGATAAATTGATTAAAATTATGCAAAATAAAGATGTTTTAAATGATGTTGAAAAAATGATTTAAAATAGTGTTGATTTAGTTAAAGTTTTTGTTATAATGGAGAAGAACTTCATTAAAAAGTGAAAAATGTTGTTTTAGGCCATTTTTAGATTGACTTATGATGTGAGTTTCTATATAATAGATTTTGCGGTTATGGAAAGGTGATTAATATGAAGTATAGTTTGCAGTGGATTATTAAACACAAAGGAACATTTGATTTTGAAGAAGAAATAACTTTTCCATGTGAAATGTTTGAAAAGTATGCCCATATTAACGGCCTTAAAGACGTCATCGTCTCAGGTACCGGGAATCTTGATACAAGAGATAAACGATTATATGTTGATTTAAATATTAAGGGAACAATGATTCTTCCGTGTGCGTTAACGTTGGAAGATGTTGATTATCCATTTGATATCGATTCGACGGAAGTATTTTCATTTGAAAAGCCTGATCCGCTTGAAGACGTTCATGAAGCAAAGAAAGATGTTGTTGATTTTACGCCTGTCGTATTTTCAAATATCATGTTAGAAGTGCCCATGAGGGTCGTAAAAGATGATGCTAACATCAAGGAATCAGGTAAGGGTTGGAAGATACTCGATGGTCAAGAGGATAATGATGAAGAATACATTGATCCAAGGTTAGCAAAATTGAAAGATTATTTTAAACAATAGGAGGATATAAAGATGGCAGTACCATTTAGAAGAGTTTCTAGTACAAGAAGAAATAAAAGAAGAACACATGATAAATTATCTGCACCAACTTTAGTTGTATGTCCAGAATGTGGAGAATACAAAATGTCTCATAGAGTTTGTAAACATTGTGGAACTTACAAAGGTGTAAAAGTAAAATAAGAAGATCACCCAAAGGGTGATTTTTTTTTACCTTTTTTTAGTTCACAAGAAATGTGAACTTCTATATTTTATTCACATCTATTTATTGAACAAGTGATTTAAAAAGTATATAATGGTGGTATAAAGTGGTAAAAGTGAATATAAAAGTGGTAAAAAGTGGGTGATAGTGATGTTCATGGGTGAATTTAAGCATTCAATTGATGCAAAAGGACGCTTGACGATTCCATCTAAAATTAGGAATCAATGTCAAGGTTCTGTTTATGTTGCCCGTGGATTTGATGGATGCCTTGCTTTTTATACAAAAGAAGAATGGGATCCGTTTTGTGCGAAACTCCTTTCTTTACCTTCTAATAAAAAAGAAGTTCGAAAAGCGATTCGTTTTACCATTTCAAGTGCATGTGAGTGCGAATTTGATAAATTAGGAAGAATTAACATTCCTACAAATTTACGCACTTTAGCACACTTAGAAAAAGAATGTGTCATTATTGGGGCAGGAAACCATGGTGAAATATGGTCGCAAGAAAAATGGAATCAATACTATAATGACAATCAAGATAGTTATGATGATATTTTAGAATCTTTAGATGATTTTAGTTTATAGGAGGATTTTGAATGTTCAACCATGTTACAGTTTTATTAAATGAAGCAGTTGAAGGATTGAATATCAAACCAGATGGTATCTATGTAGACTGTACACTTGGAGGAGCTGGTCATTCAAGTTTGATTTTAAAACAGTTAACAACCGGCCATTTATATTGTTTTGATCAAGATATTCATGCGATTGAAGCTGCAAGAGAAAGGTTGGAGAAAATTGGTAATCAATTTACAATTATCCAATCCAATTTTAAAAATTTAAAAAGTGAACTCCATCTTCGTGGTGTAGAACATGTAGATGGAATTTTATTTGATTTGGGTGTTTCATCACCTCAATTTGATGATGGGGCTCGAGGTTTTAGTTATAACTATGATGCTCGATTAGATATGAGAATGAACCAAGAGGCATCTTTGGATGCACATTATATTGTTAATCATTATAGTTATGAACAACTTGTAGAAATTTTATATAAATATGCAGATGAAAAATTTGCAAAACAAATTGCTCGAAAAATTGAAAAGGAAAGAGAAGTACATCCTATTGATACAACTTTTCAACTTGTAGATATTATTAAAGAAGCAATTCCTGCTTATGCTAGAAGAAAAGGCGGACATCCAGCAAAACGTACTTTTCAAGCACTTCGAATTGCGGTTAATGATGAATTAAATGTTTTTGATATTGCTTTAAAAGATGCATTGGATCTTTTAAATTTAAATGGAAGAATCTCGGTTATTACTTTCCATAGTTTAGAAGATAAAATATGTAAATATACATTTAATGAAGTTTCAAAATTAAAAGATGTTCCTAAAGGATTACCAGTTATTCCTTTAGAAATGCAACCTAAATTTAAATTGGTTAATAGAAAACCGATTATAGCGTCGGATGATGAATTGACTCATAATCATCGTGCACATTCAGCTAAATTGAGAGTTATAGAGAGGGTTATTTTATGAAAAAGAGAAAGACAGGATTTGAATCTTTTGCACAAGTGTTTTTAATTGTAACAATTGTTGTTTTTGTTTTTGGAATTATTATGGTTAAATCAGTTGAATCTTCATATAATAGAACCATTCAAAAATTACAAAATGAAATAGACACACTTGAATCAGATATAGATAGTTTACAAATGCAAAAACAAGAATTAGTTTCATTCAATCGTGTTGCTGAAGTTGCAACTTCTAAAGGATATACTTATCAAAATGATGCAACAGCATCAACAACAGGAGCTCAGCAATAATGAAGAAATACAAAAGTGCAAAGATAACGGGTATTATTTTTGCAGTTCTTATTTTTTCATTGGTAGTTAATATTTTATACTTGGGGGCAACGGGAAAACACTTGATCAGTGAAGAGAACATTGCCTCTTTTGCGAAAAATAGAAGTAAGAAAGAAGTTGTTGAATATGCTCAAAGAGGGCAAATTTATACAAGTGACCATGAAAAAGTAGCTGTTAATGTTAAAAAGTATAAAATTATTTTGGTACTTTCATCTCAAAGAACAGGCTATGGTAAAAATCTTGCTTATGTTAAAGATGTTAATAAAACAGCTAGTCAACTAGGTCCTATTTTAGGAATAGATGTCAATGAATTAACATCTAAATTACAAACAGCAAAGGATGAAGGACGTTATCAAATTGAACTTGGGACAAAAGGAAATAATTTATCAGCGTCAGTAAAAAAACAAATAGAAGATTGTAATCTTACGGGAATAGAGTTTGTAGAGTCTAATTCGAGATATTATCCATTGGGTGATTTTTGTAGCTATGTTGTAGGGTATGCAAAAAGTTATAATGATCAAAGTGTTAAGAAAATGGTTGGAGAAATGGGACTTGAACTTTCTTATGATAAACAATTAAAAGGTAAAAATGGTTATAAGGTTTATCAAACAGACGCTAATGGATATGCTTTAGTAGATGGAACTTTAAGAGAGAAAGATCCAACCAATGGAAATGATCTTTATTTAACGATTGATAGTGGTCTTCAAAGAAATTTAGATTATTTGATGTCTAATGCTTATAGTGAAAGTGGTGCTGAAGTTGTGACTGCTGGAGTGATGGAAATTAAAACAGGAAAGATTCTAGCAATGTCAACCTATCCATCTTTTAATCCTAATGAAAGAAATATATCAACATTCAATAATTATTTTTTAGAAGGAACAATTGAATGTGGATCTGTTTTTAAACCATTTATTTATGCTGATTCTATTGAAGAAGGTAAATATGATCATAATGCTTATTATAATTCAGGAAGTTATAATGTTTATTATGGAAATAAATTAGTAGCCACAATTAAAGATCATAATGGTGGTCAAGGTTGGGGTACAATTACTTATGATCAAGGATTGTATCATTCAAGTAACGTAGCTATTTGTAATTTATTGGATCAAGGTTATGTTACAAAAGATGTTTTAACAGAGAAATTAAATGATTTAGGCTTTTTCCAAGGTGATACAATGGATGGACTTACATGTTCATCATCAATCAATGCTTATACAAGAAAAAATGCTGGAAGACTTGAATATTTAACGACAGGATTTGGTCAAGGTTCTACGGTCACTCCTTATCAACTTTTAAAAGCATATAGTGTTTTTGGAAATGATGGGAAAACGGTTCAACCACATATTGTAGATAAAGTTGTCAATCCTGAAACAAATAAAGTTGTCTATCAAGCAACACCGAAATATTCAAAACAAATCTTTTCAACAAATACAATCAGTCAAGTAAAAGATTTAATGTTAGGTGTTATTGAAGATGAACAAGGTACAGGGAAGACTTATCGTTTGGATAATGATGTTCGTATGATTGGTAAAACAGGGACAGGACAAGTTGTTGAAAATGGTGGTTATAGTACAACTTTATATATGCATTCATTTGTAGGGATTGCTCCTTATGATGATCCTCAAGTCGTGATGTTTTTAACTTTTAAATCAGGAGATTCATATGCTCAATATATGCCAAATATTGTTAAACAAACAATGAATGAAGCACTTCAAGTAGTAAATCGCTATAATGCTAAAAATACGACAGCAGTTGATCAAAGCTGTACTTTAGATTCCTATACAAATCAATCTGTTAATTATGTAAAATCTAAATTAGAATCAAAATCATTAAGTGTTCAAATTATCGGTAATGGAAGTTCTGTTATTGAACAATATCCACTTGCTAAAAGCAAAGTGACAAGTGGTGATAAAGTATTTATCAAAACAGAAGGAAAAGATATAACACTTCCTAATTTAATAGGATGGTCTAAAAAAGAAGTACAAACTTATGCTTCGCTTGCTGGTATTCAATTAACGATTGATGGCACAAGTGGACATGTAACTGCTCAAAGTGTTGGCGAGAATACAGTTGTTCATAGCGGTGATAGTTTAACAGTAGCAATATCTTAAAAGAGGAATGATTCCTCTTTTTTTTCATAGTTTATAATGGTGAGATTTATGTTGTTTCAACAATCTGTTAATAAGATCAAAATCATTAAAATGTGTATTTATCTCATTGTTTTGGCGCTTATTTTTAAAGTGGGGTATATTCAAATCATTGATCGTAAAAATATTTATGATAAAGCATTAGAGTCTTGGCAAAGGTCTTTTCCTGTACAAGCTAATAGAGGGAAAATATATGATCGAAGTGAAAATGTACTGGCAACAGATCTTACAACGGCTTCTTTGGTTGTTGTACCGAGTCAAATAAAGGATCAAGCAACAACAGCTTTAGAATTAAGTAAAATTTTAAATTTAGATGTCAATGTTTTAAAAGAAAAATTAAATAAAAAGGTGTCGATTCAAAGAATTTCTCCAGAAGGAAGACAACTTGATAATCAAGTTGCAAGTAAAATACAAAGATTGCATTTATCAGGTGTTTATTTGATTAAAGATACAAAAAGATATTATCCGGGAAATAATTATTTAAGTCATTGTTTGGGTTTTGTTGGAATTGATAATCAAGGATTATTAGGATTGGAGTTAGAATATGATTCGTTTTTAAAAGGAAAAAACGGTTCGATTGATTATTATATGGATGCTAAAAGTCATAATTTAAAAATGTATCCAAGTCATTATACGTATAGTCAAAGTGGAATGAATATCACTTTGACCATAGATAAAAGAGTTCAAGATGTCATTGAAAGAGAATTATCAAATGCTTATGATACGTATCATCCAGATGGTATTTGGGCACTAGCGATGAATCCTAAAAATGGAGAGATTTTAGGAATCGCCAGTTATCCTAACTTTAATCCTAATGATTATCAAAATGAGGATAAAGATATTTATAATCAAAATATTCCTATTTGGAAAACTTATGAACCAGGATCAACCTTTAAAATCATAACTTTTTCAAGTGCTTTAAATGAAAATTTATTTGATATGGATAAAGATACTTATTATGATAAAGGGTATGAATATGTTTCAGGCGCAAGAATCAAATCATGGAAAAAAGGAGGGCATGGCTTGCAGACTTTTAGAGAAGTTTTACAAAATTCATCCAATCCAGGATTTGTAGAAATTGGTAGGAGATTAGGAAAAAAGAGATTGTATCAATATGTTCAAAATTTTGGCTTAACTGAAAAAACGGGAATTGATTTACCTGGAGAATCATGTGGGATTATGTTTGATTATAAAAACTTTCATGAACTTGAACAAGCGACCGTTGCTTTTGGACAAGGCATATCTGTAACGCCCTTACAATTGGTAACTGCTATTTGTGCTTGTGTCAATGGTGGCTATTTGTTACAACCGCATATTTTAAAAGAAATCAGTAACAGTTCAAATAATGAAATTGTTGAACAAGTTAAAAAGAAAGTAAAAAGACAGGTTATTAAAGAAGAAACATCTAAAAAAGTAAGAGATGCGCTAGAAAGTGTCGTGACTGATGGTGGAGGTAGAAATGCTTATATAGATGGTTATCGTATTGGTGGTAAAACAGGAACGGCGCAAAAGGCGGTTAATGGAAGCTATGTTGGAAGTGGTTATATTCTCTCTTTTGTTGGCGTTGCTCCTATTGATGATCCACAAATTGTTTTGTATGTAGCAATGGATAATCCTAAAAACTGTATTCAATATGGTGGAACAACAGTTGCTCCTATCGCTAGAAAGATGTTTGTTGATATTTTACCTGCTTTAAATGTCAAAAAGGTAAAATCTCAAAGACAAAAATCATATTCTATAATGGATAAAAGAACAATCAAAGTAGAAAATTATATTGGTAAAAAAAGAAGTGAAGTTCAAAATATTTCTTTACGCTTTACTTTTGTTGGTAAAGGAAATAAGGTCATTGATCAATTGCCAAGAAAAGGTGAGTATGTTGAAGAAGGAGATACGATTGTTATTATGTTAGGGGAATAATATGTTTTGAGATTTGTAGATTCATATGATGATATGGGATATAATTTAAATATAAAATAACAAGTGTAAAGGAATTTAGGTGATAGTAACGAATTATGATAAATTTCCAAAAATAAATATAAGTGGATATGAAAATGAAGCTTGTACAGGCAAAACAGAAATAAAAAATATTTAGAAAATCTAGGACAAGAAGAAAATTATTGTTTAACTGTAGATTGTTATCCTGGCGTCGATGACGAAATCTTTGATTTAATTAAAGAAATTTATAAACCTGATTTCGTGATTAAAAGTGAAGATGTATTTTATGAAAAAGATGAGCTTAATAAAATGATGAACCCTTTTTTAACAGAAAATCGTGTAAGAGGAGTCATGTATTATAGAAAGATGGATGATTTTATTGATGACATAAAATTGGCTCAATATCAATCACTTGCTAGTCATAAAGGTAGAGTTTTGGTTTATGGTGTTGGAGCGAGTTACATTCATAAAGGTGATACTTTGATTTATTGTGATCTTGCTCGTTGGGAAATTCAATTGAGATATTGAAAAGGTATGCCTAATTTTAAACAAGATAATGATGATGAAGATGTTTTAAAGAAGATAAAGAGAAATTTCTTTATTGAATGGAGAATTGCTGATAAGCATAAAATGGATATTTTTGAAAATATTGATTATTTTCTTGATAGTAATCAAGAAGGAAACCCTAAAATTGTTACTGGAAATGCCTTAAGAAGTGCATTAAAAAAGACAACTCAACGACCATTTAGACTTGTTCCTTACTTTGATCCAGGAGTTTGGGGTGGACAATGGATGAAAAAGAATTGTGACCTTGATGAAAAACAAAATAACTATGCTTGGAGTTTTGATGGTGTTCCAGAAGAAAATAGTCTTTATTTTAGATTTGGAGATACACGTATAGAAATTCCAGCGATGGATTAGGTTTTGTATCAACCAGTAGAGTTGATGGGAATGAAAAATTATTGTCGCTTTGGTGCTGAATTTCCTATTCGTTTTGATTTTCTAGATACAATTGATGGAGAAAATTTAGGTTTACAAGTGCAGCCTTTAACTGAATATATTAAACCTCATTTTGGAATGACTTATACTCAAGATGAAAGTTATTATTATTAGATTGTAAAGATGATGGTGGTGTCTATTTAGGTTTAAAAGAAGGTATTGATAAAAATCAAATGTTAACAGATTTAAAATGTGCTCAAGAAGGTCGTATTTCATTTGATGCTGAAAAGTATGTCAATAAGTTTCATGCTAAAAAACATGATCATTTCTTAATACCTGCAGGAACAATTCATTGTTCTTCTAAGAATTGTATGGTTTTAGAAATTAGTGCTACACCTTATATTTTTACTTTTAAATTATGGGATTGGGATCGTCTAGTGTTAGATGGTTTACCTAGACCGATTCATATTGAAGATGGTGAAAAAAATATTCAATGGAATAGAACAACATCTTGGGTTAAAGATAATTTAGTAAATCATGTTGAAATGATTCATGATGGAGATGATTATCTTGAAGAAAGAACAGGCTTACATGAATTAGAATTTATAGAAACACGTCGTTTTACAAGTAAGCATCAAACAGACCATGGATTTAATATGTTAAATTTAGTTGAAGGGCAAACAGCACTTATTGAAAGTCCTAAAAATGAATTTGAACCTTATACAGTACATTATGCAGAAACATTTATTGTTCCTGCAAATGTTAAAGAATATACAATTAGACCTTTAAATGATGAAATAATAAAAGTTATTAAAGCATATGTTAGAAATTAAGTGGGCAAAAGTCCGCTTTTATATTGTTTTTATTATCGAATATCGATATAATGAGATTGAAATATTTATCGATATTCGATAAAAGAGGTGAGAAAATGGCGAGAAAAGAATTTGAAACATTAACTCCACAAATGTTTTATATTTTACTTTCATTATATGAGCCCTTATGTGGTTTAGAAATTATGGAAAAAGTAAATGAAATGACGGAAGGTGATGTTAGCGTTGGTGCTGGAACACTTTATGCATTGTTGCCACGTTTTGAAAATATAGGATATATTCAATTATTAAAAGAAGAAAATAAAAGAAAAATATACATAATTACTCAAAAAGGAAAAGAAAGACTTGAATTAGAAAAGGAAAGGATGCAAAAACAAATTATTTTGTTTATGAAAAAGGATTATGAAGATGAAATATAAGTATACATTTTTGAAAAATAGATTGTTTTATGATGAAATATTAATTCCTTATCTAGATAAAATGTCTAAAAAAGGATGGAATCTTGTATCAGTTAATTCATTTTTTAAGTTTGAAAAATCCTCACAAGTTTATAAATATCAAGTTGACTATAATCCATTAACGGATGACTATTTAGAAACTTTAGACCATTTAGGATATGAACATGTTTGTTGTATGCAAGATATGCATATTTATCGAAATGTTAATTTAGATGCGGAAGATTTATCAAGTGATGAAGATGTTTTATGTGAGGCAAAATTAAAAATGTTTAAACCATGGGCAATTGCTATGTGCATTCTTGCGGCTATGATCTTTTATGGTTTTACAAGTTTCTTTTCTTGGTTGTACCGTTTTTCTTGGGGGTCGATATTTTTAAATTTGAATGTTTGTTTTAGTTTGTTTCTTATTTATGTAGGCTGTTTTTTATGGCTATTTGCAGCATTGTTTATTTATTTAAAGAGACGTGCTTTAAAGAAAAGAACGTATTCTTATCAAAAGTTTAAATATTTAGATGGGTTTGTTCGCATTGTTATAGATATTTTAGCTATTTTGATGATTGGAATGTTATTTGTCTTGAAAATGAATAACTTAAGTTCGCTTTTAAGCTTTTCGGGTTATTTTATATTAATTACATTATTTGCGACAATTATTAATACAAAAATTCCTTTAATTAAAAATCCAATCAAAAAGAAAATAGCAGTGATTGTTTCTGTTGCTGTTTTTGTAGGAGTCAACTTTTTGTATAATGAAATTGATTTTTCGAAATTAGATAAACAAGAAATGACGATCACTTTGCCAAAAAATAAAAGGATAGATGAAAATAATTCAAATTTACTTGTTGATACGACAACTTTTATTCAAAAAATCGGTAAAGATAAAGATGATGGAGAAGCAATTTATTCTTTTGAAGGTTATTATCAATGTTTAAATACTTTTGTTTCAAAAAATATTTTTAAAGAATTGGTTCTTGAACGTGAAAGACAAACAAGAATGCCAAGTGATAAAGAGATTGACCAAATCGTTGAAGAAAAAGGTTCATGGCGTAGCGATGAAATTGGGTATAATACGTATCCAAATGTTTTAAAGAAATTTAAAAAAAGAAAATCAATGTATTTTGATCAAGTTGTTGAAATTGGTCATTATCAATTAGGAATCAAAGGTAAAAAAGTGTTAGTTGTATATGATGAAGATATTGATGATTTTTATCATCATTACATAAACTTTATACAAAAATAATGGAATATTGACAAATTTTTGTAATTATACTATTATAATTTTCAATAATAGAATCAAAGGAGAAATGTAAAAGTGGATTCTGCCCAGATAATGAATATCATATCATTAATCATTTTATTAATTTTATCATCGTTGTTTTCTTGTAGTGAAACAGCTTTTTTATCGGTAAGTAAAATTAAAATACGTACACTTGCTGAAGAAGGAAATAAAAAAGCAAAATTAGTAGAGTCTTTATTAGATGATCAAGATCGTTTATTAAGTGCTATTTTAGTAGGAAACAACCTAGTAAATATCGGTGCTTCGTCACTTACAACAGCAACGATTATGGCTATTTTTGGAGATGGTGCACAAACAGTTGCAATCGCAACAGGTGTTGTAACATTGTGTATTTTGATTTTTGGTGAAATCACGCCTAAATCTCTTGCTACTCAAAACGCTGATAAATTAGTTTTTGCTTTAGCACCATTTATTCGTTTTGTTTGTGTAATTACTAAACCAGTTGTTTTTGTATTGAATATTATTACAGGATTTATTATTAAACTTTTAGGTGGTAATCAAGAACATGGCCCTAGTTTAACTGAAGAAGAATTGAAAACAATTGTAACAGTTGGACATGAAGAAGGTGTTCTAGAAAAAGAAGAAAAAGAAATGATACATAATGTTTTTGAATTTGGTGAAACTGAAATCAAAGAGATTATGACACCACGTATTCATGTTGAAAGTTTACCGGATGATTGTACGTATGATGAATTAATGAATGTTTATCATGATGCACAGTATTCTAGATATCCTATTCATGATGAGTCTTTTGATGAAATTATTGGTGTTTTAAATATGAAAGATTTGTTGTTTATCGATATTGATAAAGAACATTTTGATGTTAAAAAGTATATGAGAGAGACTTTTGTGGTCTATGAATTTAATCAAGTCAATGATGTTTTTGCTTCAATGAGAAAGGAACATGCAACACTTGCTATTGTATTAGATGAATATGGTGTTATGAGTGGAATTGTTACTTTTGAGGATATTGTCGAAGAAATCGTTGGTGAAATTGATGATGAATATGATGATGCAAGTGATGATATTGTTAAAATCAATGATCATGAGTATTTAGTAGATGGTAGTTTAAATTTAAATGAGGTCAATGATGAAATTGATACTCATTTTGAATCGGAAGATTTTGAATCAATCGGTGGTCTTGTTTTAGGAGAGTTTAGTGGTGTTCCTAAAATAAAAGATAAAATTGAATTTCCAGGAGTTACAATTATTATCGAAAAGATGCATAAGAATCGAATTGAACTTCTTAGATTAATAATACATGAAATGAAAGAAGAGGAAGAAGGAGAGGAAAAACATCAATAAGATGCTTTTCCTTTTTTAAGGAGGCTATATGAAAACAACAGTTGAAATAAAAAAAATGGGAATCAATGGAGAAGGTATTGGTTACATTAATCGTAAAATTGTCTTTATTAAAGGGGCATTATTAAATGAAGAAGTAGAAATTGATGCCAAACAATACAATAATAAAAATTATTATTTTGGTGATTTAATTAGAGTCATTAAACCTTCACCAATGCGTGTTAAAAATCCATGTCGTGCGAATAAAGAATGTATGGGATGTAATTTATTACATTATGCTTACCCAGCACAATTAAAACATAAAAAAGATTTAATTAAAGAATCTTTAAAGAAGTATACAGAATTAGATCGTTCACAAATTAAGATTGATCAAATTATTGGGATGAATCAAAAAAATGGTTTCCTTACACAAGCCAATTTACCTATTGTAGATTTTAAAGGAAAAGTTACTTTTGGAATTTATCAAAGAGAAACAAAATATTTAACAGTGATGACAGGGTGTATGAAACAACATCCATTAATTAATCAAACATTATTACAATTAGAAGAAGTTTTTAATAATCATCAATGTAAAACATATAATGATAAATTTAGAACAGGTTTAAGATTTATTAAATTACGTGTTTTCCAAGATAAAGTACAAGTCATCATTATTACAGGGAAAGACGGTTTAAAAGATGAAGTGGTAAGTGATATTAAAAAATTAAAACAAGTCAATGGTTTATTTATGTCAATTAATACTTCTAAATATCAAGATTTTGAAAGTCAAGGTTATAAGAAAATTTTTGGAAATACGAAAGAAGAATTTATTTGTGATGGTAAAAAATATATTATGTCTGTTAAAACAACTTTACCAGATCATTTAGAATCTTTTGAAATTAGAAATAAGATTGTTAAAACAATGGTTAAAGGAAGTAAAAAGATTATTTCTATTAATTGTGAAAATGGTATTTTAGAAATGAATTTAGATCAAGAAGTTGTTGCTATTGATGAAAAGAAAGATAATATTGAAAGTGCTACTTATAATGCTAAATTATTAGGAAAAGAAAATATTAAATTTGTTTATGGTCAACCAATTAAGAAAATGGTTACTTTTGCAAAAAAGAAAGTGTATGATACAGTGATTATTCAAGGAGTCAATGGGATTTCTAATGAATTAAAGGATACTTTAAGACTTGGAAAAGTACAAACAGTCATTTATATGAATTCTTCAACATCTATGCTTGCAAAAGATTTGCAAGAATTATCAAAATATTATAAAGTAGAAGAGATCAAAGCAGTAGATAGTCATATGTATCAATCATATGTGACATCAATTGCTAAACTTACAAGAAAATAGGAAGAAGGAATAAAAATGGAATACGATTATACACCAAGAGGTGTCTGTTCAAGAAATATCCATGTAGAAGTTGAAGATGGGATTGTTAAAAATGTTATCTTTACAGGTGGATGTTCAGGAAATACTCAAGGAGTTGCTGCACTAGCAAAGGGTATGAAAGTTGATGAAGTTATTGAACGTTTAAAAGACATCAAATGTGGAGCAAAACCAACAAGTTGTCCAGCACAGCTTGCAAAAAGTTTACAAGAGCATGCTAAATAAGTGCTCTTTTTTTGTTTTTTTCATAAAATAAAATGGTGGTGTTATGTTAATTAGAATCAAAAAAATGCAGTTTCTAGTAGGGATTTGTTTGATTTTGCAAATTATTTTGTCTTCGTTATTTTTACCTTTTCATTTTATAGCGATGTTTTTATCTATTGTCATTATCATTTGGCAAAGAAGATTTTGTGTTTTACAGATTCGTTATCATTACTATGCAGTTATTTTATATATCTATAGGTTGTTTGTTATGCTTGTTTTAACGTATTCTTTTTTTGAAATGTTGTATTTATTTTTAACTTTATATGTTGGTTTGATTTTAATTTTATTATCTTTGAAAACATTTTTGTAATTCTTTTAATCAAGGATGATTTAGCGTATAATATGGAAAAAGGTGGTGGCAACATGATTGGTGAATTGAATATCTATAGTTGTTATAGTTTTCAAAATAGTACGATTTTGATTCAAGATTTATGTAAAAGAGCGAAAGAATTGCATATGGAAGCATTGGCTTTAACAGATATCAATAATATGTATGGTGCGATTGAATTTTCTAATGCTTGTCATCATTATGACATCAAACCTATTTTTGGAATGCAAGGGGATGTACTTATTGATCAAGAAGTTTATCCTTTTTTATTCTATGCAAAAGATCAAATTGGTTATCATGATTTAATGAAAATATGTAGTGATATTAATTTAAGTGAACGTAAAGCGATTGAATTAGAAAGATTATCTTTATATCGTGAACATCTTTTTATTCTTTCTGGATGTAAAGAAGGAATTGTTGAAAGGCTTGTTTTAAAAGAGTTAGAATCTGAGGCTTTAAAATATATTGCGTTGTTTAAAAAGATGTTTAAAGATAATTATTATATTTGTATTCAAGATCATCATTTAAAAATGCAATCATTTTTAAATGAACGTTTAAAAGCACTTGCCACTTTACAAGAAGTGAAGGTTTGTGCTTCGAATGAAGTACGTTATTTATATCCACAAGATGCTATAGCGGTTGATTTAATGCAAGCAAGTATCCATGGCGAAAAAATTGATCGAAATTATAAAGTACAAACAAATCAGATGTATTTAAAAGATGCTTATGAGATGTCTTTATTGTTTGATCGCGAAATTATAGAAAATACAAATGATTTGTTAAGAAGATGCAATGTCACTATTGAAACCAATCAAATGCATTTACCACACTATCCTTTACCTGAAAATGTGACGAGCCAAAATTATTTACAGCAACTTTGTATTGTTGGTTTAAAGAAAAGATTTAAAGGAAAAGAAGTTCCTAGAACTTATATAGAACGTTTAAAAAAAGAATTAAAAGTCATTGCTAAAATGGGATTCAATGATTATTTTTTGATTGTTTTTGATTATGTAAGATTTGCGAAAACACATGATATTCAAGTCGGTCCAGGAAGAGGAAGTGCTGCTGGAAGTTTAGTGAGTTATGTTTTAGGAATCACGAATATTGATCCTTTAAAATATGATTTATTATTTGAACGTTTTTTAAATGAAGAGCGTGTTTCAATGCCTGATATTGATATTGATTTTCAAGATGATAAAAGAGATGAAGTTGTTAAATATGTTACAGAAAAGTATGGACAAGAACATGTTGGACAAATTGTTACTTTTGCTACCTATGGGCCTAAGGTTGCTTTAAGAGATTTAGGAAAAGTCGTTTCAGTTCCTTTACCTAAATTAGAAATGATGTCAAAGTATATTCCAACACAAGGAAAAAATCGAAAAACAGTAAAAGAAGTTTATGAATCTTCCTATGCTTTTGCAAGTATGGTCAATCAAGAAGAAATGTTACGAAAGATTTTACCGGCAATCTATCTTGTAGAACATTTACCACGTAATATTTCAATGCATGCTGCAGGGGTCGTTTTATCAGGAGATTGTTTAAATGAAGTGGTTCCTCTAACAAAAGGTCCTAATCAAAATGTATTGACACAGTATTCTAAAAATTATATTGAAAGTGTTGGTTTATTAAAAATGGATTTTTTAGGATTGAAGAATTTAACTGTAATTTCTGATATTTTAAAAAATATTGAAAAGTATGAAGGTGTTCATTTAAATTTAAATACGATTCCTTTAAATGATGAAAAAACATTTAAGATGTTATCAAATGGAGATACGTTAGGTGTTTTTCAATTAGAATCACCAGGGATGAAGAATTTATTTAGAAAATTAAAGCCAAGCAGTATTGAAGATATTGGAGCTGCCAATGCTTTATATAGACCAGGACCTATGTCACAAATTCCTCATTATATTGCTCGAAAATTTCATCAAGAAAAAGTGGAATACCCACATGATGATTTAAAAGACATTTTAAAATCAACGTATGGTATTATTATTTATCAAGAACAATTAATGCAAGTAGCACAAAAAATTGCTGGTTTTTCACTTGCTAAAGCAGATATATTAAGACAAGCAACTTCTAAAAAGACACTTGGGTTAATGGAATCAATGAAAGAGGAATTTATAAGTGGTGCTTTAAAAAATGGTTATGAAAAAAATCAGGCGGAATATATCTTTGGATTAATTGAAAAGTTTGCAGATTATGGCTTTAATAAAGCTCATGCAATTGCGTATGGTTTAATTGGTTATCAACTTGCGTATTTAAAAGCTAATTATCCCTTATCTTTTTATGGAGCAATTCTTTCTAATGAACAAAATAGTGATGTTCATAAAATGGAATATATTGCAGAAGCTAAAAAATATCAAATTAGAATTTTACCGCCATCCATTAATTATTCTGAACATTATTTTAAACAAGTAGAAGGTGATTTACGTTTTTCTTTATTAGCTATTAAAAATGTAGGACAGGCAGGTTATCTAGCAATTGTTGAAGAAAGACAAAAGAATGGCTTGTTTAAAGATATTTTTGATTTTGTTTCACGAATGGAAGGAAAGAAAATCACGAGTTTAATGTTAGAAAGTTTAATTGATGCGGGTGCTTTTGATGAATTTGGACTTAATCGTGCGACTTTAAAAGCTAATTTAGAAAAGATTACAGAGTATGCACATTTAAAAAATATGATTGGTATTGATGAACCACCTATTTTAGAAATTATTAAAGAAAATAAAATGGTGCGTTTAGAATTAGAAAAGAAAGCGATAGGTGTGTATTTAACACAACATCCTTTAGCTTATATGAAACAAAAAATCAATCAACCAATTCTTGCAGTCGCAAATTTAAATGAGTATGTCTCAAAAAATGTGAGAGTATTATTATCTTTATTAAGGGTCAAAGTGATCGTTGATAAAAAAGGAAATGAAATGTGTTTTATTGAAGGATTTGATGAAACAGGAAATGTTGAGGGAGTCGTTTTTTCTTCAACGTATCAAAGATATAAGACATTATTAGAAAAAAATAAGATTGTATGTATTGAAGGAAAGATGAATTATCGAGATAAGCTTTCTTTAGTGGTACAAAATGTTAAAGAAGTAAATGAGGTATAAAATGGAAAAATTAGTTGTAATAGATGGGAATTTTTGGTTATTTAGTTGTTATTATGCAACAGCTGCTATGGGAAATTTAATGGTCAATAAAGATGGTGTACCAACCAATGCAGTTTATGGTTTTGCTAATAGATTAGAAAGTTTATTGAAACAAAATCCTGAGTATATTGTGGTTGCTTTTGATGCAAAAGGGAAGACTTTTAGAAGTGAGCTATTGGAAGAATATAAAGGGACAAGAAAGCCAACACCGGATGAACTTGTTTGTCAGTTTTCAATGATTAGAGAATATTTAGAAGCTCATCATATTCCTTATATTGAAAAAGAAGGATATGAAGGTGATGATATTATTGGAACGATTTCTAAAAAAGCGTCAAGTCAAGGCATGGAAGTAGCTGTTTATACAAATGATAAAGATATGATGCAATTGATCGATTCAAATGTTAAACAATACAAAAAGCCTCAAAAGACCAATGATTATGAAGTTATTACAGTTGAAAGTTTTAAAGAAAAATATAATTTAGAACCTGATCAAATGAGAGATCTTTTAGGTCTTATGGGAGACAGTGCTGATAATATTCCAGGAATTCCAGGAATTGGTGAAAAAACGGCTTTGAAGTTATTAAATCAATATGGGACAATAGAAAATCTAAAGGAACATATGGATGAATTAAAAGGTAAAATGGGTGAGAAAGTTAGAACGAATATTGAATTGGGCCTTTTATCTAAAAAGATTGCCACAATTATAACAGATGCACCTGTTGAATTAGATTTAGATGCTTGGAAATATGAAGGACAAGAATATAATGATGATCTTGCAGAGTTTTACAGACGTTATGATATGAACTCTTTACTTAAAAGAATGTCTCTTTCTACAGAAACAAAACAAAGTAAACCTTTAGAATATAAAATTGTTGAAACTTTGCCAAATATTAAAAAGAATACAGCTTTAATTGTAGGAGTCTATGATACGAATTATCATAAATCGGCTATTTTGGGATTTGGTCTTTATAATAAAGATGAAGCCTATTATATTTCTTTAGAAAATGCTATGCATGATGAAAACTTTAAGTCTTTCTTAAAAGATGAAAAGATTGAAAAATATGGTTATGATATAAAAAAATGTATCAATGCTTGTCGTTGGCATGGATTAGAAGTTAAAGGGTATACTTTTGATTTACAGCTTGCTTCTTATATTTTAAATCCTTCTTTAAAAGATGAAATTAAAATCGTTTGTGATTATTATCAATATTTTGATTTACAATTTGATGAGGAAGTTTTTGGAAAAGGTGCTAAAAAACATGTTCCTGAAGAAGATGTCTTATCGAAACATTATGTTTTACAAGCTAAAGCAATTTATGAATTAAAAAATGAAGCAGAACAAAGATTGAAAAAAGATCAACAATTTGATTTATACAAAAATGTTGAAATGCCGGTAGCGTATATTTTAGCGGATATGGAATTTCAAGGAGCTAAAATGGATAAAGATGTTTTAAAACAATTAGGAGATACTTTTAAAGGACAAATTGATCAATTAGAAAAAGAAATTTATTTATTGGCACATAAAGAATTTAATATTTCATCTCCTAAACAATTAGGAGAAGTTCTTTTTGAGGATTTAGGATTACCTAATGGTAAGAAAACAAAAACAGGTTATTCCACATCAGTAGATGTTTTAAATAAATTAAAAAATGTTCATCCAATTATTGATAAAGTTCTAAATTATCGTACATTAAGTAAACTTTATTCAACTTATATTATTGGGTTACAAGAACAAATCTTTATTGATGGAAAGACACATACTATTTATAATCAAGCTTTAACTCAAACAGGACGTTTATCATCAACAGATCCTAACTTACAAAATATACCAGTCAAAACAGAAGCAGGAAAACTTATTAGAAAAGCGTTTGTTCCTGAATATGATTATTTAATATCTTTTGATTATTCGCAAATTGAATTACGTGTACTTGCTCATCTAGCCAATGTCGCAAGTTTAATAGATGCCTTTAATCATGATAAAGATATTCATCGTCATACCGCAAGTGTTGTTTTTGGTGTAAGTGAAGAAGAGGTTACATCAACAATGAGACGAAATGCAAAAGCTGTTAACTTTGGAATTATTTATGGAATGTCTGATTATGGCTTGGCTGAACAATTAGGTGTCACTGTTAAAGAAGCTAAATCATTTATTGAAAAATATTTTGAAAAATATGCTGAGATTAAAGACTATATGAATAAAAGCATTGCTTTTGGAAAAGAAAATGGTTATGTTTCAACTGTCTTAAATAGAAAAAGATATATTCCAGAAATCAATGAAAAGAATTATATGAGACAAGAATTTGGGAAAAGATTAGCGATGAATTCTCCAATTCAAGGATCAGCCGCTGATATTATCAAGCTTGCAATGATCAAAGTGGATCAATTATTAAAAGAAAATCATATGAAATCAAAAATGATTTTACAAGTACACGATGAGTTGATTTTTGATGTTTATCAAGATGAATTGGATAAAATGATGAAACTTGTAAAAGAAGGAATGGAAAGTGCTTATCAAATGAAAGTGGAATTAAAAGCGGAAGGAACTTACGCTAAAAATTGGTATGAGTTAAAGTAGGTGAAAAAATGCCAGAATTACCAGAAGTTGAAACGGTTCGACGAACATTAGAAAATTTTATTTTAAATAAAAAAATTGAAGATATAAAAATTTTATATCCTAAAATCATTGATGATGATCAAGAAGAATTTGTGCAAACTTTAAAAAATAAGACTTTTAAAGAGATTGATCGTGTAGGGAAATATTTGATTTTTAAATTGGAGGATGTTGCCTTTATTTCTCATCTTAGAATGGAAGGAAAGTATCAAATATGTAAAAAAGGGGATATACTTTCTAAACATGACCATGTTATCTTTGTATTAGATGAGGGCATGGAGTTAAGATATAATGATGTTAGAAAGTTTGGAAGAATGAAGTTGGTGGATCATGATGATTATAAAAATCAACTGCCTTTAAGTAAATTAGGCCCTGAACCTTTTGAAATAGATTACTTAGAGCTTTATCAAAAACTTAAAAAGAAAAATAAAGCGATTAAAACAGTTCTTCTAGATCAAAGTATTATGACAGGGATAGGAAATATTTATGCAAATGAAATTTGTTATCAAATGCATTTAAATCCTTATACTAAAGCCAATGTTTTAAGTAAAAAGAGAGTTAAAGAATTAGTGGATGTTGCTTGTGAGATTTTAAATAAGGCTATTTTACAAGGTGGAACGACAATTCATTCTTTTAGTGCTAATGGAATTGATGGTTTGTTTCAAGTGCAATTAAAAGTGCATATGCAAAAGCATTGTCCATTAGGACATGAGATAAAAAAAGTAATGATTAATGAAAGAGGAACATATTATTGTCCAATATGTCAAAAGGCAAAACGATGAAAGTATACGGAATAACAGGAAGTATTGCATGTGGGAAATCGACAGTCACACATTATTTAATAGAAAGAGGTTATCTTGTTGTTGATGCGGATTTGATTTCAAGAAATGCTCTAACAATTGATCAAGAATGTATTTTGAAGGTTCAAGAGTTATTTGGATGTGTTAAAGATGGAATTGTTGATCGAAAGGCATTAGGAAGAATTGTTTTTCATGATAAAAATGCTAAAAAACAGTTAGAGGCTATTATACATCCTTATGTGATTTTAAAAATGAAGGAAGAAATTGAAAAAAATAAAGAGAGAGATTGTATCTTTTTAGATATTCCTTTATTATATGAGTCTCATTTAGAATATTTGTGTGATGAAATTATTGTTGTTTATTTAGATGAACAAAGACAAGTTCAAAGATTGATGGCAAGAGATCATATTGATGAAAGTTATGCTTATACAATTATCAATAACCAAATTTCTTCTTTAAAGAAAAGAGAAATGGCCGATATTGTTTTTGATAACAATCAAGGGATAGAAGAGTTATATAAACAAATTGATGAATTTATAGAAAGGATCAGTCATGAAGAAATTATTAACGAGTGATGTTTATCAAGTAAGAAGTAGTTATATGCTTGATTTAACAGGTTATAAAACAGTTTTACAACTTTATCAACCATTGATTGGGATGGAAGCTACTGCTCTTTATCTAACACTCAATAGTGAATTGGATCAAATGACACTTACAAAAAGTCCTTCTTTGATTTCTAGATTATGTAAATTATCAGGATTTTCATTAAATTCTTTACAGGAATCTTTTGATAAGTTAGAAGCTGTAGGACTTGTATGTTCATATGTTAAACAAACGAATGATAATCGTTATCTTTTTGATTTGAAAATGCCGTTATCACCTCAAGAATTTATTAATCATCAAATTCTTAATCGTTTATTGAAAGATAGATTGAAAGATGAATATGAAAAAACAATAGCGATTTTTCAAACGTATAATGTTAATTTAAATGATTATCAAGAAATGACAGCATCGTTTACAGATGTTTTTGAAATTCATCATCATGAAAAAAATATATTAAAAGAAAAAAAATATAAACAAAAAATACATAATTCTATTGAAAATAGTTATGATCTAACGTTGTTTTATCAAGGTATTGAAAATTTACAATTATCTAAGAAAATGTTTGATCAAGAAGATGAAAAAATAATTCAACAATTAGGAATCTTATATCATATCAATGCTTTAGATATGCAAGATCTTGTCAAACAATCAATGATTGAAAATCATTTAAATAGTCGGTTATTGGCTCAAAACTGCCGAAACTATTATGATTTAAAAATGCCGGAAAAATTTACAGAGGTATTTCATAAGCAATCCCCTTTGCTTCAAAGTGAAAAACAGGGAGAATCTTCTTTACAAAAACATATTTATTATTTAGAAAATATTTCACCTTATGATTTATTAAAAGATAAAATGGGTGGTAAAGAACCATTAAAAAGAGATCTTCAAGTTGTCGAATCTGTTTTAACAACGTTACAATTAGAGCCAGGAGTTGTCAATGTTTTAATAGAAACAACACTTCAAAAGTGTAATCAATCATTACCTAAAAATTTTATAGAAGCTTTAGGAAGTCAATGGAAAAGAAAAAAAATAAAAACAGTTCAAGAAGCGATAGAAGAAGGAAAAGCTTATTTGAAATATCAAAATCAACAACATCATGACTGGGATGATTTTACAAAAGATATTCAAATTGTTTCTCAAGAAAAATCAACAGCTGATAATATTGATGAAGATGCTCTTGCAATGTTAGAAAAATATGACTAGGAGGAGAAAAAATGCAAAGTTTACAAGATTTACATTTATTTGATGATGATCAAAATTTTCAAAAACAAAAAGAAGAAAGTATCAATGAACTTATAAAGGATCCTTACATAATGAAAGTTTTATCTGATGGACAAGTAGGACGAGATTTTATAGAAGAAAATTGGGTTGAATTTTTAGATTTTCAAGAAGATGTGCAAAAATGTAAAGATTGTATGGGGCTTTATCAATGTCATAAAGTTTCTAAAGGAATGAAGCAAGCGGTTCATGTTGAAAATCATCATTTAAAAACAGTACTTGTCCCTTGTAAGTATGGAAAAGAAATATTAGAAAAGCAAAATATTTTAAGTCATATTACTGTTTCAAATGTGAGTGATGATTTATTATTATCTGATTTAAAATCAATTAAAGATATTATGAACAAAGAACTTGCAAGTACAATTGATCATTTTTTATCGAATACGTCAAAAAAAGGTTTATTTATTTGTGGGCCATCTGGTTGTGGAAAATCAACATTAGCTGGTTTTTTAACAAGATCACTTGCTAAACAAGGATATCATTTAGGATATGTGCATTTTCCTACATATTTAATCGATTTAAAGAATTCTTTTAATGAATTTGGAAATGATAATAATATAGAGGAACTTCGTAATGTAGATTATTTAGTGATTGATGATCTAGGTGGAGAAAATGTAACAGGCTGGTCAAGAGATGAAGTTTTAGCAGCTGTATTGACATATCGTAATCAAAATAAAAAGATAACGTTATTTACCAGTCAATACACCCAAGATGATTTAATTAAAATCTATACTTTGAAAAAAGATGCCCGCGAAAAAATAAAAGTAGAGCGCTTACTTAACACAATATTTACAATGAGTATGCCAATTATGATAAAACAATAAGATTTAGCATAATAAATGTGTAAAAATTCTTGTAGAAAAGTCATGATTTGTGCTAAAATCACTATGTATGAAATGTTATGAAATAGGGAGTGAACATTATGGTTAAATGTATAGGAGTTTTAACTTCTGGAGGAGATGCTCCAGGAATGAACGCTGCTGTAAGAGCAGTAGCGCGTACATGCTTAAATAAAGGAATTGAAGTATATGGTGTAAAACTTGGTTATAAAGGATTACACGATGGAGAATTTATTAAGTTTGATCGTCATAGCACACGTAACATTATTAATATTGGTGGTACTATGTTAAAATCAGCAAGATTCCCTGAATTCAAAGATCCTGAAGTAAGAAAAGAAGCAATTGAAAAAATGAAAGAAGTAGGAATGGAAGCTTTAGTTGTTATCGGTGGTGACGGAAGTTACAATGGTGCATTAAAGTTAACTGAAATGGGTATCAACTGTATCGGTATTCCAGGAACAATTGATAATGATATTCCTGATACTGATCATACAATTGGATTTGATACTGCATTAAATACAATTGTTGATGCATTAGACAAATTAAGAGATACATCAAGTTCTCATCAAAGATGTACTATTCTTGAAGTTATGGGACGTAGATGTGGAGATTTAGCTATCAATGCTGGTATTGCTGATGGTGCTGAAATGGTAATCACTAGTGAAATTGGTTTTGATGAAAATAAAGTAATTGAAGTATTAAAAGCTTCAAAAGCATCTGATAAAAAACATGCAATCGTTGTTATTACAGAACATATTACAGATGTACATGAATTAGCTAAAAAAGTTGAAGCTGCAACTGGTTTTGAAACTCGTGCAAACGTTTTAGGACATATGCAACGTGGTGGTAGACCATCAGCAAGAGATAGAGTTCTTGCTTCAAGAATGGGTGTTTATGCCGTTGAATTACTTGAAGCTGGAAAAGGTGGTTTATGTGTAAGTGAAGTAAATGGTCAAATCAAAGGATTACCAATTACTGAAGTATTAGGACATAAACGTGAAACTGACTTTAGTATTTACGAAGATGCTATTAAACTTCGTTAATATAAACTTAAATGAAAATATGATTGTGAGGATATTAGGATGGTATTAGAAAAAGAAAGAAAAAAGAAAACACGTATTGTGTGTACAATTGGGCCAGCTTCTGAAGATAAAAAAGTCTTAACTAAATTAGTTCAAGCTGGTATGAACGTAATGAGATTAAACTTCTCTCATGGTGATTTCGAAGAACATGGGGGAAGAATTAAAACTTTAAGAGAAATCAACAAAGAATTAAACAAAAACGTAGCTATCTTATTAGATACTAAAGGACCTGAAATTAGAACTGGTGATTTCGTTGGTGGAAAAACTGAATTCAAAAAAGGTCAAGTATCTACTATCTGTGTAGAAGATATTGAAGGAACAAGTGAAAGATTTACAATCACTTATAAAGATTTATATAAAGATGTTAAACCAGGTGGTTTCATCTTAGTAAACGATGGTCAAGTAGAATTATTAGTTGATCATGTTGATGGTACTGATATCGTATGTATCTGTGCTAACGATGGTGTTGTTAAAAACAAACGTGGAATCAACGTTCCAGGAATCAAATTAGGATTCGATTACTTATCAGAAAAAGATATCGGAGATTTAACTTTTGGTTGTCAACAAGGTGTTGATTTCATCGCTGCATCATTCGTAAGACGTCCACAAGATGTTTTAGATGTTAAAAAATTATTAATTGAAAACGGTCGTCCTGAAATTCAAATCATCGCTAAAATCGAAAACAGCGAAGGTGTTGAAAACATGGATGAAATCTTAAAAGTTGCTGATGGTATCATGGTTGCTCGTGGTGACTTAGGTGTAGAAATTCCTGCTGAAGATGTACCATTAATTCAAAAAGAATTAATCAATAAATGTCGTGCTGCAGGTAAAATCGTTATCACTGCTACTCAAATGTTAGATAGTATGCAAGAAAACCCAAGACCAACACGTGCTGAAGTATCTGACGTTGCTAACGCAATCTATGATGGTACTGATGCAATCATGTTATCTGGTGAATCTGCTCAAGGTAAATATCCAGTAGAAGCTGTTGAAACTATGACTAAAATTGCTTTAAAAACTGAAGGAACTTTAGATTATGCTTCATTACAAAGAAAAGCAATCAGAACTGCTTCATTAGATCAAAGTGAAGCTATCTGTATGTCAGTTGCTGAAATCGCATCTAAATTCAACGTTGCTGCAATCGTTGCATTCACTGATTCAGGATTTACAGCTAGAAAAATGTCTAGATATCGTACTAAATCTATGATTATTGCTGCTACTCCAAATGAACAAACTACAAGAGCATTAGCTATTAACTGGGGTGTTAAATCAGTATTATGTAAACAAATGGATACAAGAGCTGCTATGATTGAATATGCTCAAGTTATCGCTAAAGAAAACTTAGTTGAACCAGGTGAACAAATCATTGTTACTGCTGGTACACCAGGTGTTGCTGGAACTACTTCTTACTTAGAATTAATTACAGTAAAATAATTAAAATTAATAAAAAAAGCTCCGTTTCATTTGAAACGGAGTTTTAATTTTAGTTTCTTTTAGAAATAACAAGGGCAAGTTTTCCAATGATTTTAAATTCATGATAATTATATTCATTAATAATAATTGGAGAATATTTATCATTTGCAGGTTGTAAAATAATACAATTTTGTTTAGAATCATTAAAATATTTTTTACATGTTGCAATATTATCTTCAATGCCAAAACATCCCACATCACCATTATTAAGTTGCTGTGTCTTTTCAAAAATAATAAGATCCCCAGATTGAATATTTTCATCAATCATACTATCTCCATCAGCATATTGACAAAAGTAATCCTTTCGAGAACTTAATAGAGATTCAGGTAAAGAAATATATTCTTCAATATTGTCTTCAACAAAAATACCATCTCCACAACAAACATCACTATATAAGGGAATATCTATATTATGACTATGTCCATGATAGGCTGGCTCATCAATACCTAATAAATAATTAGGAGTAACATTAAATATTTCTGCAAGTCGGGAAAGTGTTTCCTTTTTTAAATTTGGAACACGTCCGTTTTCATATTTTGCAATTGCTGATTTTTGAACACCGAGCATTTCTCCTAGTTGTTGTTGAGTTAAACCCTTTTCTTTTCTTAATTTTTTAATACGTTCACCTGTCATCTAATCACTCCTTGTGTCTTAATATTACCATATTATAGACTATGTAGTAAACAAAATATCTAAAAAAGACACAAAAGTATTGACGAAACTTAGAGATGGAGTTATATTATAAGTGTCTTAAAAAGATACATTAATAAAAATAAATTTTAAAAGTTGAAATTAAAGAAACAAAAGGAGGAACTATTATGGAAAAATTATCAAATAAGGGATTAGTTACAATCATTTTAGGAGCATTAATGATGGGATCGGTAGTAGTTCAATGTGTTTCGCATATCATTGATGCGATACTTATTTTTTAAAAATCTTGCTTTTTATATACAAATAGTTATAATAAGTTCCATTAGTATGAAGTTCAAAATAATTTTAAGGAGATATAAATGGAAAAAATTGCAATTATAACAGATTCATGTAGTGATATAAAAAAAGAATATAGAGAGTTATATGATATACATGTTTTACCCATACAAATTCAATATGATGGAAAGAGTTATAGAGATGGTGTAGATATTACTTCTAATGATATTTATGCGATTCAAGATGAAAAAGTAATTAAAACTTCTTCACCAGTTGGAGAAGATTTGTTTAATTTATTAGATCAACTAAAAGATAAAGGATATACTCATGTTATTGGTTTATTTTTATCTAGTGGTATATCTGGGACAGGTAATCAAATGAGGTTATTTTGTCAAACTTATGAGAAATTAAAATGTCATATTGTTGATAGTCAAAGTGCATCAGTGGGATTAGGAGTTATTGCTGTTAGTCTTGCTAAATATAGAGAAGAAGGAAAGTCTTTTGATGAATTAATTGAAATTGCAGATTTCTTGTGCCATCAAAATTATGCTTATTTTTCAATAGATGATTTAAATTATTTACAAAAAGGTGGACGTATTGGTAAGGCTTCGGCATTTTTAGGAACAACACTAAAGATTAAACCAATTCTTTCTTTTGAAAAAGAAAATGGAGAAATTTATGTTCCAGCTAAAGTGAGAGGTTCAAAGAAAGTAAAATCAAAATTGATAGATTTAATAGAAAGTCATCTTGAAGAAAATCCACATCAAAAATTTGCATTGGCTATTGCAGATGCTAATAATTTGGAAGAAAGAAATATTTTGGAAGGAATGTTAAAAGAAAGGTTTCCTCAATTTACATATATAATCGATGGTCATGTTGGTGCTGCTTTATCTTGTTATCTTGGTTCAGGACTTTTAGGAGTAGCAATTCAATTTTTACCAGAATAAAAAATATTCAGGGTGTCCTGAATATTTTTTATATTATTTCCATAATTTTCCGTTTTGATAAACTTTAACAATTAATTGAGCGATTTCATCAATTCCCATATCACTATTAATACATAAATCATAGTCTTTCATATTTGCCCATGTATTTGTTGTGTAATAATTATAATAACTCTTTCTTTGTTTATCTCTTTTTTGAACATATTTTTTAGTATTTTCGTGTTCTTCTTTATAATCTTTTTCAACACGTTCAATTCTAGATTCTAAAGGAGCATACACAAATATTCTTAAAACATGAGGATAGTCTTCTAAAATATAGTTTGCACATCCATTAACAATAATACAATCTTCTTTTTCAGCAAGATGTTTAATGATTTTGGCTTGTGTAGCATAAACTTGGTCATTAATTGGTAAAACAAGAGGACCATTATTAAGTGAATAAGCAAAACTTGATGATTTTTCTTGAGATGCTTTACGAATTGTATCAATATCAATACCTAATTGGCGCGCTGTTTCATCAATAAGTTCATTATCATAGAAAGCAATATTTAAAGCTTCAGCTACTTTTTTAGCAATCAATCTTCCTCCAGAACCATATTCTCTTGTAATAGTAATAATTTTTTGAGTCATAATAAGAACCTCCTTATATATAGTATATTATATCATATTTTTTAAATAACTCTAACTAAATAGTGTATAATAATAGATAGATGTATAAGGAGGCTTTTTATAATGTGGTTTAATGAAAGTGTATTTTATCAAATTTATACTCTTAATTTTTGTGGGGCTCCTCGTGATAATGATGGAATTGTGGAACACCGTATTTTAAGATTGAATGATTTTATGGATTATTTTGAAGATTTAGGAATAAATGCTATTTATTTTAATCCTGTGTTTTCAAGTGATCATCATGGTTATGATACAAGAGATTATTGTAAAATTGATGAACGTTTAGGAACAAATGAAGATTTTATTGAAATTTGTAAAAATTTACATGATAGAGGGATGCGTGTTGTTTTAGATGGTGTTTTTAATCATGTAGGAAGAGGCTTCTTTGCTTTTCAAGATGTTTTAAATAATAGAGAAAATAGTCAATATAAAGATTGGTTTAGAATTGATTTTAACGGCAATTCACCTTATGATGATGGTTTTTATTATGAGGGATGGGAAGGACATTATGAATTAGTTAAATTAAATTTAGATCATCCAGATGTTCAAAATTATTTATTAAGTGCTGTTGATTATTGGATTGATGCCTTTGATATTGATGGTATTCGTTTAGATGTTGCTTATAGTTTACCAAGATGGTTTATGGCAATGTTAAAAGATCATTGTAGACAAAAAAAGGCGGATTTTTTCTTGTTAGGTGAAGTTTTAGGTGATAATGCAGGATATATGTTTAGTGAAGCACATTTAGATAGTATTACAGATTATCCTGGTTTTAAAGGACTTTGGTCTTCGTTTAATTCATTAAATATGTTTGAAATGGCTCATACAATAAAACGTAATTATGGAGAAATGTATAGAGGACAAACATTATTTAGTTTTGTTGATAATCATGATGTAGAAAGAATAGCATCTAAATTAACAGATTTAGAAAAATTACCACTTATTTACGGTATGTTATTTTCTTTACCAGGAATACCATGTATCTATTATGGAAGTGAATGGGGACAAACCGGAAAGAAAGAACAGGGAAGTGATGATTCTTTAAGACCAGAGTTTACCAAACCAATGCCTAACGATTTAACAAAATATATAAAAAAATTGATTTCTATTAGAAATCAATCATCTGCTTTACAAAAAGGTGAGTTTAAAGAATTGGTTTTAACAAATAAACAATTTGTTTTTGAAAGAAATGATCAACAAGAAAGAATTATTGTAGCATTAAATTTAGATGATCAAGAATTTACCATTTCTTTAAATGAAAATCTTATTTCTTTAATTGATCAACAAGAAATTGAAAATCAAGGACAAATAGTATTAAAGCCCAAAACAATTCATTATTTTAAAGTAAAATAAAAGGTTCGAAAGAACCTTTTATTTATTCAATAACCATAGCATTTTCGATTGGTACTAATGGATATTCTTTATTAATATGATCATAGTATAAAACACCATCAAAATGATCAAGTTCATGTTGTAAACAAATAGCTAAAAATCCTCGAGCAACAATTTTTACATCTTTGTTTGTAAGTACGTCAAATCCTTCAACAGTGATTTTAGCATGGCGTGGAACATAACCTTTTACATCTTCAGGAACTGATAAACATGCTTCTCCAGTTTTTAAATAAGATTGTTTAGGTGTATAAGAAACAATCTTAGGATTCGCTAAAGCATAATCAGTAGATTTTGTTACATTTCCTTCTTCATCATAATCTAAAACATGGATGGCACACATTCTTTTTGGAATACCAAGTTGAATAGCTGCAATACCTACTGCAGGTCTTAAATCATATTTTTCAGAAAGTTCTTCATCTTGGCTTGCAACTAAAAATTCATGCATTTTCATGAGTAAATCATGATTTTCTTTGGATAGAGGAAGTTCAACCTCTTTTGACACTGTTCTAATTAATTCGTTTGAATCATCTATAATATCTTTCATTAATAACATTTTTTTCACCTCATTCGTGGTTATTATAACATATTTTGAGGTGATTGAAATATCTAAGGTCTAATTCTTGAATTACCACAAATGATTAATAATAAGAAAACAACTAAAACAATTGCAAACCAACTACATCCTGTATTGTTGCAACCAAAGCCACCCATAATAGGTGTATAGCCGCATGTGTTACATCCACCACAGCCAAATGGATTATTGACATATCCATTGCAGTTATAATCACAGTTCATTGTTTATCCCTCCTTTACTATTACCATATTATGATTTCAAATAATTGTATGGGGGATTTATCATAAGTCATTTATTTTTATACTTTTTTAAGTTATAATATTTTACTGAAATGAGGTGTAAATGATGGACTATAATTATCCACTAGACTATACATGGTCAACAGAAGATATTATTGATGTTATGTCTTTATATAATGCAGTAGAAAAAGCATATGAAGAAGGAATAAGTAAAACGGATTTTTTAAATGCTTATAGAAAATTTAAAAATGTTGTTGGGACAAAGAGTGAAGAAAAGCAAATTGATAAAGAATTCCAAGATGTTTCTGGATATTCTATTTATAAAGTTTTTAAAGCAAGTCAAGAAAATGATTGGATCAAATTATAATGACAAAAAGAATAAAAGCTTTTTTTAGAAAAAAAGGGGCAGATAAGCCTATCTTTTTTGCAGTTTTTGTATTGATTTGTTTAGGAATTGTAATGATTGGTTCAGCATCAATTGGAGCGGTCTCTTCAAAAGGAACGGCATTTGCAATAAAAAATATGATTACACAATCTATTTATGTAGCAATAGGTGTTTTTATTATGATGGTTCTTACAAAGGGTTTTAAATTAAAAATGATTAATTACAGAAGTTCAATGGCTGTATATATTATGGGAATCATCTCAATGTGTGGCTGTGTTTTTTGGACGACCAAAGGTTCACATGCTTGGATTCATTTAGGTCCTTTTACAGTACAGCCAGCAGAATTTATGAAAATTGGTATGGTTCTTATTTTATCTTATATGCTTACTGAAACTGATTCAGCATTTGTAGTAAAAGGAAAATTTAGAACAGCTGAATTAAAAAGTAAATTTTATAAAGATAAATTTAACAAATGTGTTTTGTTCCCTTTAGCTCTTATGGTTTTTGCATTTGGAATAGGAGTTATTGTACAAAAGGATTTAGGAAGTTCTCTTATTCTAGCAGCAATTTGTTTTATTTGTTTTATGTCAACACCAAGAGATTATTATAAAAAATATAAAAAACTCGTTTGGATTGCTTTAGCTGTAGCGGTTATTATTTTAGGATTCTTAATTACAGCTGTTTTACAGGGATATCAATTACAACGTATTGATTCTTGGTTAAAACCATTAAAAATAGAAAATATTTATGATAGTTCATGGCAACTTGTCAATTCTTTGATTGCTTTTACAGATGGTGGTATTTTTGGACTTGGATTAGGAAATTCTATTCAAAAATATGATTATATTCCAGAGGCACATAATGATTTTATAGGGGCCATTATTTATGAAGAACTTGGTATTTTTGGGTTGGCTTTAATGATTATTCCAACAGCTATTATTATTTTTAGATTATTAAAATATGCAGATCAAATTCAAAATAATAAATCAAGAGTTATTTTGATAGGAATAGCTTCTTATTTTATGTTACATTTATTTGTTAATTTAGGTGGCGTTTCAGGATTGATTCCAATGACAGGTGTTCCATTATTATTGGTATCATCTGGGGGATCTTCAACGATTGCTGCTTTAATAGCAATAGGTATTGCCCAAGCAATTATTTCCAAGTTCAACAAAGAACAACTAGAAAAAACAGACACACAATTATAAATGTTTCATATGATATATTAGGTGATTTGATGGATAATTTAAAAGAGTTTAAAGCTTTTTTAAAGACAATACCAAGTATTAAAGAAGATGTATTAAATCATCGCTATACTTGGCAAGAAATATATGAAATCTATACAATGTATGGAGAAGATGATCATTTTTTCAAACCGTATAAGGAACATCCAATAGAAAATATGAATGTTTTAGAAATTATCAAAAATGTCGATTTGGAAGCATTATCTTCTTCTTTGCAATCAATCGAAAAAGTTTTAGGAATTGTTTCTAATCTTTTAGATAAAAATAAAGAAGGTAAATAATGAAAGAAGATGTTTTAGATTATATACGTAAGCATCCTGTTTGGTATGTTACATTATGTCATTATCCAGAAAAATATGATGATTTATTAGATGAAATACATCAAAAAAAACAAAGTACAGTTTTAGAAAAGCTAGAAAGAATATCAATACTAATGAGTATGTTGGAGATGTTACAATGAATGAAACAATATATGATTTAATAGATGCTATCAAAGAAGATAAGCGCTATCTACAATTTAAAGAGCAATCTTTAAAATTATTAAATCAAGAAACAAAAGAATTATTAGATAATTATCAAAATCTTTTACAAGAATTAGATGATTTGAAAAAGTTTGAAAAATATATTGATTTGACACAGAAAAGACAAGAATTAAATGAAGTAAGAAAAAGAATGTCACAAAATGAAAACATTCAAAAATATTATCAAAGTTATTATAAAATCAATGAATTACTCGATGAAGTAACAAAAATTGTTTTTAAAGATATTAGTGATTCATTAGATACATCAGGGTATAAATTATGAGAGTGATTGCAGGAAAGTATAAAAAAAGACAATTAAAAGTTCCTAAGAGTCAATTAACAAGACCGACAACAGATAAAAATAAGGAAAACCTTTTTAATATGATTGGACCATATTTTCAAGGAGGAACGGTATTAGATTTATTTGGAGGTAGTGGTGGACTTGGAATAGAAGCGATTTCTAGAGGGTGTGATACACTTTATAGTGTGGATCATCAATACGAAGCTTTTAAAACAATTAAAGAAAATTTTTCTCTTTTAAAATTGGAAAATTGTTTTCCCTTGAAAATGGATTATAAAAAAGCTTTAAAATATTTGTATGAAAAAGGTATAAAGTTTGATTATGTTTTTTTAGATCCACCTTATGGAAAAGGACTTGTTGATGATATTCTTCAATATTTAGTTGATCATCAAATGTTGAATCCACAAGCGTGTATTGTAGTAGAAGAATTAAAAGAAGTTGAGTTTAAAGAAATAGAAGGAATTGAGTTGAATAAAAGAAAAGAGTATGGAATTACAGCTCTTAATATTTTTTATTATGAGGATTAAATCATGAAGAAAATTGCTGTATATAATGGATCGTTTGATCCAGTTACAAATGGACATTTAGATATTATTGAACGTGCTGCAAAGATATTTGACATATTATATGTAACGGTAGCTATTCATCCAACAAAAGTAGGCTTGTTTACGATTGAACAAAGAAAAGAACTTTTAAAAAAAGCAACAGCTCATTTAAAAAATGTAATTGTTGATTCAACAGATGAACTTTTTATGGATTATGTCAAAAAAGTCAATGGACAAGTGCTTATCCGTGGCTTACGTTCAACAACAGATTTCGATTATGAATTACAATATGCACAATCTAATCAATATTTAAATAGTCAAATAGAAATAATGTATTTAATGACAAAGCCATCACATTCTTTTATTTCATCATCTGTCGTTAAAGAAATAGCTAGTTATCATAAGCCACTTACAGGCTTAGTGCCAGAGTGTGTTGAAGATGCATTAAAAAAAGTATATCAAGATCAATAAATCGCTTCGGCGATTTTTTTTAGTCCAATTTGTTCTAAAATCATAGAGTAGATTGTAAATCATATACACTGATAAAGAGGTGATCAAATGAATATTTTTATTGGAGAAAATAATTTAAAAGATTATGTTTTTTTAAAATCGATTATTGAAAAATGGGGTATAGAAAGACAACAAGAAATCTATTTTCATTGGTATAAACAGCTTTATTATCAATTACCAAAATGTTTAAAAAACTGTGATCTTGTATTTTTAGAATTAGATATGAAACATATCAATGGTTTTGAATTTGCAAAGATCTTAAGAAAAAAAGATTTATCAATACCGATTGTTTTTCAAACAAAAAATACACATTATGGGATATTAAGTTATCAAGTACAAGCGATGCACTACTTATTAAAGCCACTTGATCAACAAGAAATATATAAAATACTTGATCGCGTTTTATTACATCAACATTCTAAGACATTTATTTATCAGTTTAAAAAAGAAGTTCACAAAATACCTTATGAAGACATTATTTATATAGAAGCTTATCAACACCATGTTATGATTCATCAAAATGATATGACAAAAAGAAATTATCTCAGTTTAAAAGAAATAGCTTTACAATTAGATGATTCTTTTTGTCGTTGTCATCGAAGCTATATTGTTAATTTAAAATATGTTGAGAGGATAGAAGGAATGAATTGTATCACTAAAAATAAACAAGTTATTCCTATTTCTAAGAAATACAAAAATGATTTTATTGAAAAAATCGTGAGACAAATGTGAAACAAATTTGAGACAAAAATGAGACAAATGTGAAACAAATTCGAGACGAATTATTTTGTAAAATATATTAAAATAGATGTGGGTGAAGAAGATGAAATGTTCGAGATGTCAAAATGAAGATGTTCAATATTTTTTTGAAAACAATGGGCGTATTTATTGTAGAAAATGTATTGCTTTTTCTACAAAGACAGTTAACTTAAAACCTGTTAAAAATGAAAAGAAAATATACTATCATTTAAATTATTCATTAAACTTAGAACAAGAAAGAACTTCAAGATTATTGATAGAAAGATATCAAAATCATCAAAATACAGTATTAAAAGCAGTAACAGGAGCAGGAAAGACGGAAATGATTTATGGTGTCATTGAATATGCATTGAATTTAGGACATCATGTTTGTTTGACGATGCCAAGAAAAGAATTGGTTATAGAATTAGCAAAGAGAATTCAAAAACAATTTTTTAATATTCAGCCCATTCTTGTTTATGGAGGACATACAGAGTGTTTAGAAGGACAATTTATTATTTGTACAACACATCAGCTGTACCGGTATCCACGAATGTTTGATTTATTGATTTTAGATGAGTATGATGCTTTTCCATATCGTGATAATGAAGTTTTGGAAAATATATTAATGAATAGTATAAAGGGAAATTATGTGTTTATGTCTGCAACGATTGAAAGTGGAGATGTACAAGTCTTACAAAGGTTTCATCATCAACCATTACCAATTCCTACTTGTAAGGTAATGGGAAACTTTATGATGTTGTGTCATCTTGTTTATCAATTAAAAAAGTATCAAAAAGATAAAAAACCGGTGTTTCTTTTTGTACCACGTATTGAAATGACAAGACAAGTACAAAAATTTCTTAAATTCTTTTCTATTAAAAGTCACTGTGCTACGTCAAAAGAACAAAATATTCATCAATCATTAGAAATGATTAAATCCCATGAAATAGATGTTATTGTATGTACAACAGTTTTAGAAAGAGGAATGACTGTTGAAAATGTACAAGTTATTATTTTACATGGTGAACATCCCCTTTTTGATAAAGAAATACTTATTCAAATAGCAGGGCGAACAGGGCGAAAAGTACCCTATACAAATGGAGATATTATCATTTATACAAATAGACAAACGAAGGCTATTAAAGAATGTATCAAGGATCTTCAACAAAGCAATGCCTTATCTGCCATAAAGAGTTAAATCAACAACAAGATCTTTTTCACTTGGTGAATAATTCTTCTCTTTGTTTAAGCTGTATAAGAAAATTTAAAATAATAAATAGTGATATAAGGATTCAAGGATATCATGTCAAGGTTTTATATGAATATAATGATTTTTTTAGACAACTCCTTTTTCAATATAAAGCATTAGATGATTATGCTTTAAAGGATTGTTTTATAGAATCATTTCAAGAATTAAAAAGGATCTACAAAAATTATATCATTGTTGTTATTCCTAGTAGTCAAAAAGATAATAAAAGACGTGGCTTTTGTCCTAATGTTGAAATTGTTAAGACATTTTCTCAACATATTTTTACAGGTTTGTATAAAAAAGAAGACTACAAACAGACAAAACAAAAAGATCGAAGCCAAGTAAAGAAAATATTATCTATTAAAGAGGGAAATCTTCTTTATAAGAAGAATGTTTTAATATTTGATGATGTGATGACTTCATCAAATACTTTACAAGCAGCATTTCAGCAAGTAGAAAAATATCACCCTAAACAAATAAAAGCATTAGTATTGGCTTGCCCTCATATTGATTATTTTAAAAAATAATCAATTCTATTGTAGACACTAAGAAAACCACTAACCAATAGTAAGGGTAAGCTTTATGCTTTTGCTAGAAATGCTTTTTATTACTTTTTCAACAAATATGTAAAATAGTGTGAACTATTTGACAATAGAGATGACATTTTTTTGTTATAAATGACACGTAAAATTTTTTTGTCGAATGAAAATGATAACTTTTTTATAAAATATTAAATATACTGAAATAGACAAGGAAAGGATGATGAAAGTGCAAGGAAGAGTCAAATGGTTTAATGCCGAAAAGGGATTTGGATTTATTGATCGAGGAGAAGGAAAAGATGTCTTTGTTCATTATAGCCAAATTGTTCAAAATGGATATAAAACACTTAATGAAGGCGAATTAGTTGAGTTTGAATTATATCAAAGCGAACGCGGTATGCAGGCAAAACATGTCGTAAAAATCTAGAGATAATCTCTAGATTTTTATTTTAAGTAGGGATATTTAAATTTTGCTTTTAATAATCACAATTATTTGATATAATTAAACTCGATTACAAGCGTAAAAGGAGCGTGTATGTATGGCTAGTAGAAAGCAAGAAATAAGAAAAGAAATTAAAAAGAAAAACGCTAAATTAGGAATCGATGTTGAAGCAGCTAAAAATATTGTTGATTTACAAGATCAACAAGGTGAAGATATACATGTAGAAGATTTTAAAAATGAAGAATATAATGGAGAAGTTATTCCATTTTCTACAACACCTCAAAAAACAAAAAAAGGCTTTGTTTCAAAAATTAAAGGTGTTTTCGATGATGAAAGAAAACAACTTAAAAAATTAGATAAGATTGCTCAAGAAATTATTTCTTTAGAAGATAAGTATAGTGCTTTGTCTGATGAAGAATTAGCAAATCAAACAAATGTATTAAAAGAAAAATTAAATAACGGTAGTGAATTAGATGATATTTTAATTGATGCTTTTGCAGTTGCAAGAGAAGCTGCATGGCGTCAAATTCATTTAAAAGCTTTTAAAGTTCAATTAATGGGTGGTATTGCATTACATAATGGTGATATTGCTGAAATGAAAACAGGTGAAGGTAAAACATTAACTTCTATTTTCCCAGTTTATTTAAATGCATTAACTGGAAAAGGAGTTCACGTTATTACTGTTAATGACTATTTGGCTGAACGTGATGCTAGAAATAATGGTAAAGTATTAGAATTTTTAGGATTAACAGTTGGATTAAATAAAAGAGAATTAACACCTCAACAAAAACAAGAAGCACATGGTTGTGATGTTACTTATACAACAAATGCTGAATTAGGTTTTGACTATTTAAGAGATAATATGGTTACTTCAATGGAAGATAAAGTATTAGTTAAAGGACTTAACTATGCTTTGATCGACGAAGTTGACTCTATTTTAATTGATGAATCAAGAACACCATTGATTATTTCAGGTGGTAAGAAAAATACAGCTGCTTTATATTTACAAGCAGATCGTTTTGTTAAATCATTAATTGCTGAAAAAGATTATGAAGTTGATATTGAAACAAAAACTGTTTCATTAACTCCAAAAGGAATCGAAAAAGCAGAAAAAGGATTTAAGATTGATAACTTATATGATATTCAACATACTTCATTAGTTCATCATATCAATCAAGCATTAAAAGCAAACTATGCGATGACTCGTGATGTTGAATATATGATTGCGACAGAAGATGGTACAAGAGATATTCGTAATGCAAAAATTATGATCATTGATCAATTTACTGGACGTGTTATGCCAGGACGTGCTTATTCTGATGGGTTACATCAAGCAATTGAAGCTAAAGAAGGTGTTCCAATTAAAGAAGAAACAGAAACAAGAGCAACAATCACATATCAAAATTTCTTCAGACTATTTAATAAATTAGCAGGGATGACTGGTACTGCAAAAACAGAAGAAGAAGAATTTATGATGATCTATAACATGCGTGTTATTGAAATTCCAACAAATAAACCAGTTATTCGTGATGACCGTAATGATAAGATCTATTCTACAAAAACAAATAAATTTAAAGCATTATGTGATGAAGTTGTTGCAAGACATGCTTATGGTCAACCAATTCTAATTGGGACTGTATCGGTTGAAACTTCAGAAATTTTATCAAAAATGTTAGATAAAAGAGGAATTAAACATAATACATTAAATGCGAAAAACCATGCTAAAGAAGCTGAAATCATTGCAAGAGCAGGTCAAAAAGGTGCGGTGACAATCGCTACAAACATGGCTGGTCGTGGTACTGACATTAAACTTGGTAAAGGTGTACCTGAAATTGGTGGTTTAGCAGTTATTGGTTCTGAAAGACATGAATCTAGACGTATTGATAATCAGTTACGTGGACGTTCTGGACGTCAAGGTGACCCAGGATATTCTGTATTCTATGTTTCTTTTGATGATGAATTAATGCAAAGATTTGCTGGTGAAAAATTACAATCATTTAGTAATTATTTAGATGATGATATGGCTATTGAAAATAAAATGGTTTCAAAAGCTATCGAAAATGCACAAAAACGTGTTGAAGGTCAAAACTTTGATTCACGTAAACATATTCTTGAATATGATGATGTTATGAGACAACAACGTGAAATTATGTATAAAGAACGTGATGAAATCATGTCATTAGATAATCTAGATGATATTATCAAAGGTATGTTCAATCAAGCAATTGAAATGACAATCAATAGATGTACAACTCATGGTAAACATGATGAAGTTGATGTGGATGCTGTTTTAGATTTTGTAGCTAAAAATTATATGTTACTTGCTGAAATTGATGCTAAGAATAAAGATGTTGTTAAAAATGATTCTAAGAAATTATTAGAAACTTTAACAGAAATTTGCTTCTCTCAATATCAAATGAGATTAAATAAAGATATTGATCATGCAAAAATCGTTAATTATGAAAGAAGTGTTTTATTAGGAGTTATTGATTATACTTGGATCAATCATATTGATGCAATGACTAAACTTAGAAATGGTATTTATTTACGTGCGTATGCACAAAAGAATCCACTTTCTGAATATACAGAAGAAGCGTTCTATATGTTTGAACAAATGAAACTTTCTATTGTTGATATGATTTCTAAAAATATTGTGCATATGGGTATTCGTCCTGGTAGTTCAGCAGAAGAAAATATTCCTCATTTAAAATTAGAAGTAGAATTTAAATAATGGAATTATATGAAATAAAAAATGGGCTTGATAAAGCCCATTTATTAATAGACGAATATAGAAAATCAGCACAAATTGATGAAAAATTAAGAGAAATAGAAGGTCTTTCATATCAAACAATGCAAGATGACTTTTGGGATGATCCAACAAAAGCTAAAAAGATCTATGACGAATTAAATGATATGAAAAAAATTACTGATGAATATGAAAGTCTTTGTCAATCATTAAATTCATTAGATGAAACATATACATTAGTTAAAGAAACGGATGATCAAGAATTTCAAACTATTTTAGAAAGTGATTATCAAGATTTTGAACAAAGAATGGGTGAATTTGAAAAAATTTTACTTTTATCTGGAAAGTATGATAGTGCTAATGCCATCGTAGAAATTCATCCAGGTGCAGGAGGGACAGAAAGCCAAGATTGGGCAGAAATGTTGTATCGTATGTACCAAAGATATTGTTCGTCGAAAGATTTTAAAATAGAAGTTTTAGATTATTTAGATGGAGATGTTGCAGGTATTAAATCAGTTACTTTCTTGGTTAAAGGAAAATATGCTTATGGACATTTAAAGGCTGAAAAAGGTGTTCATCGACTTGTTAGAATATCTCCATTTGATTCTTCCAAAAGACGTCATACTTCATTTGCATCCATTGATGTTATCCCTGAATTAGATGATACAATTGAAATTGACATTAAACCAGAAGATTTAAGAATTGATACTTATCGTGCAAGTGGAGCAGGTGGACAACATATTAATAAAACAGATTCAGCAGTTAGGATTACCCACATTCCTACAGGAACAGTCGTTACTTGTCAAAGTCAAAGAAGCCAAATTCAAAATAGAGAACAAGCAATGATGATGTTAAAAAGTAAGTTATTTGCTTTAATGGAAGAAAAACAAGCAAAAGAATTAAAAGAAATACAAGGTGAGCAGAAAGAAATTGCTTGGGGTTCACAAATTCGCTCTTATGTTTTACATCCATATTCTTTAGTAAAAGATAATCGTTCATTATATGAGTCTAATAATCCTAAAGATGTTTTAGATGGAAACTTAGATGATTTTATTTATGCGTATTTGAAATCTCGTATACAGGAGGGTAGTCATGAAGAATAAATTTTTTAAAAAATGTTTAGAAATTGCTGTGATTGTTATTGGTAATGCTATTCTAGCATTTGGAATTTGTGCTTTCATTACCCCTCATGGGATTATTGTTGGTGGTGCTTCTGGGTTAGGATTAATTGTCAAACAAATAACAGGAATTCCTTTATCGCTTGTTGTTTATGTAATCAATATTATTATGTTTATTGCAGGCTATTTTTTTCTAGGAAAATCTTTTGCAGCTAAAACATTATTAAGTACAATTATTTTCCCAACATTTTTAACAATATTTGAAAATACTCCGGGGGTTACACATCTTACAAATGATTTACTCTTATCCTCTGTTTATGCAGGAATTTTTGTAGGTGGAGGATTAGGACTTGTTTTAAGAATGGGAGCAAGTACCGGAGGAATGGATATACCACCATTAGTTCTAAATAAAAAAACAGGTATTTCTACGACTGTTCTTATTAATGGCTTTGATTGTATTATCCTAGCTTTACAAGTTCCTTTTTCAAATGTTGAACAAATTCTTTATGGTATTTTAGTTGTTTTGATTACTGCTTTGGTCATGGATAAAATGATTTTATTAGGTGAATCTAAAATTCAAGTATTGGTCATTTCACCAAAATGGAATGAGATTCAAAGTATTCTTTATGATCAAATAGATCGAGGATGTACGCTTATGAATATTACCACAGGTTATAAAAAACAAGATATGTATGCAGTGATGTCTGTTGTCAGCCGCCGAGAATTAGTGACACTTACCAATGAAATTTTAAAAATTGATGAGGCAGCATTTATTATTACAAATGAGACACATAATGTAAGAGGAAGAGGATTTACATTACCTAATATAGATTTATAAAAAAAGTGCTATTTTCTTAGCACTTTTTTTAGTAAATGTGTTTTACGTAAAGTTTTTTTACGTTTTCTTTTTTTATCGTTTTGTATATGTGATTGATAAATAAGAGATTCAAGTTTCCTTTTTTTATCTAGAATTTCTTTTCCTTCATTTTTTTTTCTTTCTAATTCTATACGTTGATGATAATCAATAGCATATTGCCTTACAGTTTGTCTTAAAGAATTTAAATCATCATCCTTTTTTAAATGTTGATTTTGATGATCGACATCAACATAAAGTTCTACATAACCACATTTAGGACAATAACATGATTTAATTTCTTTATGTTCTTTATTGAATTGATCTTTTTTTATAATTAATTCTAGATAGCTTAAAGTATTGATTCCTTTATCTTTTACATAACAATTTGTAGATAGTTCATTATTGCATCTAGGGCATATTCTTTTCATTTAGCCACTCCTTCAATAAACATATTATAACATGAAAAAACATAATTAATAGACTCAATATTCAAACAAAACTTACAAATTGTGCTATAATACTCCTGGGAGCTGAATAGAAATGATAAAACTAACAAATGTTACAAAAATTTATAAAACAGGAGTAAGAGCACTTAATGATGTAAATCTTACAATTGAACCTGGAGAATTTGTATATGTTATCGGTACAACTGGTGCAGGAAAATCTACTTTTATTAAGTTATTATATCGTGAAGAAAAACCAACTTCAGGAAAAGTTGAAGTTGTGGGACAAGATGTTTCTAAAATTAAAAATAGTAAAGTACCTTATTTTAGAAGAAATATAGGTGTTGTTTTTCAAAATTTTAGATTATTACCTAAAAAAACAGTTTTTGAAAACGTTGCCTATGCCTTAGAAGTTATTGATACACCACGCGTAGAAATCAGAAGACGTGTAAGAGCAACATTAGAGCTTGTTGGTTTGGAAGATAAGGTCAATGCTTTTCCTCATGAATTATCAGGTGGTCAACAACAAAGAGTTGCAATTGCTAGAGCAATTGTAAATCGTCCAAAAGTTTTAATTGCTGATGAACCAACAGGAAACTTGGATCCAGAAACTTCAAAAGAAATTATTAATGTATTAATGCGTATTAATGAAGAACAAGGGACAACTGTGTTAGTTGTAACTCATGATCAAAAGATTGTACAAGAACATAAAAAACGTACAATTTTAATGGAAGATGGTTGCATTAATGCTGATACATCTTTAGGAGGATATGATTTATAATGAAAGAATTAATAAGTTGTATAAAAAATTTACCAAAACATTTTAAAGAATCATTGGTTAATTTATGGAGAAATGGTGCAATGTCTTTTTCTTCAATTTTTGCTGTAACAATTACTTTATTACTTATTGGTGTTATTAGTGTTTTAGCACTTAATGTTCAAGATATTTCAGCAAATATTGAAGATGGCGTGCGTATTTATGTTAAATTAGAAAGATCGATTGATGAAAATGCTGAAAAAGAAGTAGGGAATCAAATCAAAAAACTTAAAGGTGTTGGATCTATTACATATTCATCAAAAGATGAAGAGTTGAATAAACTTATCGATAAACAAGGTAAAGATGGTAAGACGTTATTTGAGTCTTATCGTGAAGATAATCCTTTAGGTTCTGCTTATGAAGTAGAAGCAAAAGATCCAACAAAACTTGCAAGTTTAGCTAAAAAGATTCAAGATATTCCTAATGTAAATTCTGTTAATTATGGTGGTGATTCTACACAAAGTATGGTCACAACATTGAATACAATACAAAAAGCTGGATCAGTTTTTATTGTTGGTTTAGTTATTGTCGCCTTATTCATGATATCTAATACAATTAAAATTACAATTACAGCAAGATCTACTGAAATTTCAATTATGAGAATGGTTGGAGCAAGTAACTGGTACATTCGTATTCCATTTATGTTAGAAGGTATGCTCATTGGATTGTTTGGAGCAATTATTCCAATTCTTGTTCTTGTTTATGGTTATGGAGCGTTATATAACTATACAGGTGGTTCATTAATGTCATCAATGCTTGTATTAAAAGCCCCAATGCCATTTATTAGAGATTTCTCATTTATTTTAGCTGGCTTAGGTGCTGGAGTAGGTTTAATTGGAAGTTTTGTTTCAATGAGAAGATTCTTAAAATTCTAAAAGATTATCGAAAGATAATCTTTTTCTTTATCTTTTTTTTTAATTTTTATATAATAAAAAAGCGAGGTATAAAAAATGTCAAAAAATAGTTTTTTAAAAGAAGCAATGTATGAAAATCATCCTCAATATCAACAAGCAATTTCAAGAAATGAAGCACTTTATCAAAGAAAAAATGATTTAAGAAGTCCTTTTTCTAGAGATTATAATCGTATTATTTTTTCTCTTGCTTATCGTAGATTGAAACATAAGACACAAGTTTTTTTTGCAGTTGAAGATGATCATGTTTGTACAAGAAGTGAGCATGTAAATCTTGTGGATTCAGTAAGTTATACTATTGCTCATTATTTAGGATTAAATACAGAACTTACAAGAGCAATTGCTGTTGGACATGATTTAGGACATGCACCTTTTGGACATGGTGGAGAAAAGATCATTAATCAGATTTCTAAAGAACATGGTCTACAAGATTTTTGGCATGAAAAAAATAGTTTATATTTTGTAGATCAAATTGAAACTTTGGAAGATGATCATCATGTTCGTAGAAATTTAAATTTAACGTATGCTATAAGAGATGGAATTATTTCTCATTGTGGAGAAATGAATCAAAAAGCAATTATTAAAAGGAATGAATCTATTGATTTAAAAGATTATTTATATCCTGGGCAATACAATCCTTATACTTGGGAAGGCTGTGTTGTTAAAATGTCAGATAAAATTGCTTATCTTGCTAGGGATATTGAAGATGCTTTACGATTAAATATTATTGATGAACAGCTTGTAGAAGATTTAAGAAATCATCTAAATCAATTAACAAAATCTCATTTTGATGCTATTAATAATGGAACAATTGTTAATTATTTTATATTAGATGTTTGTCAAAATTCTTCTATAGAGAAAGGAATATGCTTATCAGATGAAGCTTTTGAAGTCATGAAGTATATTATGAAATTCAATTATCAAAATATTTATCTAATTGATCGTATAGAAGTCCACACAAATTATGTACAACTTATTTTAAATTCTATTTTTCAATTTTTATATAAATATGATAAGATAGCAAATGATAATCAAATAAATGTTTTAGAAGCTTTAAAGAAAGATCAAAAAAAATATCCTGTAACTATTCAAGGATATATGCATTGGTTAGAAAAGTATAGTCAAATGAAGCATTTTAATAGAAATCCATTATATCAAAATCATATTATTTATGATTTTGAACATGATAAAAATGCAATGGCTAAAAGTATTATAGATTATTTATCAGGAATGTCAGATGCTTATATATTAAAAATATTTAATGAATTTATTTCATTTTCATAGAGAGGAAGTTACATATGCCAATAAAAATACCAAATGATTTACCAGCAAGTAAAATATTAAAAGAAGAAAATATCTTTGTTATGGATGAAACAAGAGCTTTATCACAAAGAATTCGTCCATTAAAATTAATTATTGTTAATATTATGCCAACTAAAATCGTGACAGAAACACAGCTATTAAGATTGCTTTCTAATACACCTTTACAAATTGAAGTAGATTGGTTATGCATGGAAAGTCATAATTCTAAAAATACATCACAAGAACATTTAATGGAATTTTATAAAACCTTTAATGAAATTAAAGATAATAAGTATGATGGTTTGATTGTAACAGGTGCTCCTGTTGAAAAATTAAAATTTGAGGATGTAGATTATTGGGATGAACTTACAAATATTTTTGATTGGGCCAATACAAATGTCTTTTCTTCATTCTTTATTTGTTGGGCTTCTCAAGCATCTTTATATTATTATTATGGTGTTGAAAAATACCAATTGAAAGAAAAATTAACAGGTGTTTATCATCATCATACAAATCCAGAAAAGATGAGAAGAAGAATTCTAAGAGGTTTTGATTATCAATTTTATGCACCCCATTCAAGATATACTTCTGTTAAAAAAGAAGATATTGAAAAAATTGATTCATTAGATATTTTAGCTTCTTCAAACGATGCGGGTGTTTATTTGGTAGCAGAAAAGGACGGGTCAAGATTTTTTGTTACAGGACATCCAGAATATGATCCAGATACATTAGATAAGGAATATCACCGTGATTTAGCTAAAGGTGGGGATTGTGTAATGCCTAAAAACTATTATAAAAATGATGATGTCAATGATGAAATCTTAGTTAAGTGGCGTAGTCATGCCTATTTATTATTTTCAAATTGGCTTAACTATTATGTATATCAAAATACACCATATAACTTAGATGATTTATTAAAAATGAAGACGACTAATAAATAGTCGTCTTGTTTTTATCTTCAAAATGTGTTAAATTAAATATGTTAGATGCGGCCGTGGTGAAATTGGTATACACGTAGGTTTGAGGGATCTATGGCTTATGTCGTGCCGGTTCAAGTCCGGTCGGCCGCACCATAGAGTTGATAAACTTATCTTTGAAGATAAGTTTTTTTGTATAAAAAAAGAATAGAAATTTCTATTCTTTAATTAAATCATAAATTGCTTTAGCAAAGATTTCTGTTGATTTTAATAATGAATCAATCTTTATGTTTTCATTGTTACCATGAATTGCGTTATCTTCATCTTTGAATTCGCATCCAAAAGCTACACAATTTGGCATTGATTTAGCATAAGTTCCTCCACCAATTGCTTGTGGTTGACTTTCTGTATCACCTGAAACTTCAACATAAGCTTTATGAAGTTTTTGAACAAGTTCACTGTTTGGATCGATATAAAGTGGTTCATGAATATCACTTTCTAAATTTAATCCAAGAGACTGACATAATTCTTTTACACCATCACACATTTCCTTTAAATCAATTTCATGAGGACAACGTAAGTCTAATTCAATATCAGCATCTTCTTTAACATATTTGACAACACCTAAATTCATTGTTAATTTACCCATTAATCCTTCATGATTAATTTGTAAACCTTTTCCATAATAATCATTTAAATAAGTTGCAATAAAATGTACAAGTTTATTATTAATAACAGTATCTAAATAAGTTGCAAGTAAACTTACAGCGTTAATTCCTTCTTCTGGTAAAGAAGCATGTGCGCTTTTTCCTTTTAAGACAAGCTTTGTACAATTTCCTTCTTCTTCAATGATACCAGTTACATGATGATCACTTAAAAATTGTTTAAATGATTCTTCATATTGTTTATGATTGCCTTCGATAATTGCTTCACATTCACCAGGAACAATATTTACACGATCACCAGCTACCATTGCAATCAATCCATCTTTTTTTACATTTCCTGTTATATGGAAACGAACAATTCCTTTTTCACCATAAACAACAGGGAATTCAGCATCAGGAGTAAATCCCATAGATGGATATGGATTCTTAGTAAAGTAATGTTCAACGCAAGAAGATCCACGTTCTTCATCACAACCAAAAATAACACGAATTTTCTTTTTAACAGGTAAATCTAAATCATGAATGATTTTAGCAGCATAATATCCAGCAAGTAAAGGTCCTTTATCATCAGCAACACCTCTACCATAAAGTTTACCATTAGCTTGAACCACTTTAAATGGATCGCTGTCCCACCCTCTTGAATCAACAGGAACAACATCCAAATGACCTAAAATACCAAAACTTTCTTCTTGATCACCAATATCTATATGTCCAGCATAACCATTTTCATCATGTACAACAAAACCATCTCTTTTTCCAATTGCTAACATAGCATCAAGAGCTTGTCTACATTCACTTCCATAAGGTTGGTTTTCACCGATTGTTTTTTCATTATAAACGGAAGGAATTGCACATAATGTTTCAATATCTTGAATAAGCTGTTCCTTTCTTTTTTCGACTTCTTCTTTAAAGTTAATCATATTAAAATCACCTCAGCATATATTATACATTTTTCATAATAATTTTTAAACATATTTGATAAAATAATGTTATGATAAAGACAGTATAGGGGGAAATATCAATGGAAAATATAAGATTTCATATTACAGTAAAAGGAATTGTTGTTTTTAAACAAAAAGTATTATTAATGAAAAGAGTTAGACCATCTAGTGATGGACTAGGATATTGGGAGCTTCCTGGGGGCGGTTTAGAATATGGGGAAACACCGAATGAAGCTTTAAAAAGAGAATTGAAAGAAGAAACGGGTTTAACGATCGATGTTGTTAAACCAGCATATACTTTTACCAAAATAAGAAAGGATTATCAAACAGTAGGTATTGGTTATTTAGCATCTACAGATGATGATCATGTTTCTATTTCTTTTGAACATACAGATTATAAATGGTGTTCAATTGATGAATTAAAAGATTATTTATGTGATGAAATTTACCAAGATATTATCTATACGTTAAAAGAATATACAAGTATTTAAAGAGGTTTATATGAATCAAGAAATTATTAAAACAATTAGTGAAGAATTAAATGTAAGAGTACATCAAATTGAAGCAGTTTTATCTTTATTAGAAGAAGGTAATACAGTTCCTTTTATAGCACGTTATCGAAAAGAAAAAACGGGTGCTTTAGATGAAGATCAAATACGTACAATTGATAAATATTATCAATATCAAGTGAATTTATTAAAAAGAAAAGAAGATGTTATTCGTTTAATTGATGAAAAAGGAATGTTAAATGAAAAACTAAAAACAGATATTTTAAAAGCTACACAATTAAGCGAAGTTGAAGATCTTTATCGTCCTTATAAAGAAAAAAGAAAAACAAAAGCAACAGCCGCTAAAGCAAAAGGATTAGAACCTTTAGCTAAATGGATCTTAGCTTTAAATAAAGGAGATATTTTAGTAGAAGCTAAAAAATATTTAAATGATGATGTTTTAAATGTAGAAGATGCCATTCAAGGAGCTTTAGATATTATTGCTGAAGATATTGCTGATGATATTAAATATCGTAAGTTTTTAAAAGATATGCTTTATAAAGGTGGTATTTTAAAAACAAGTGAAAAGAAAAAACATGATGATGAAAATAAAGTTTATGAAATGTATTATAACTATCAAGAAAAAGTAAAAACTTTAGTATCACATCGTATTTTAGCAATCAATCGAGCTGAAAAAGAAAAAGTAATCAATGTAAATATAGAAGGAGATAAAGATTATTATTTACAATACATTACAAGAGGTGTTACAAAAAGCAGAGAAACAAATCTTTTACCATACATTCAAAAAGCAGTAGAAGATAGTTATCAAAGATTATTATTCCCTTCTATTGAAAGAGAAATAAGAAAAGAATTAACAGAAAAAGCTAATGAACAAGCATTAAAAGTCTTTTCAGTCAATTTAGAAAATCTTTTATTACAAGCACCATTAAAAAATAAAATGGTCTTAGGTGTTGATCCTGCTTATCGAACAGGATGTAAATTAGCAGTTGTTGATCAAACAGGTAAAGTCTTACACATTGATAAAGTCTTTATTACTTTACCTAAAGATAATTATGATAAAGATATTAAAACTTTATTAGATATTATTTCAAAATATAAAATTGAAATTATTGCTATTGGAAATGGAACTGCTTCAAGAGAATCAGAAGCCTTTATTGCTAAACTTATTCAAGAACATCATTTAAATGTAGAATTTGCTATTATTTCTGAAGCAGGTGCTTCTGTTTATTCAGCAAGTCAAATTGCTAAAGAAGAATTTCCAGATTATCATGTAGAAGAAAGATCTGCAGTATCAATTGCAAGACGTTTACAAGATCCACTTGCTGAACTTGTTAAAATTGAACCCAAAGCAATTTCAGTTGGACAATATCAACATGATATTCCTGAAAAAAATTTAGAAGAACAATTGGATTTCGTTGTTGAAAAAACAGTAAATAATGTTGGTGTTGATATCAATACAGCTTCTAAGTCATTACTTAAATATGTTGCAGGATTAAATGCTGGTGTAGCACAACAAATTGTTTTATATCGAAATGAACATGGTAAATTTCATAATCGAAATGAAATAAAAAATGTAAAAAAATTAGGAGCCAAAACATATACACAAGCAATAGGTTTTTTACGTGTCTTAGATGGTGATCATCCATTAGATGCTACTGCTATTCATCCTGAAAATTATCAACAAGCTTTAGATTTATTAAATTTATGTCAATTATCATTAGCTGATTTAGGAACAGTGGAACTTAAAGATAAATTATTAAAAATTAATAAAAAAGAAGTTATAGAAACTTTAAAAATTGACCAATATACATTAGATGATATTATTGATTGTTTAATTAAACCAAATCGTTCAATTAGAGATCAATATCAAACACCACTTTTAAAAAAAGATATTCTTCATATAGAAGATCTAAAACCAGGAATGGTTTTAGAAGGAACTGTTAGAAATGTTGTTGATTTTGGAGCTTTTGTGGATATTGGCTTAAAAAATGATGGTTTAGTGCATATATCAAAAATGTCAAAACAAAGAATTAAACATCCATTAGATGTTTTAAGTATAGGGGATATTGTAGAAGTCAATGTCATAGATGTTGATTTAAATAAAAAAAGAGTAAGTTTAAGTATGATCTAGGTGATGATGTGTATAGAATATATGCTTTGATATTATGTTTATGTCTTGTGGGATGTACACAAAAAAAAGATATCGAGGTATCAACTCAAAAGGAAAATTTTAGTTATGAAGAGGTTTCAGAAAATTTTTCAAAGTTGCAATGTGGGGATATTATTAATATTGAAAATAGTCATTATATTTCAAATATTGCGATTCCTGGTAGGTGGAAACATACACTTATCTATTTAGGAAGTTTAAAACAAGTTCAAGAACTTTTGGATACTTCTTTTCCATATTATGAAAAAATCATGAAGATGTATAAAACGCAAAAGGAAATACTTGTTTTAGATGCAAATGTTGGAGGTGTACAGATACGTACCTTTGATCAAATGGCTAATTTAAAAAATGAGTCTTATTTAAAAGCCATGACATGTTTTCGTTTTTTAAAAGAGAATACTTTTATTAAAGATTTTTTGAAAAATGCTTTAGATTATTTAAATTATCCTTATGATTATCAAATGGATTTATCAAGTGATCAAGAATTATATTGTAGTGAGCTAGTGGTTTGTTCATTAAAAAAAATGAATATCACTCTTTCTAAACAAACACAAGTTTTTAAATATCGTATTATTTCACCAACAGATTTAATAGAAGAACTTGTAGAAAAAAAATTGGTGAAAAATGTTTTAATTTTAGAATAATATGGTTGTCTAGATAAGCAATATGATGTAAAATATTAAGTAGATAAAAAAAGGAGAAGAAGTGTTCATGGCTATTGGTATTGTAAAGAATTTTAACAAAGATAAAGGTTTTGGATTTATCAACATGGAAGGTGAAGAAAGAGATATTTTCTTCCACTATTCACAACTTGTTCAAGAAGGATTTAAAACAATTGATCCTGGACAAAAGGTTGAGTTTGAATTAGTTGAAGGAGATCGTGGTCTTCAAGCACATCAAGTTGTTAAAATTACTGAATAAGGACAGTGTCCTTATTCTTTTGTTTTAAGGAGGTATTTTATGAACGATACAAAAAAGGGAATGTTATTTATTATGATGGCAGCATTCTTTTTTGCAAGTATGAATGTTTTTGTTAAGTTATCAGGTGATTTATCATCTATTCAAAAAAGTTTTTTTCGTAATTTAATTGCAGCACTTTTTGCATTTATTATTCTAATTAAAAGTAAAGAAGGTTTTACCTATCAAAAGAAGGATATACCGATGTTGCTTTTACGTTCTACTTTTGGAACGATAGGTATCTTATGTAATTTTTATGCAGTAGATCATTTATTAGTAAGTGATGCATCTATGCTTAATAAGTTATCACCATTTTTCGTTATTATCTTTTCTTCATTATTTTTAAAAGAAAAAGCAAATACGATTCAAAAAGTAACAGTTGTGATTGCTTTTATAGGAAGTTTATTTGTAATTAAACCTTCTATTCATTTTGTAAGTAATATCAATTCGTTTATTGGAGTTTTAGGAGCGATGGGAGCAGGGATTGCTTATACCTGTGTTAGAAAATTAGGACAACAAGGTGTTGCTGGAGCAAAAATTGTTTTCTTTTTCTCATTATTTTCATGTTTATCTGTTGTACCTTATTTAATTTTTCATTTTCAACCTATGACACTTCAACAAATTGGTTGTTTACTCATGGCAGGATTAATGGCAGCAGGAGGACAATTTTCAATTACGAATGCTTATACATATGCACCTGCTAAAGAAATATCGATTTATGATTATACACAAGTTATTTTTGCAGCTCTACTTGGATTTTTCTTATTAAATCAAGTACCTGATGTTTATAGTGTAATCGGTTATATAATTATCATTGGAGTTGCTTTTTGGAATTTTATGAAACAAAAAAGATGCGTTTAGTGACGCATCTTTTGCCCTAATTGGATACTTCTTGCAAGCCTAAAAGCAGCTTTATAAACATTTTCACCAGCATTTTCTAAAGCTTCTTCTAAAGGACAACAATGATCGATACAACTTTCAATCGTGGTAATATAATCATAAATATCACCAACATTTTCTCCAATAGAGCCAACAATACAAACTGTGTCAACACCATATTTTTTTGCTCTTTGACTCACTCCAGTAGGTACTTTTCCATACATTGATTGATGATCAATACGTCCTTCACCGCTAATAACAAGATCACAATCTTTGACGTATTCATCAAAATGAACAACATCTAAAACAGTTTCAATTCCACTTTGTAGTTTAGCATTTAAAAACGTCATTAAACCAAATCCCAAACCACCAGCAGCTCCAGAACCAGCTTCTTCACTATAATCTTGATAGCCTTTTTTAATACATATTTCTACAAGATGTTTTAATCCTTGATCTAAAAATTGAATATCCTTTTCATTAGCTCCTTTTTGAGGGCCATAGATAGTACTGGCACCTGTTTTACCACAAAGTGGATTTGTTACATCACACATGACGATGATTTGTGTATCTTTTATTCGAGAATCAAGTTGATGAGTATCAATATCTTCAATGAAAGGTAAGTTTTCAGGAATAGGTTCTAAAACTTGGTGATTTTTATCTAAAAAACGAATTCCTAAATGATGAGCCATTCCAATCCCACCATCATTGGTAGCTGAACCGCCAATTCCAAGATAGATTTTTTGACAATGACGATCTAGTGCATCTTTAATAAGTTCACCAGTTCCTTTTGTATTTGCTTCTCTAATTTTCTTTTCTTTAACAAGAGGCAGTCCAGAAGCACTTGCCATTTCAATAATAGCTCCTTGACTAGTGATACCATAGCTTGCTTGAATAGGCTCTTGTAAGGCATTATGACAGTCAATTGTTATATATTGACCATTTAAGGATTCAACAATAGCTTGTGTTGTTCCTTCTCCTCCATCAGCCATTGATAGCGTTTTAAAAGAAACATCTTCAAAAACTTCTTTAAATCCTTTTTGAATACTTTTAGATACTTCTGAAGAAGATAAACTTCCTTTATAAGAATCACTTGCAATTAATATTTTCATAGAAACCTCCTAAAGTGTAACATAACGATGAATGTGTAAATAATAAACAATAGCTTCCACTTCTTTATTTGGAAACATTTGCTTCATAATCTTTTTATAATAATACATTTGACCTTGATGAAGTTCTTTTAAGAGTTCATCAGAACTATTTTTAGCTAATGTATCTGTCTTATAATCAATGATTGTTATTTTGTCTTCGTTAATACATAAAACGTCAAAAATACCATGAATAATTTGTTTATTTTCATTTAAAAATGAAAATTCTTTTTCTTTATAACAATATGAACTTTTTAACATCAATTGATAAATATCACTTTCAATAAAGCTTTCTAAATGAACTTTATATTGATTTAAAAGAGTTCTCGCTTCTTCATTAAATAAAGATCTTTGTATAATATTTTGAAAACATTCTTCAAAATTTAATTCTTTATCTAAAGGATATAATTCTAAAAATAAATGAACAAGAGTTCCTCGATCAGTTGCTTTCATTGATGATTCATTTTCTTCATCATCTCTTTCAAAAAAACGATTTCCATCATCAATAATAGAAGTAACTGCTACTGTTTTATCAAAAGGTGCTTTGTTTTGATAATTAAATTGACTATTTTTTAAATAAAGTTCTCGATCATTATTTTCTATTTGACTTGTTGGATAGATATATTCATCAATTGTATGAACATCAATAATTGATGTATGAAATTTAGAATGACAGGTATTAAGTTGCATCGTGTTTTCTTGATAAAGTTTTAATTGTAAAGCGTTATTTTTTACTTGATCCAAATCATAATAATTTTTAATTTTTTCATCAAATAATGATAAATCAATACATTGTTGAATAAAATCAGGATGACGTATTAAAGCAAGCATGATCCAATTCAACATTTGATTTGATTTACGAATCGTTGCAGGTAAAAGATGACATGAAGCATCCAGCGCATAATCAATGACTTGTTTTTGCCATTTTTCAATCATATTAATCTCTTTTAAACCCCCCGTTAAAATCAACTTTTGAGATGCTCTTGTAAGAGCTACATAAAGAATACGCATTTCTTCATTAATGGTTTCATTATCAAGAACTGTTGAAAAGATACCACGTAAAGGATGTGGATATTCAATAAGGACATTTTGAAAATCTCCTAAATCTTGTTTTTGATGAGGATTTAAAATGATTCCTAAATTTTTATCTTGAATTAAAGGTGCTTTTCCATCAGCAAAATTAAATTGATGGTTCATTTGATTAACGATTACGATAGGAAATTCAAGTCCCTTTGATTGATGGATCGTCATAAAAGTAACAGCATCACCATCACTTGAAAGGGTAGCAGGTTTATAATCAATTCCTAAAGTCATTGTTTGTTCAAATTTATGAACGATTTGATATAAAGAAAGACCTTCATCTGCTTTCAACATTTCAATTAAAAGTTGAACATTGGCATAGCGTTGTTTACCATTATAAAGAGAACTGATAAATAGATCATATTCGTTTTCCTTAATAAATTTTTCTAAAACTTCATATACTGGATGATTTCTAGCAAATTCTTGCATTTTATGATAATAGTTTAAAAAATCAATTGCTTCTTGATCGGCTGCTTGTTTTAAAGATTCATACATAGATGTATTTTCTATTTTATGAAGGTAAAGCCAGTTTTCATCAAAGCGTGTTTTTTTATAATTTCCTTTAAGCAATGAAATAAGTGCCAAATCATCTAAACAATTATCTAATGCTTTTAAAAAGTAAACACAATCTAAAATTTCATTACTTTCAAAAAATCCTTTAGTAAGAACAATTAAATTCGGAATAGAAATAGCATCAAAGACCTTTTTATAAGTTATAAAATTAGCAACATTTCTCATCAAAACAACAATATCTTGATACTTTGCCAAACGATTTCCAGTATAAAAATCAAGTTCAAGATGACCAACCATCTCATGAATTTTTTTTCCAATCATTTTTGCTTCATATTCAATCATATCCACTGTTTCATCTTCGGGTTTTAAAACCAGCATGATTTCACTATCGAAACGTTTTTCTTGATCGTAACGTAACATGGCTTGTTGTAATTTTTCATCAGTATCACATTTTTCTTTTCGTAAAAAGTCGTAATTTAGTTGGGCATGAGGATCATTGTCGTATTCCAAACCACCATAACGACGATCCATAATCGCATTAAAGATATAGTTAATACTATCTAGAACAATTTTATTTGAACGATAATTGAATTTTAAATCGATTCTTTGATTATTATCTTCAAGACCATAAGTGAGATATTTTTCATTAAAAATATCTAAATCCGCTTTTCTAAAACGATAAATCGATTGTTTCATATCCCCAACCATAAAACGATTAATTTCAGGTTCTTGAAAACGAGAAATTAATAAAATCAAATTTTCTTGAATTTCATTTGTATCTTGGTATTCGTCAATCATAATTTCATGAAATTGTTGATAAAGAGTTTGAGCAACCCCTTGATTTTCACTTAATAATTGAAGGGTATATTGTTCAAGGTCATTAAAATCTAAATAAGAAAGAGATTTCTTATAAGCTTGGTATTCTTTTTGAAATTCTTTAAGATATTTTAAATAGATTTCTAAATGGCGATAAGAAACTTTTAAAACCTCACTTAATTCTTCAATCGAAGAAGGCATACATTTTTGATAAGCTTTACTAAAAGTGTTTTTAGTTTGATCTAATAAGGATTTATATGTTTCTTTGATTGAATCATCAACATCTTTATAACTAGCCATACGATGTTTTTCAATTTCTATACCCATTGAAAAATATTTTCCTTGATTAAAACATTCTTTTAAATTTTGAAAATAATTTTCTAAAACAGTATGTGGTGCAGGTAATTTCTTTGTTTCTTCAAAGTAAAAACCTAAACCATATGTTTGACAATAATCTTCAAGCTTTAAATAACTATCATAGGCTTCTTGAAAAGCTTCGTGTAATATTTTTTTTAATGGTTTTTCAAAAGGCGTATCTTCAATTGTTTGATCATTGATGACACGATCATAAAGTTTTATTTTCACTTGATCTAAATAATCATCAAAATGATAAACAGTATGTGATAAATTATCTAATTGAAAAAGAATTTCTTTAAAAGAATTAAATTGATAACCAGTATAATTTTCTTGATAAAAATCATAAAATTCTTTTTCTTGAACCCATTTTTCAAGACATTGATTTAAAATATTTTCTTTAATTAAAGTAGGGTTTTCAAGAATTTCAAACTTAGAATCCAAATGAATTGTATAGCCATATTGACTTAATAAATCACTACAAAAAGAATGAAAATTTGTAATATAAGCATCATTTAATAATATCTTTTGTTTTTCTAAATGTACTTTTAAAGAATCATCAACAATATGAATTCTTTTATTTAAACTTTCTACGAGTCTTTGTTTCATTTCTAAAGCAGCTGCTTTCGTAAAAGTTAAAACAAGTAAAGAATCTACACTTACATGATCATCTTCAATTAAAGACATCATACGATTAACAAGAATTTTTGTTTTTCCAGAACCAGCAGGTGCTGAAACTAAAATAGAACTTCCACGACTATAAACAGCGAGATTTTGTTCATCATTTAAACTTTTATCTTTCTTCATTTTGACCTCCTAATTCAATTTGATGATCTTCATTATAGAAAATATCATAATTACAAATGGCTTTATAATGACAAAAACGACAAGGATTAATATGCATATCAATGTTTGGATTATCACTACGTGTTGGATAAATACGAATATCTCCAGTAATCATTTGTTGGTAAAGACTTTGAATGTGTAAAGTGATTTCTTGTAAAAGGGTATCTAATTCATCATGAGAAATAATTTTAGCGTTACTATAAGGACTACCATCTTTTTTAAGTTTGATCTTGATAATATCACTTTCTTGTTCCATTTCATGATCAATTTCTAAATAAGTGTCATCTACACTATAGCCATCCATTTTATAAAGTTTAAAAAAACTTTCAGGATCTTGTTTTTCTAAAATAGAAATCTCACTTTTTAACATTCTTTTCTTTGTATTAAAATACAAAACAGCGCCTTTATCATAGTTTTTATTCTTTGATAACATTTCTAAATAAATCAACATTTGCATATTAAATCCTAAACGTGCTAGTTCTAAATTCAATTCTTTATTCGAAGATTTATAATCAATGACTTTTAAATAATTTTGATATAAATCTACACGATCAATAAAACCTTTAAGTTCAATATCTTGAATCTTATCATAAACTCTTTCTTCACAAGCAGAGAGTTCAAATAAACCATGTTGCATCTGTTTTGCTAGAACAATAATTGTATTATATAAGTCATCTTCAATCAGTTTTAAAAAGAATTGATTTTTTTTCAAAGTATATTTCTTTAACATATGAGTCTTTAAATAGTTTTGAATACTTAAATGAATATCTTCTTTTAAGGAATCAAAGTTTTTAGCTTGATAGTTATTGAAATAATGATGATTTTTTTCTAAAACATAATGAACTAAAGTACCGATTTCATTACTTTGTATTAAAGAATTATTTATAGAATCTACTTTTAACATATATTGTAGATAGTATTTATAAGGGCATTGGTTATAGACCTCTAATTTACTTGCGGAAAGAGGATTATGTTGATGATTGATATGCATTGGTAATACTTGATGATGGGATTGTTTGTAAACCAATAGATGATGATTTAAAACAGATAATGAATCATCTTGATGTCCTTTTAAATAATAATCTTCTTTTAATGAAGGATGAATAAGTATATGTTTTTTAAAAGTTGGTATCGTAAATAATTTCGTTAATTTTTGAATAATCGATGAAACAACCAAATCTCCACCATTTAAATCTCTTAATGCATAACTTAAAATGATTTTTTGATGGTGACAAGAAAAAAGATGTCTTAAAGTATTTTGATGTTTATTTAGTGCATCATAGGTTGTAGGATACTTTAATGCAAGTGCTTCTTGATTTAAAAGTAAATTGGTATTTTTAAATTCTTGAGGAATAATTGTTTCATTTAAACCTAAACAATAAACATATTTTGCTTGTAAGAGTTCACTGTAAGGTTGATTGTAATTAAGTAAATAAAGACTGTCATAGCTTTCCTTAAGAGAATGTGTTTTTTTAGAAAACATTTCTTGAAGTAAACTTAAATATTCTTTTAAAGAAAGAGGTTCAGTTCCTTCAAGTTTTAAACTTGAAAGTAAAGCATAAACAAGTTCATTTTTACAAAAAGAGTGTTCAATAAGATCAATCAAAGATAAAGAATAGGATGATAAATCATGACCTTGAATCTTTAAAACTGCTTTTTTTAATGCTAGATAATTTTCATCATCAATAAAACCTTGTAAAGTATATAAATTTTTTAAATAAGATACATATTGATGATCTTGAAAATTTAATAAATATAAAGAACTGATTGCATCTAAAAGATATGTTTCATCTTTACTTAGGCAATATTGTAAAAGCATATTAACAACTTGAAAAGCTTGATTAGTGATTGTTTCTTTTCGATTATATGCAAGGTTAAATTGATCTAAAATACGACAAAGATGACGATAATAATCATCATTTGGGTAATAAATCACAAAATCACGTAAAGCATTTTCTTTAAGTAATGTATTAATATCAAAAACAACTTGTTTGACTTCTTCTTGAATCGTTGATGCTTTTAAGATTTGATAAGGATGTTCAAAATCACTTTTTGTATGTGATGAATCAAATAAATGATTTGTGACATAACCTGTATAATCAAGAATTTCATTTTCTTTTGTATCTTGATAAATAAAAACATGACCATATTGATCAAGCTTTTGAATAAGTGCTTGATTTTTAGGAATTGTTATTTGATTTGTTAGAAAATAATAATAATTGTGGCACTTTTCATCAATAAGTGAATAAATAAGATCATGTTCTAAAAAATGAGTTTGATCAAATTGATGATATAAATTGAAAAGTGTTTTAATTTTTTCTTTTGATAAATCTGGTAACTCTTTTGTTGTTTCTTGAATATTATAAAGATAGAAACTTTTAAAAATATCTAATATTTGTTTAGCTGTTAAAACATGATTAGCGCTTAAATGAAATAAAGAAGAGGTATCTTCTTTATTCATTTTAATAATTTCTAAAAGATTTTGAATATCTGTTTTTTTTCTAAAATCTTGATGATATATTTGTAGAAGCTTTTGATAAAACGACGATAATGTCATGAGTTCAATATTAAAAAGGGTATCTGTACATTTTAAGAAAATTTCTTCGTAATATTTAGGATCATCAACAATGACGTAATGAATAGCAAAAGGATTTTCTTTTGCAGAGTGTAAACAATCATTTATGATTTGTTTTATTGTTGAACTATAGTGATTTGAGTTATAAATATGCATAATGTCACCTCTTGCTTTATTTTATCATAGATAGATTTAAATATTTAGTGAAAACTCTTATTAAAAGGATAAAATAAGGAGTTAATAAAAAAAGAACTGCAAGCAGTTCTAAATTCTTTCGACTTCATCAAGCCATATTTGAACATTGGCATCACTTGGCATACGCCAATCACCACGAGGTGATAAAGCGACAGATCCAACTTTTGGACCATCGGGGATACAACTACGTTTAAATTGTTGACTAAAGAAACGCCAGTAGAATAAACGTAACCATTTTTTAATTGTATCTTTATCATATTTATCTTTGAAGGCAAGTTTTGTCTTTTTATAAAGTTTACGAGGTTCATCACCAAAACGTACCATATGATAAATAAAGAAATCATGGAGTTCATAAGGACCAACGATATCTTCTGTTTTTTGAACAATTTTATCATCTTCTTGAGGAAGAAGTTCAGGAGATACAGGAGTATCTAAAACATCTTGTAAAATTGTTTCAAGAACTTGACCTTTATAAAGAGAAGAAACATAGTCCACAAGATAACGCACAAGTGTTTTAGGAACCGAAACATTGACAGCGTACATGGACATATGATCACCATTATAAGTTGACCAACCTAAAGCAACTTCGCTTAAATCACCTGTTCCAATGACAAGTCCACCAATTTGATTTGCTTTATTCATTAAGATTTCAGTACGTTCACGGGCTTGAACATTTTCATAAGTAACATCATGTACATTTTCATCTTGATCAATATTTTTAAATTGCATTCTTACAACTTCAGCAATATTGACAGTTTGACTTGTCACTCCAAGTTCTTCCATGAGACCTAAAGCGTTATTTTTTGTACGTGATGTTGTTCCAAAACAAGGCATGGTAATTGCATAAATATTCTTTTTATCATAACCTAATTTTTCAAATGCCATGACACAAACAAGGAGTGCAAGTGTTGAATCTAAGCCACCTGAAATACCAATTACGACTTTATTTATATGAGTAGCTTTTAATCTTTGCATTAAACCTCTTGTTTGAATTTCAAAGACTTCTTTACAACGTAATTCTCGAAGGGCAGGATTACTTGGTACAAAAGGATGAGGATCATAGTAATGATTTGTTTCAATATCAATCAAATCCATATCAAAGTAAACATAGTCATAATCATGATGAGATTGATAAGTTGTCATCTTTCTTCTTTCACTAATAAGTTTTTCAACATCTAAATCACCATAAATCACTTCAGCATCAAAACCAGTACTTTCATTAATAATCGTTCCATTTTCACAAATTAAATGATGCCCAGAGAAAACTACATCGGTTGTACTTTCTCCACTTCCTGCATTACTATAAACATATCCTGAAACAAGTTTTGCTGATTGCATTGAAACAAGGTTTCTTCGATAATCTTTTTTAGCAGTTAATTCATTGCTGGCAGATGTATTGCAAATGACCGTTGCTCCATTTAAAGCAAGTTCATTACTTGGCGCATTTGGAAGCCATAAATCTTCACAAATTTCTACACCTAATGTAAAACTTGGTAAATTTTGACAAGCAAAAACTACTTTACGACCAAATAAAACAATTTGTCCAAAAAGCTCAATTTCAATATTATCTTCAAAACAAGGTGTAAAACGTCTGCCTTCGTAATATTCATTATAATTTGGAATATGATATTTAGGAACAATTCCTAAAATATTTCCATCATATAAAACAGCAGATACATTATATAAATTATTTTGATAATGAAAAGGTAAACCAATAACGACAATTTGTTGGTGTCCTTTTGTATCATGCATAATTTCTTCTAATTGAACAAGACATTCATTTAAAAGACGATTTTGTAAAAATAAATCTTCTAAAGTATAACCACTTAAAACAAGTTCAGGAAAAACAACCACTTGTGCTTTCTTTTCTCTTGTTTCTTTTAAGACCTTTTTAATTTCATTAGCATTATGTTTAACATTGCCAATAAGTGTATCAATTGATGCACTGGCAACTCTTATATATCCATCTTTCATAAAATTCCTCCATTTGTCCTTATTATAACAAAAACATAATTATTTTAGCATATCATTATGCAAAATATTCAAAATCTTTATAATAAAAGAAGAAGGAGAAATTTATGAATACATTATTATATCCATTATTTGGAACCTTATTTACATTTTTAATGACTACTTTAGGAAGTGCGTTGGTTTTTTTCTTTAAAGATGAAATCAAAGATTTTTATCAACAACTTTTTTTAGGATTTGCGGCAGGCATTATGATTGCAGCCTCTGTTTGGTCTTTATTGATTCCTTCCATGGAAATGGCAGAAACTAATGGACAAAACAGTGCTCTTATTTTAGGAGGAGGCTTTATTATAGGGGCACTCTTTTTACTTTTTTTAGATCATGTAATTCCTCATCAACATTTAAATGAAGATAAGCCAGAAGGTCCTAAAAGTATGTTAGGAAAAAATACCATGCTTGTTTTAGCGGTAACCCTTCATAATATTCCTGAAGGTTTTGCGGTGGGATTAACTTTTGCGATTGCGGCAAGCAATTCAAGTATTACTCTGGCTTCCGCATTTGCTTTGGCACTAGGAATTGGATTACAAAATTTACCAGAAGGAGCAGCGATCTCCCTTCCTTTAAAACAAGGAGGAATGTCACGAACAAAAGCTTTTGTTTATGGAAGCCTTTCAGGAATTGTTGAACCGATTGCAGGAGTCATTGCCGGTTTTACGATACATATTATGCAAACAATATTACCTATTTGTTTATCTTTTGCTGCAGGAGCGATGATGTATGTTGTAGTAGAAGAACTCATTCCAGAAGCACAGCTTGGTAAACATAGTCATGTCGGAACTTTTGGTGTTTTGAGTGGTTTTGTGATCATGATGTTAATGGATGTTTTTTTAGGATAAGAGGAGATTAAAATGTTCTATTTTTTATTTATGATTTTGATGTTTTACATTTTTGGAAAATTATTTTTCTTTGGCTTAAAGGCAGCTTGGGGACTTTCAAAATTTGTTTTAACGATTATTTTATTGCCGATTACTTTAATGGTGATGGTCTCATGTGGTTTGCTTTATTTTGCCTTTGTTTTATTAATTGTTGTAGGAATTATAAGCTTTTTTAAAACAAATATCTAAATGTCAACTGATAGTTGACAAAACGAAAAGTAGAGTTGGTAGTACTTTTTGGATAATTGTTCTAAGATAGAAACAGGAGGGAAGTTATGAATTTATCAGAAAAAATAATGATGTTAAGAAAAAAAGAAGGGTGGTCACAAGAAGAACTAGCTAACCATCTTCAAATCTCAAGACAAGCTGTTTCAAAATGGGAGTCAGGTCAATCGATGCCTGATACCGATAAAATTATTCAACTTAGCCAACTCTTTCATGTAACGACAGATTATCTATTATTAGATCAGGAAAATGAAGGGAATATTCAAACAGGGATTTATTTATCTTTGACACAAGTACAAGAATATTTAAAGATTAGAAAACAATCATCTTTAAAAATTGCATTTGCAACCTTTTTATGTGTGATTTCACCTATTCCATTAATTGGTTTTACAACGCTATGTCAGTACCAACGATTTTATATGGCAGAAAATTTAGCAATAAGTATAGGTCTTAGTTTTTTAATTATTTGTATTACGATAGCAGTTATCTTATTTTGTTTATGTGCTTTTAAAGTTAAAAAATATGATTTTTTAGAAAAAGAAGATTTTTCTCTTGAAAATAGTGTGAAAGAATACGCAGTTAAAGAAAAAGAAGCTTATCAAGATCACTATCACCGTTATCAAATTCTAGGCATTGCTCTATGTATTTTATCAGTTTTACCTATTTTTATCTTTTTAAATTATGAATTTTTAGAAAGTATTGCTGTTTGTTTTCTTTTATTGTTTGTAAGTATTGGTTGTTTTTTTCTTGTTTTAGCAGGAACTTATCAAAATTCTTTAGATAAGATTTTACAAACAGGGGATTATACACCTGAACAAAAAAAGAAAAATGCTTTAAAATCAAAAATAAGTGCCATCTATTGGCTTGTTGTGACCGCTATTTTTCTTTATTATACTTTTGGTGAAAATGGTAATGGACAAATACAATATAGTTGGATTATTTGGGCAATAGCTGGTGTTTTATATGGTGTCGTGATGATCATTATAGATTTAATAAGTAAAAGAAGGAATTAAGATGCAAATAGTAGGATATATGATTTTGCTTGTCTTTTATCTTTGTTATTTTATAAAGATGTTTCAACAAAGAAAACAAGGAATTCAAACAGATCATATGGGAAAAGGAAAACAAGGAATTCAAAAGAAGATAGAAATAATGATGAAAGGAGCAACGATTGCTACTTTTATCATAGAAATACTAAGTATTTATTTAAATACAACGACTTTTCCATTGATAATTCGCATCATGGGAATATTTTTAGGAATCATAGGAGATATTGTTTTTATTGCTTCTGTTTTAACAATGAAAGATAGTTGGCGTGTAGGAGTGAGCTATGAAGAAAAAACAGATTTGATTACAGATGGTATTTACCAAATTAGTCGTAATCCAGCCTTTTTAGGTTTTAATCTTGTTTATCTAGGAATGTGTTTAATGTTTTTTAATACAATTTTATTGATTATTTCATTACTTGCAATGATAATGTTTCATCTTCAAATTAAATATGTGGAAGAACCATTTTTAAAACAAGAATTTAAGGAACAATACCTTCAATATTATCAACAGGTTAATCGTTATATAGGAAAAAGGACAGGTTTTAAATAACTTGTCCTTTATATGTTTTCTTCAATAAAATGTTCATATTGATTCCAATATTTTTGATAAATCCGTTTCTTTCCATCAAGATTTATTTGATACATTCTAAAAATAACTGGAATATTTTTAGGCATCTAGTGTTCCTTATAAGAATAACAATAATGCATACCTGCTTTTTTCATAACATGATCACTATGAATATTTTTAATATCATGGGTAGCAGTTAAATAATTAAGCCCCTCTTTTTGAGCTTGTTGAATAATGGCTTTTACAGCTTCACTCACAATTCTTTGATGCCAGTATTCTTTTTTTAGACCATAGCCTAAATCATGACTTTCATCTAAATCAATATTGATATAACCAATGGGAGTATTGTTTTTTTTAAACAAATAGCATAAGCGTATCCTTGTTTCTTTTGATAAATAGAAGCATATCTTTCTTGATAAAAGCTTTTAGCTTCATCTAGATTTTTTAAAGGAAACCAAGGAAGAAACTGGTTGACTTCCTTATCAGAAAAAATATCATAAAAAGCTTCTAAATCATTTTCATTGAATTTTCTTAAAATCAATCTACGTGTGTTTAATGTTGGGGTATTCATACGGCTTCTTCCTTGCATTTTTGTTGAAGTTTTCTACCAATCGTCAACCACATGGTAATATAACAAGCACCACCACCGATAAAGTTACTGATAGCTTCAGCAATAAAGACACCATTAATACCAATAAATTTTGGTAGAATGACAGTTAAAGGAGCAACAATGATTACTTTTCTAAAGATCGAAAAGAAAATCGCTTGTTTTGATTTTCCTAAACCAACGGCAGTTGATTGTCCAACCATTTGGAAAGTCATCATAAAGAAACCAAAAAAATAAAGATGTAAAGATGTGATACCATGACTAATGATTTTTTGATTATGTGTAAAGATTTGAATGAAAAATTCAGGGAATAGGGTAATTGCAAGCCATATCACAAACATCATTATAAAAGAAACAATTGTGACAAACTTAATACCTGTAAGAACACGTTTATATTCTTTAGCCCCATAGTTATAACCTAAAACTGGTTGACAGGCATTGGCCATTCCTTGACCGGGTAATTGAGCAATTTCACGAATGGAGTTGATAATTGTCATGATGGCGATATAAAGATCTCCACCGTAAGTTTGTAAAGTCGAATTGCAAACAATCGTCACAACAGAATTGGTAATCCCCATCATAAAACCAGCTGTACCAAGTGAAAAAATACGTTTTACATAGTAGAAATTAAGTTTAAAATATTTTTTTCTAAGTTTCAAAATAGTTTGTTTACCTGTTAAAAATTGTAAGGTCCATAAAGCAGAAACACCTTGAGAAATGACGGTCGCAATGGCAGCTCCTTTAACATTCATATGTAAAACAAAGATAAATAGAGGATCTAAAATAATATTTAAAATAGCACCGATAAGAACTGTCATCATTCCGACTTTCGCAAAACCTTGACTATTAATAAAACTATTCATCCCTAGACTTACTAAAACAAAAATAGTTCCAATTAAGTAAATAGATAAATAATCCAAAGCATAACTAATAGTATGTTTACTGGCACCAAAAGCCCATAAAATATCTTCTTTGAAAATAAAACCAACAATCGTAAGAATAATTCCAAAGATGACAAGTAAAGAAAATGAATTACCCATGATTTCTTCAGCGTCATCATTTTTACCTTGACCTCTCGCAATTGAACAAAGAGGGGAACCACCCATACCAAAGAGGTTTGCAAAAGCCATGACAATGGAAATAATTGGTAAACAAATTCCTAGACCACCCATAGCAAGGGTCGCTACATGAGGAATACGTCCAATATAAATACGATCAATAACATTGTATAAAACATTAATGAGTTGAGCGACAATCATTGATCCCGCAATTGACATAATATGTTTAGGAATACTTCCTATCGCAAAGTTATTTTGTGTTTCCATGTGTATCCTCCTTTTCTAAGGTATTATTCATTTGTTTAAGCAAACTAATAATTTCTCGTTGTTCTTTTTTAGAAAGTCCTTGTAAAATAAATTGGTCGCTTTCTAAACAAATTTGTTTGACAAGTTTTGCTTTTTCTTTTCCAAGTTTAGTTAGATGAATTAGAATAGAACGCTTATCATGATTTTGATTTTTCTTTTCAATATAATTCATCTTTTCCATCTTATTAAGTAAAGAGGTTGTTGTAGATTTATCTACAATACATAGTTTTCCTATTTCTTTAGGAGACAAGGGACCATGCTCATCTAAACATTGAAGGACTTTACTTTGTCCTGGTAAAACATCGATTTGTATTGTTCTTTGATTGATCCATCTTTTTTGATGATTAGAACATTTAAGTAATTGAAAATAAAATTGATCTTCTAACATAAGTGCCTCCTATATAGTTTGAATTCAAACTATATTTTATACTTCTTTTTTTAGAAGTCAAGACTATGTTATAATAAATCAAACGGGGGAAATATGTATGAAAAAGATAATCACAATACTTTCAACATTTTTAATAATCACGTTATTATTTACGGGAAGCTGTTATGCCAGAGCCGGTGGTGGGAGTGGCTCTGGTAGTAATGGTGGAGGTTCTTCAAGTTCTAGAGGAAATAGCTATCACGACCATTATTATGGAAGAAGAGGACGTTCCAATCCTATAGAAGGTATCGTTATGACCGTTGTGGTTGTTTCAGGAATTTATGGATTAAATGCTTCACAAAGAAGACGTAAAGCACGCTTACTTCATCAAAGAACTAAAAAACAACTGGATATTTTAGATGATGAAGATGCTTTTTGGAATGAAGAAAGAATTAAAAAAGAAGTCAAACGTAATTATTTTATTATTCAAGAAGCATGGTCAAAAAAAGATTTAGAAACTTTAAAAGACTACTTAACACTACAACTTTTAGATGCGTGGCAAACAAAAATGAATTGGTATGAGTTTCAGGAAAGAAGAAATGAACTTACGAATATAAAACTTATAAAACAACATGTCGTTAATGTTTATGATAGTGAAAATGATGATGAGGATTATTTTTGGGTCTATATTGAAGGAATGATGGATGATCTTACAATTGATGAGCAAAATCAAGTGATTGAAAGTTACGATGGTGTTTTTGTGGAATATTGGAAGTTTAAACGATTAGGGAATCGTATTTTATTAGATGAAATTAGACAACAAGATGAATATGAAAACTAGAGGAAATAAAGATGAATAAGAAAACAATTGGAATTATAGCTATAAGTGTTGTTTTAGGAGCTTTTATTTTAGTGTGTGTAAAAGAAAAAGTAGATGATTTTAATCAAAATCCTACAAAACAAATGTGGGATCTTTATAAGGAAAGTGAAAAGATTTCTAAAACACCTTTAAAAGAACTCTTAAACAAAGAAGTAACCAATACAACCATTGATGAAGTGTATCTTCGTTTATGTGATTTATGTGAATATGGTTATGAATTGGATCAAATCAATGATTATCAAAGAATTTTCTGGCTTATTTATAATTTTAATGGTGAAACAGGAAATGGTGGTGTTGAACAATTCCTTTACAATTGTCATGATCAAGTCGATATTACTTTACAAACCTTACAAAATGTTCATCTGGAAAACAGTACACGCTATCTAGCTGAGTCAAAAGAGATTTGTTCTGAAAAAATAGAAATGTATAGTAATGATGAAATTACAGAAAAACTCAATCAAAAAGATGATACTTATTATGATGAAAGTGAAAAGGAATGCAATGCGTTTTTGCTGCAATATTTAAAAGAAAATAAAGAACATTTTATGAAAGAAAGTTAAAAGCAGAAGGTATCAACTTTCCAAACAACAGTCGAGGACTTTATTTAGGAGACGTAAAGTTAGAATTTTTGATGGAAGAATTAAATAAATGACATGCGATTTATAATATTCATCCGCATCGTTCTAAGCTTATCAATGAAAATATTTTTACCGCTGGACTTGTTCCTTTATTTGATTTTATTGCAGATACTACGCGAGCAGTTTTAAATTTAATAGGAAATGATGTTATTTTACGCTATCCAAATATTGCTTGGATTATTCCTCATTGTGGTTCTTTTTTACCGAATATTTATGAGAGATTTATGGGAATGTCAAAAATACTAATACCACAAAAAATGACGAAAGAAGTAGATGTTGAAGCAAGCTTTAAAAATCTTTATTTTGACATTATAGGAAATCCTGTACCATATCTTTTAAAATGATTACTTACAATTACAACAGATATGGGAGTGATTTTCCCTTTACTCCTTCGAAATATATTAAAACGAATTTAGAGGTATTACTAAAGATGTTAGATGGAGAAGATTTAAAACAATATAAAGAAATGATTTTATTTAAAGATGTGCAACAAATGTTTTTTTAAGCGACTCAAAAGTCGTTTTTAAAATAGAAAATCATTTTTTCTACTTCTTTTAAATTATCATTTTTATTTTTTTCTATGATCCAAGTTTCATTATGATAGGGAATAATAAGTTTGTTGGTTTTTGAAGTAGCATTTTTTAAATAGGATGAAGGAATTTGTACAAGTTGGTTTCCTTTGCGGTCATAAAAAGTTAATCCTGATTGCCAATAGGCAAGTAAATACATTTTATGGACTCTTTTATAAGTGATATAAAGTAAGAAAATGATTAAAATGCAACATAAAGTAACCATATCAAAATGATGTACTTGAAATTGAATGAAAATGCATAATAATAAAACGATTATTAAAATAGGATATGCGAATAAAAAAGCATAAGCTTGATAATAACCAGATACAAAAAGATGAGGTTTATTAAAGATCACTGCTTCTTGTTGTATCTTTTTTTGTGATTTTTTGGTAATGATTTTTTCTGTTTGCTTTTCAATCGCTTTGGTTATTAATTCTTGAATTATATGATTCAACATAAAATCACCTCATCTATAAAGTAACATAAAAATAAAGCAATAAAAACAATGGAAGAGGTTACATTTATATATTTTTTATGTTATTGTAAGAAACGGAGGAAATTTTATGGATTATGAATTATTAGAGAAAGCTGCCATGACAAAATATGAAATGTCTAAAAAAGATCCGTTTCGTTTTTTTATAAGAAGTATTGTGGCAGGTCTTTATTTAGGTCTTGCGACCATTTTATCTTATACATTGGCAGTTTTACTTGTAGAACATCATGTAATTGCGGCTAAGATTGCATTTGCGGGAGCTTTTGGAATTGGTTTAGTGATTATTGTTTTACTTGGATCAGAGCTATTTACGGGAAATTGTTTTACCACGATGTTTCCAGTTTACCATAAAAGATTAAAATTTTTAGATATTTTACCAATGTGGGGAATTTGTTATGTAGGAAACTTCGTGGGAATTGCCTTGATTTGTTTTTTATTTATTAAAAGTGGTGTCAATCATGAAGCGATGAATCAATATCTTGCAAACGTCGTTTCTAATAAATTAAGTTTTGATGGTTTAGAACTTTTTATTAAAGGAATTCTATGTAATTTTATTGTATGTGCGGCTGCATTTGTTGGCATGAAACTAAAAGAAGAAATGGCTAAAACATTTATTATGATGATTATTGTCATGACATTTGTTTTACCAGGATTTGAACATAGCATTGCGAATATGGGAACATTTTCTATGACCTTTACCGCTTTGGGTACAAGCATATCTTGGAGTGGAGTAGGATTACATATGTTACTTTCGACTTTAGGAAATATTATTGGGGGAAGCATTCTTCTTGGCTTACCAATCTATTTAATGATTCGACCAAAAAAAACTAGCGAATAAGCTAGATTTTTTTAATAGCATGGTAATTAATGAATTCAATATCCTTCGTCATTTTTTTAACTTTTTGACTACATAAGAGATCTAATTCATGAGCACGTCTTAAATGATAAGAAGATATTTGGTAAAGTTTCCAATCAATCATGGCAGGATGGCACATCAATTCATAATTTTCAACATCTTTATGTAAAATCATATTAATCATTTCAAAAGTTGCATCTTGATTATAGAAAAGTTCTTCAAAATAAACCGGTTCAAAGTCTTTTTGTAAGTACGTTTCTTGACGAATAGGTAAATCATATTCATGGGCCAGTTTTAAAACGACATCCCTGTTGCTTTTAAGTAAATGAACATGATGATGAGAATCTAAATGGGTTGGTTTATGCCCTGTAATTTTGATGAACTTTTCAATTTGGGCTTTCCATTCTTGATACAGTTCTTCTTGTAATACAATCGCTTCTCGATTTTTATAAGTATCTCTTGATTTGAAATTTCCTTTTTCATCAATAAAGCTAACTTTCGTTAAAGGCTTTCCAACGGTAATATTTAAATGAACTCCTAAACCTAAATTTGGATACGCTTTTGTCATTTCTAAATATTTTTCAATATTTTCCATATTCATCATACAAGTTGTTGAAGTTAAAATACCATCTCTATGTGCTTTTAAAATTCCTAAACATACACCTTCTGATAAACCAAAATCATCAGCGTTAACAATTAATTTTTTAATCATAATGAACCTCCTAAAGATATTATAAAGAAAATAAGTGAACTATGATACAAAAAATGCTAAAATACATACAAAGAAAGTGAGATGAAAATATGAAAGAACTCATAGTGGCGACAACCAATCAAGGAAAAGTTAAAGAAATTCAAGCAATGTTAAAGGATTTAAATATTGAAGTCAAATCTTTAAAAGATGTTTATGATGATGTTCCAGATATTGTTGAAGATGGAAAAACATTTAAAGAAAATGCTTTGATTAAAGCAAAATATGTTGCTGATGATTTACATAAAATTGTTTTAGCGGATGATAGTGGCATTGAAATCGATGCTTTTGGAAAGCTTCCAGGAATCTATTCTGCTCGCTTTTTAGGAAAAGATACCCCTTATCCAATTATCAATCAAGCAATCATTGATGCAATTGAAGGTAAAGAAAGAACATGCCGCTTTGTATGTGCTCTAGCTTTATGTATTCCAGATCAAGAACCTATCTTGATTCAAGAAACATTTGAAGGTGAAATTCATGATCATATTGCCGGGGTCAATGGTTTTGGCTATGATCCGATTTTCTATTTCCCACCTTGTCAAAAAACAAGTGCAGAGATGACTTTAGAAGAAAAAAATAAATACTCACACCGTGCTAAAGCACTTAAAAAATTATATGCAATTTTAAAAGAATTATAGAAGGAGATAAAAATGAACCATATTGTATTAGTACACCCAGCAATTCCTCAAAATACTGGAAATATTATGAGAACATGTGTCGCAACCAATACAGCGTTACATATTATTAAACCTATGTCATTTGAATTAGATGATAAAAAAATGAAAAGAGCGGGGCTTGATTATATTAAAGATTTAGATTTACATGTCTATGAATCTTATGAAGAATTCAAAGCTAAAAACCCAGGAGAATATCATTTTTTTACACGCTATTCAAAACTTTGTTATACGGATCAAGATTATAGTGATAGTTCTAAGGAACATTATTTATTCTTTGGACATGAACATGATGGAATTCCTAAAGAAATTTTAAAAGAAAATTTAGATCGTTGTGTACGTATTCCAATGTCAGATAAAGTAAGAAGTCTTAATTTATCTAACTGTGCAGCGCTTACGATTTATGAAGTTTTAAGACAACAAGATTATCCAAACCTTTCTAAAGTAGAAGTTCAAAAAGGTGAAGAATTTTTATATGACTTATAGTAAAAAAGATATACTGACAAGTATATCTTTCATGCTATTTATCATTTCTTTTTCTGTTGTTTTTGTTGCCTTTTTTAAACCACTTTATTATTTTGATATTCATCATTTAAAACTTGTTGAAAATACACATTATACATATCAACAAATTAAAGAAAATTATCAAATCTTAATACATTATCAATCTATCTTTTATCAAGGAAAACTTGTTTTTAAAGATTTTATCATGTCAAAAGGTGGACGTATTCATTTTGAAGAAGTGAAACGCATTTTTGAAATAATTCAAATAGTATGTTTGCTTACTTTTTGTACAACTTCTTATTTGGTTTATAGACAAATTAAACAAAAAGAATATCGTTTTTTTAAATTGACAGCCATTTTAACGATTGCCATTCCTTTGATTTTAGGCTTCTTTGCTTTTGTTGATTTTGATCGTTTATTTGTGATGTTTCATCAATTGGTGTTTAGTAATGATTATTGGCTTTTTAATCCTCGTCTAGATCCAATTATTAATATTTTGCCTGAAAACTTTTTTATGCATTGTTTTATATTGATTGTTTTTATTGTTTTATTCAGTGCATTTATTTGTTATAAAATCTATCAACATTATCAAAAAACGATTCTAGCTATTGATAATCATGAATCGTATACTCTTTAATTTGATTATATTTTTTATAACGTAATGTTTTAAAAAACATATAAATAAGTAAAAGAAGATGAAAAAGACAGATACTCAAATAAATAAGATCACGCAATTGTAAGTATATATAGTAAAAAAGGCCAATAATGAAGATATCAACAATATAACAATAAAAAGGTATTTGACTAGAAAAGAGTTTGGATTTTTTAAGCATTTTTAAAAGCTTTTGACGATCAATTAATAAAATATCATTGACAGCAGCTAATTGATAAGCGGCTTCTGTAAAATAAGAATTGGTAATAACGATTGCTCGATCTAAATGATAGTAAGAAATACCACCATATGCTTGTTGAATAGCGCTGACACCAATATTTTTTTGATATCTTTTACATTGAAATCCATAAGAAACTTGATTCTTTTTGGCAAGAAGATCAATGCCGTAATCACCACTTGCTTGAGTGATTTTGACAGAATGATAACCGCTTTTAATAAGCAATTTTTGAATCAGTAACTCAAATTCAAAGCCAGAAAGTTGATCAATTTTATTTTCATTGATATGTAAACAAAAAATATTTTTATAAAATTGAAAAATCCAATGAATAAGTGTTTTAATAAACCAATAAGGATATAAAAGAAAAATTTTATAAATAAAAGACATAAATTCACCTCTACGTGATTATAACATAAGGAGTATTCTATGAAAAAACTACTTTTTAAAATGATTATAATATTATTAGTTATTATTACTGGTTTTTGTGGGTACTATGGTTATTTAGGCTATCAAATTTACCAAGATAAAATCCAAGAACAATCTTTATCTGAAAGAGTCAATCAACTAAAGAGTAAAGAAGATTATGTAACTCTTGATCAAATTTCACCGATATATAAAGAAGCAGTATTAGAAAGCGAAGATCGACGTTTTTATAAACATGGTCCTGTAGATTATTATGGTTTAGCACGTGCCATGTTTATAAATATTACAACCTTTTCTTTTAAAGAGGGTGGTTCAACTATTACGCAACAACTTGCTAAAAATCTTTGTCTTTCTTTTAAAAAAAATCTTTCACGTAAATTTGCGGAAGTCTTTATCGCTAAAGATTTAGAAGATCACTATAGTAAAGATGAAATTTTAGAAATGTATTTGAATATTACTTATTTAGGTGAAGGGAACTATGGGATTCAAGCAGCAAGTCAATATTATTATCATATTGACGCAATAGATTTAAATAAGCAACAATGTGATATACTAGTTAAAACTTTAAAAAGACCAAGTGTTTATAATCCATCTAAAGTGAATTAAAAGACAGCAATTAAGCTGCCTTTTTTTCTAAACATTTTTCACAGATACCTGACATATTGATATCAATAACATCAATATGATGCTTGTACGTTTTTTCAAATTGTTTAATAATTTTTTTATCATTATTATCAAGATCATAGATTGTTTGGCAACAGTTACACATAAAGTGCATATGTGGTTGAATATTGCCATCATAGTGAACCATGGTATCTCCTAAATCGAGTTTCTTGATTTGTTTTGTTTCAACAAGTTGATTTAAATTACGATATACTGTTCCTAAGCTTAAATGGTGATAATCTACTTTTAAGTCCTGATAAATCATTTCTGCAGTAGGGTGATCGTATCTATGTTTTAAATTGTTGAAAATGAGCTCTCTTTGTTTAGAGTATCGAATCTTAATTTCTTTCATAATTTTCTCCTAATAGTAATGGTTACTATTATTATAAATAAATACCATACATCTGTCAAATCAATCCAAATTGAAGAAATAGTAAACAAAGAATAAAAGAAAGAATTCCATGATAGAGACGAGAAAGAAAATATTTTTTAAAAGAATAGGGAATAGCTTCTAAGAGATTATCAGCTTGCATCATAACGGAAAAACCACTAAAAGAGAGAAAGAAACATACAAAAGGAAGCATTTTTTTGGACTGATGAATGATCTTTAAAGAGCCACTACTAAATTCTAAAATTCCTTTAAGATAATCAAAAGAAAATTGAGGAAAAACATCTTGTAAAAAAGAAACAAAAAATTGGAAAATCAACATATATCCTAAAATAAAGAGGAAAGCATAGACACTGGAAAGAACACTTTTTTTAAAGGCTTTTACAAAAGAAAGATGTGGTTGTTTTAAAGTTTGTCGTACTTGTTTAAAGGTAAGTTTTTTTTGAGGATGGTGATAAAATAGGGCAAGTATGAGACTTGGTAGAAGATGACAAATAAAAATCAAAAGAGAATAGGGTGTGTTTAAGGAAACAAAAATAAAAGAGATGGAACTAAAAGAAGCAATGGAGAGAAGATGTTGAAGTTCATCAAGATCGATATAATGAAGTTCATAAGCTTCTTTAATAATTTTGATATTGGTTGGATAACCACAAAAAAAGGAGACAAAATAAAGAGAGGACATCATTGGTGTCAATGAAAATAAATTATAAAAAGGAATTTGTAAAAAATAAGCAAGGATATCTAAAATACCTAGATTTAAACAAAGTGAAACAAGAATCATAAACGGAAGTAAAGAGGGTAGAAGATTTTTAAAGACAATGGTAATGACATCATGGCTGACATCAACAATTGTTGACATATGAAAAAAAGAAAAAAGTGTTAAAAATGTGACAAAGAGTAAAGTAAAATAGTCATTATATCTTTTCATAGCGTCTCCTAATTGGTAGAATACTTAAAGAGGTGAAAGAATGAAAGCAATCTTAGTATTAACATCAACAAATCCTTTTTATGAAGAAGAATTAAAATCTTTATGTGAGGCGTGTCATATTGAAGTGATTGATGTTGTGATTCAAAAATTAGAAAAAATAAATCCAGCAACGTATATTGGTAAAGGTAAAATTGAAGAAATTAAATTAAAACTTCAAGATGAAATGGTTATCTTTGATGATGAATTGACACCACTACAAGTTAAAAACTTAACGGATTTACTTGAAACAGAAGTTACAGATCGAACAGATTTGATTTTACGTATTTTTAATGAGCGTGCTAAAACAAAAGAAGCTAAATTGCAAGTAGAAATTGCTCGTGATCAGTATTTATTACCACGTCTTGTGGGAATGCAAGAACATATGTCTCATCAACAAGGTGGTTCTGGTTTTAGGGGCTCAGGTGAAAAACAAATTGAACTTGATCGAAGAATCATTGCTAGAAAGCTTGCCCGCTCTCGAAAAGAACTGGCTGAAATCGTCAAACAAAGACAAGTACAAAGACAAAGAAGAAAGAATAACCAAATTCCGGTTATTGCTTTAGTAGGTTATACAAATAGCGGAAAATCGACTTTATTGAATACGTTATGTCCTGATAAACAAAAGAAAGTTTTTGAAAAAGATATGTTATTTGCGACTTTAGAAACATCCACAAGACATATTAAAATAAAAAATCATGATTGTTTACTTACAGATACTGTTGGTTTTATTGAAAGATTGCCTCATCATTTAGTTCAAGCTTTTCGTTCCACTTTAGAAGAAGTAAAAGAAGCAGATCTTTTATTACATGTTGTAGATACAAGTTTTGAAGACTATCAAATGCAAATAGAAACAACCAATGAAGTCTTAAAATCATTAGGGGTTGAAAATACACCAATGATTTATGTTTATAATAAAATTGATTTAAATAAATATGCTTATATTCAACCACAATCACCTTATGTTTTTATTTCAGCAAAATATAAAAGAGGTCTTGATTTATTAGAAGATGAAATCTCACATCTTCTCTTTAAAGATTATGAAGTATTTGAACTCTCTATTCCTTATAGTCAAGGAGAAGATTTTAAATATTTACATCAACATTGTTATGTAAAAGAAATAGAATACTTAGAAAAGAGTATTTATTTGAAAATAGAAGCAAGAAAACAAGAAATAAAGAACTATTTACATTATTGTTTAAAACATTAAAAAAATAAGCCAAAATTGGCTTATTTTTGATATATACGATTAAATTGGAATTTATCTTCTGAAGTTAAACGAATACCTAAACGTTTTAAAGTATCGATATCTGTTTCAGATAAGATGACTGATGAATGGGCTTCACAGTATTGTAATTGTTCAATACATGATAAAGCTTTTTTAGCGTTTTCATTATTATTTGCAGAAATAGATAATGAAAGTAAAACTTCATCTGTATGTAAACGAGGATTCTTATTCTTTAAGATTCCTTTTTTTAGTTTAGATACAGGTTCAATAACTTCAGGTTCAATAAGTAAAATATCATCATCAATATTGGCAAGATATTTTAATGCATTTAATAAACATGCTGAAGCACTTCCAAGTAAAGATGTTGTTTTACCAGTGATAATATGTCCATCATTAAGTTCAATCGCAAATCCTGGTTCGTTGGTTTTTTCTTCGATTTCTAATGCATGATTGACACATTTACGATCTATAGCTTTTAAATCTAAAGTAAGCATGATGGCTTCAATTTTAGAGATTGCTGATTTATCAACAAGACCACGTTTAAAATCAAGTTTTGTTTGATAATAACGACGAATGATTTCTTGTTTACTTGCTTCTTTACATGCTTCATCATCAATAATTGCATTTCCAGCCATATTTACACCCATATCAGTAGGTGATTTATAAGGACAAGTTGACATGATTTTTTTGAATGTTGATTCTAAAACCGGAAAGATTTCAACATCTCTATTATAGTTGACAGTTGTTTCGTTATAAGCTTCTAAATGGAATGGGTCAATCATATTGACATCATTTAAATCTGCTGTAGCTGCTTCATAAGCTAAGTTTACAGGATGTTTTAAAGGAATGTTCCAAATAGGAAATGTTTCAAATTTTGCATATCCTGCTTTAATACCATGAGTGTATTCATGATAAAGTTGTGATAAACAAGTCGCCATTTTTCCACTTCCTGGACCAGGCGCTGTTACGACAACAAGTGGTTTTGTTGTTTCAATGTAATCATTGATTCCAAATCCTTCTTCCGAGACGATTTTTTCAATATCATTTGGATAACCTGCAATAGGATAATGCCTAAAGACTTTAATTCCTAAGTTTTCAAGTTTCTTTTGAAAAGCAATAGCATGTATTTGGTTTTCAAAACGTGTAATTGTAACACTTCCAACATAAAGTCCAATGTTTTGGAAAGCGTCAATCAATCTTAAAACTTCTAAATCATAAGTGATTCCTAGATCACCACGCATTTTATTGTTTTCAATGTCATTGGCGTTAATGACAATAATAATTTCTGCATCTTGTTTCAATTCTAATAACATTTTTAATTTACTATCAGGTTCAAATCCTGGTAAAACACGAGATGCATGGTGGTCATCAAATAATTTACCACCAAATTCTAAATAAAGCTTGTTATCAAATTGTTTGATACGTTCTTTGATATGTTTTGATTGTAATTCAATGTATTTTTCGTTACTAAATCCAATTTTTCTCATCTTTCATTTTCTCCCTGTTCCTTATTATATATAATTTGTCTTATTTTTAAACAAAATAATAATTATTTATCAATATTGAAGAAATATCAATATTTTGATAAAATTATGGTTATTAAAAGGGGGATTATTATGAATCTTAAAAATAGACATTTTTTAACATTAAAAGATTATTCAAAAGAAGAAATTAGATATTTATTGGACTTAGCACATCAATTAAAAGCTGATAAAAAAGCAGGAAAAATTGGACAACATTTATTAGGGAAAAATGTATGTTTGATTTTTGAAAAAACATCAACAAGAACACGTTGTTCATTTGAAGTGGCTGCTTTAGATGAAGGTGGACATGCTACATTTTTAAGTAACTCACAAATGGGGAAAAAAGAATCCATTGAAGATACAGCTAAAGTATTAGGTAGAATGTATGATGGTATTGAATTTAGAGGATTTAAACAAGAAACAGTAGAAGCTCTTGCTAAATATTCAGGGGTTCCAGTTTGGAATGGCTTAACTGATGTTGATCATCCAACACAAACACTTGCTGATTTTCTTACAATTGAAGAACATTTAGATAAACCATTAGAAGATATTAAATTTGTCTTTACTGGAGATATTCGTAACAATGTATGTTATGGTTTAATGTATGGAGCTGTTAAAATGGGAATGCATTTTGTTTGCCTTGGTCCAAAATCATTACATATCGATCCAGAAGTACTTGCTTATTGTAAGGAAGAAGCTAAAAAATCGGGTGGAACAATTGAAGTGACAGATAATGTAGATGAAGCAGTAAAAGATGCAGATGTTATTTATACAGATATTTGGGTAAGCATGGGTGAAGATGAAAACTTGTATAAACCAAGAGTAGAAATGTTGTCACCATATAAAGTTACTCAAGAAATGATGAGTAAAACAGGTAAAGATTCAACATTATTTATGCATTGTTTACCATCATTCCATGATTTTGAAACAACTGTTGCTAAAACCAAACATGACGAAGGAATCGATATTCGTGAAGTTGAAGATGAAGTCTTTAGATCAAAGAATTCTGTTGTTTTTGATGAAGCTGAAAACAGAATGCATACAATTAAAGCAGTTATGGTAGCGACAATTGGAAGAGATGCGTAAGCATCTTTTTAAAATTAACTCTTTTTTAAGCAAATTGTTTAATTTTGTGCTATGATAATTTTAGGTGATCATCATGAAAGGTAAGACATATGTACTTTCTGACATTCATGGTAATTTTGAAATATTCAAAAGAATGTTAGATAAAATACAATTTAATAGTCATGATCAACTTTATATACTTGGAGACATTTGTGATCGTGGACCTTGTAGTTTGGATATTTATTTTTATATTCAAAAATTTGATAATATTACCTTACTCAAAGGAAACCATGAATATATGATGCAAGAGGCTTTAAAAGAAGCCATTGATCACGATGATTTTGATTTTCCAAGTTGTGAATTTAAGCTTTGGTCACAAAATGGCGGAGAAAAAACGATTGAAAATATTCGCCAATATCTACGTAAAAAGAAATTGTATCATTGTGATTACACCATTGTAAGAAATGTTTTTTTAAGAAATCTCTATAATTATCTTAAAAACTTACCTTTGTATTTAGAATTAACAGTCAATAATAAAGATTATGTTCTAGTTCATGCTGGAATTGATCCTGAAAGAAATCTTGATGATCAAGAAGAAGATACTCTTTTATGGATTCGTGATTATTTCTTTTTAAGTGAATGTGATTTAAATAAGACTTATATTTTTGGTCATACCCCACTTTGTTTTATTAATAGAGATCAAAGTTTTAATGTTTGGTATGATGATGAATTTCATAATAAAATTGGAATTGATGGGGGACTTGCTTTAGGAGAAAGAGGTCAACTTAATTGTATTTGTTTAGATGATGGACAAGTATTTGTCCTTAAAATGAGTGAGGTAAACGATGCGTAGTGCTTTTTATGCTTTAATTAATTTTATCAATACATCAAAAGTAGATGATGTTTATTCCAATGCAGCAAAGATGATTTTAGAAAATATTAATAAAATACCAGAATATAATATTACGGATGTGGCAGAAATGTGTTTTGTTTCTACAGCGACGATTTCAAGGTTGTGTCGAAAATTAAATTATGAAAGTTTTAGTGACTTTAAAATGGATGTCACCATGAATTTACGTTATTTTAATCATGATTCCATGCGTATGCAATTTGATCATCAATTGCCTGTTTTTCCTGTTGAAGGAAAAACAACCAAAGATTTATTTAGCGATCATTTTGAAAATATTGTACAAAACTTAAGATCAACTTATGAAATGATCGAATTTGAAGAATTAGAAAAACTGGTAGATCTTATTTATCAAAGTAATGAAATTTGTTTTGCGGGAAACTTTTTTACCCAATCTGTTTCCATGCAACTACAAATTGAATTATCTTATTTAGGAAAGAAATGTACAGGGATGTATCCTTTACAAAGTCAAAAAGAAGTGGTTCATGATTTAACAGAAAATGATTTGATTATTGTTTCTTCAATTGCAGGAGGTTATTGGCAAGATCATCCAGATATGTTAAGAGAGATTGCAAAAAGTAAAGCACATAAAATATGTATTACTCAAGTAGAAAATATACCATATCAAGAGCAATTTGATATGATTATTCAAGTAGGAACAGATCATTTATCTTTGATTGGTAAGTTTTCGATTACGTACATTTTTGAATTATTAGAAGCACTTTATCATATAAAATATGGAAGAGTATAAGAAAAAGGGCAAACGCCCTTTTTAAAATTGTTTTAAATATTCTTCATTTAAAGCGATGACTTTTTTCATCATCTCTTGACCACAGGCACCAATTGTATTTCTTTTGTTGACACAAGTGTTGACATCAATTGCTTGATAAACATCTTCTTCAAAAACATCAGAGATATTTTTGAATTCTTCTAGAGAAAGTTCATCAAGATCTTTGTTTTGGCTAATTGCATATAAAACAAGTTGACCAATAATACCATGAGCATCTCTAAATGGTACACCTTTATTTACTAGATAGTCAGCAGCATCAGTTGCATTTGTAAAACCACCAGTAGCTGATTTTTTCATTTTATCTTTATTAAATGTTGTTGATTTTAACATATCACTTAATAATTGAAGGCATCCTGTAGTTGTATTTAAAGCATCAAAATACATTTCTTTATCTTCTTGCATATCTTTATTATAAGCAAGAGGAAGACCTTTCATAGTTGTTAAAAATCCCATAAGGGCACCATAAACACGTCCTGTTTTCCCTCTGATCAATTCGCAAATATCAGGGTTTTTCTTTTGTGGCATGATTGAAGAACCGGTTGAGAATGTATCATCTAAATCAATAAATTGATATTCATTTGTATTCCAAATAATCATTTCTTCAGATAAACGTGACATATGCATCATCATTGTAGACATTGCGCTTAAAAGTTCAATTAAATAATCACGATCAGAAACGCCATCAATACTATTTAAACAAGGTCCTTTAAAACCTAAAATTTCAGCACTGTATTCTCTATCTAAGGGATAAGTTGTTCCAGCAAGAGCCCCAGAACCTAATGGACAATAATCCATTCTTTCATAAATATCATGTAAACGTGATTGATCACGCTTAAACATTTCAAAATAAGCTCCCATATGATGAGCTAAAGTAATTGGTTGTGCTTTTTGTAGATGGGTAAAACCAGGCATGATGGTATCGATATGTTCTTTCATGATTTCATGAATGGTTTTTAATAAATCAACAAGTAAAGTATTCAACATTTCGATTTGATCTTTTGTATAAAGTCTCATGTCTAAAGCAACTTGGTCATTTCTACTTCTACCAGTATGTAATTTTTTACCAGTATCACCAATACGATCAATCAATGTTGATTCGACAAAACTATGAATGTCTTCAAAGTTTTCATCAATTTCTAATGTTCCATTTTCAACTTCATTTAAAATTTCTTTTAAAGTTTTTTCAATTAGTTGACCTTCTTCTTGTGTTAAGATTTCTTGTTTTGTTAACATTTTTATATGACCGATACTTCCTTTGATATCTTGACTGGCAAAAGTTTTATCAAATTTAATAGAAGCATTAAAATCATAAACAAGTTGGTTTGTAGGTTTAGTAAATCTTCCACCCCATAAATTCATAAATTTCCTCCTTTAAATAAAAAGAGCAGTGGGCTCTTTTTATTTTTTGTTATTTAATTTCATTGCACGTACTTTAGTTGAAAGACCATATAAAGTAATAAATCCTTCAGCGTCATGATGATCATATAAATCACCAGTTTTAAATGATGCGATATCTTCATCATATAATGAATAAGGAGAAGTTGTACCTTCTTTAATAATATTTCCTTTATATAATCTAAAGTTTGTTGTACCTGTTACATATTCTTGAGTCTTATCAACAAAAGCAGTTAATGCTTCTCTAAGTGGTGAGAACCATTTAGCAGCATAAACAAGTTCAGCAAATTCAACAGAAACAAGACGTTTATATTTAAGTGTCTCTCTATCTAAGATAAGTTCTTCTAATTGTTGGTGAGCTTCCATTAAGATAGTTCCACCTGGTGTTTCATAAACACCTCTTGATTTCATACCAACAACACGGTTTTCAACGATATCGATAATACCAATACCATGTTGACCACCGATTTCATTTAATTTTTCTAAGATTTCTCTTTGAGACATCTTTTCACCATTTAAAGCAACAGGAACACCTTTTTCCCAATCAATTGATAAGTGAACATCTTCTTCTGGAGCTTTTTCTGGAGAATTTGATAATACTAATAAGTGATCATAATTTGGAGCACATGATGGATCTTCAAGTTCTAATCCTTCATGAGAAATATGCCAAATATTTCTATCACGTGAGTAACTATTATCAGCAGAGAAAGGTAAATTGATACCATGAGCTCTACAATATTCGATTTCAGATTCACGAGAATCCATTGTCCATTTTGGATCACGCCATGCAGCGATGATTTTTAACTCTGGAGCTAAAGCTTTAATACCTAATTCAAAACGAATTTGGTCATTTCCTTTACCAGTGGCACCATGACAAATTGCTGTTGCACCTTCTTGACGAGCAACATCAACAAGTACTTTTGCAATTAATGGACGAGCAGTTGCAGTCCCTAATAAGTATTTGTATTCAAATACAGCATCTGCTTGAACAGTAGGCATAATGTAATTTTCTACGTATTCATCAACCACATTTTTGATATAAAGTTTACTTGCACCACAAGCTTTAGCACGTTCTTCTAGACCGTCTAATTCTTCTTTTTGACCAACGTCAATACAGCAACAAATAACTTCACAATCATAGTTTTCTTTTAGCCATGGGATAATCGCAGTAGTATCTAATCCACCAGAATAAGCTAAAACAACTTTTTCTTTCATTTATAGTTTCCCCCTTATTTTTTATCTTATAAATTATTATTATCATAAACTACTTTTTTCAAATATGCAATATACTTGTCGAAATGTTGTAGACCCAAAAAGTAAGCCCCATCTTTATTATATATTAAAAATTTTTTTTCTTAATAAATCATTATTGACAAAATGGAAATTTGTCATATAATGGTTTTAAACTCGAAGACTAAAAGAGTAGTCTTTATGGAAATAAGAGCAATCCTATGTTGATGGAAGATAGGAATGGAAGTAAAGATGAAGCGCATTTACGAGAGAAAAGATGGAAATAGAAGTATATCTTTTGGTAGATCTGCCTTAAAGATGAAAGAGGTTGTAAGGTCAACTTACAACAATTAGAGTGGTAACGCGATCAGTCGTCTCTATTTAGAGACGGCTTTTTATTTTTTATAGGGGGAAAAGTAGAATGATTAATGTCGGAATTGTTGGTTCAACTGGTTATGGGGGATGTGAGCTTGTAAGATTTTTATTAACACATCCCAATGTCAATATTGAATGGGTTTCATCAAGAACATATAGTGATCAAGAATATAGTGATGTTTATAAAAGTTATTTCACTTTATTAGATCAAAAGTGTGTAGATGAAGATATTGAAAAATATTTAGATAATGTTGATGTTGTATTCTTTGCAACGCCTCAAGGGGTCTGTGCAAAGATGGTCAATGAAAATGTTTTAAAGAAAGTAAAGGTTATTGATTTATCTGCGGATTATCGTATTAAAGATGTTGAAACTTATGAATCATGGTATGGAATTAAACATGCTTCACCTGAATTTATTCAAGAAGCTGTTTATGGATTATGTGAAATCAATAGAGAAGATGTTAAAAATGCAAGACTGATTGCTAATCCTGGATGTTATCCAACATGTTCTATTTTATCGATTTATCCACTTGCTAAAGCAGGACTTATTGATATGGATACGTTGATTATTGATGCAAAGAGTGGAACAAGTGGTGCTGGTAGAGGAGCAAAAGTTCAAAATCTTTATTGTGAAGTGAATGAAAGTATTAAAGCTTATGGTGTAGCAAGTCATCGTCATACACCAGAAATTGAAGAACAATTAGGGTATGCTTCTTCATCAAAAGTATTACTTAACTTCACACCTCATCTTATTCCAATGAATAGAGGAATTTTAATTACAGCTTACGCTTCATTAAAAAAAGGAGTAAGTGAGGAAGATGTTAAAAAAGCGTATGATATTTATAAAGATGAATATTTCGTACGTGTCTTAAAAGAAGGAAATGTTCCAGAAGTAAGAAATGTAAAATGTTCAAACTTTGTTGATGTTGCTTATAAAGTAGATCCTCGTACACATAGAGTGATTATGATGGGAGCCATGGACAATCTAGTTAAAGGAGCTGCTGGTCAAGCAATTCAAAATATGAATATTATGTTTGGTTTAGATGAAAAGACAGGTCTTATGTTAGCACCTGCAGTTTTATAAGGGGAAAAAGAGTATGAAAATAATAGAAGATGGAACAGTTACTAATCCAAAAGGGTATAAAGGTGCTGGATTACATATTGGTATTAAAAAGAGAAATAAAGATTTTGCTTTAATTGTTTCTGATGTTGAAGCAAAAGCAGTAGGAACTTTTACAACAAATATGGTAAAAGCGGCTCCTGTTTTATGGGATAAACAAGTTGTAGAAAACAGTGATACAGTAAAGGCTATTGCGATTAATAGTGGGATTGCCAATGCTTGTACTGGAAAACTTGGTGAAGAAGCAAATGAAAAATTCGCAAATATTGTAGGAAATGCTTTAAATGTAGAAAAAGAAAAAGTATTGATTTGTTCAACAGGAGTCATTGGTAAACAATTATCTACTGATCCAATTGAAAAAGGGATTGATGAAGCTTTAAAACAATTAAAAGATGATCATCAAGCAGGAATTGATGTAGCTACTTCAATTATGACAACAGATACAAAACCAAAACATTTAGCTGTTGAAATTGAAGTAAAAGGAAAAACGGTAACTATTGGAGCATGTTGTAAAGGTTCAGGGATGATTCATCCAAATATGGCAACAATGCTTGGATTTATTACAACTGATTTAAATATTTCTAAAGAATTATTAAATAAAGCATTAAAATCAGTTATTCCAGATACTTTTAATATGATTTCTGTAGATAGAGATACTTCAACAAATGATACTGTTTTATTACTTGCTAATGGTTTAGCTGGTAATGATGAAATTGTAAAAGAAGATGAAGATTATCAAACATTTAAAGAAGCTTTATATTATGTTAATGAATACTTAGCTAAATGTATTGCAAGTGATGGAGAAGGGGCTACTAAATTATTAGAAGTAAATGTAAATGGTGCAAAAGATGTTAAACAAGCAAAAGTAATTGCTAAAAGTGTTTGCACATCACCACTTGTAAAAACAGCTATTTTTGGAAATGATGCAAATTGGGGAAGACTTTTATGTGCGATGGGATATTCTGGGGAAGAATTTGATCCTTATCAAGTAGATTTATATATAGAAAGTGAATTTGGCAATTTAAAACTTGTAGAAAATGGGATGGCTACAGATTATAGTGAAGAATTTGCAACTAAGATTTTATCGAGTGATTATGTAAAAACAAATATTGAAATGAAAATTGCTGATGCAAAGGCAACAGCTTGGGGATGTGATTTGACTTATGATTATGTCAAAATCAATGCTGATTATCGTTCGTAGGGGGAAAAGAGATGCAACAAGAGTTTAAGAAGGAAATTAATAAAGCGGAAATTTTAGTAGAAGCGCTTGGATATATGCAAAAATATGAAGGTGATATTGTTGTTATTAAGTATGGTGGAAGTGCAATGACAAATGAAATCATCAAAAAGAGCGTTTTAAAAGATATTGCAGTTTTAAAATCAGTTGGGTTAAAACCAATTATCGTTCATGGTGGGGGAAAAGACATCAATAGAATGTTAGACCGTGTACAAATTAAAAGTGAGTTTAAAAATGGTCTAAGAGTTACTGATAGAGATACTTTAGAAATTGCGGAAATGGTTTTATCTGGAAAAATCAATAAAGGTCTTGTAACACATTTAGAACAAATTGGAACACATGCTGTTGGTCTATCTGGAAAAGATGGCAATATGATCACAGTAGAAAAAGTGATGCCTCAAGGTGAAGATATTGGTTTTGTTGGAAAGATTACTCATGTGGATACAACACTTATCAATACTTTATTAGATCAAGGATATACTCCAATTGTTTCAACAATTGGTCTTGATGAAAAATATCATGCTTATAATATTAATGCCGATGATGTTGCTACAGCAATTGCACGCGCTGTTAAAGCAAGTAAACTTGTTTTCTTAACGGATATTGAAGGTGTATTAGAAGATCCAAATAACCCAGAAACATTGATTTCAAAAATTGATACTGAATCAGCTAAAGAATTATTTGAAAGTGGTATTATTACCGGCGGTATGATTCCAAAACTTAAAAACTGTTTAGAGGCAGTACAAAATGATGTTAAGCGTGTTCATATTTTAGATGGTAGATTAGAACATAGCTTATTAATAGAAATCTTTACTAAAAAGGGTGTTGGAACAATGATAAAAAGATAGTGCGAAAGCACTATCTTTTTATCATTGTGTGTCGTGCATGGCACTAATTCAGTTGGAAATAAACCAACCACAGGTATTTACCGCCAAGTGTAATGAACCACAAGTTGTTGTCAGTGATGGCAAGGATGAAAGAAGTGGTGTAGTGATTCCTTTGAGCGTACGAACAGAAACTTGATATAAGGCTAAATGGTGGATGAGATTGCAGCACAAATCGAAATCCAAAAGGTAAACGTAAAACCAAGACAGTAAATCAAGACGTTGTAAAGGAAATAGGATTAGTGAATTACCCCGGGAGGTCTTGTGAACAACGAAGTCCAGTAAACTTTAAAAGCAGTGATGGTACCGTTGGTCGAAAAAGGTTTATCACAAGAAGTCAGCTGAGGTCATAGTAGGTATAACACCAAATACTGAAGGACCTAATGTTTATATGATGTTTGTTTATCATAAGCAATGTTTGAACAGTTCGAAATCGAGGATAATCTTATAATTGGAAATCGTAATTCCAAGGAGATGAAGGTAGAGGGAATGGTTTCAAATATATTTACAAATGAAGGAAGAAACAACAACATGAGTATACAAGAGTCTGCAACTATTAAACAAGAAATTGCCATACAAGTTCAGTGAAGAACAAATATATGCAGTGGCCAATTCAAGATTAGGTTGGTACAAACGTGCAAATGGAAGTGTAGTTAATTTCTTGATAAATGCGGACATACTAGCCATAAATAAAAGGGAAAGACCAGGTTTGGTCAATTCCATGAAATACTATCTAGGGTAGTTGAATTGCCATATAAATGTAGCGCCGTATACGAGACCTGTACGTACGGTGCAATGAGAGGGGAGAGAATAATTATTCTCCCTCTACTCTATTTAAATAGGGGTACTCTTTAAATATTTATGTGGTACCCTTATTGCATATAAAAAAGGCCTCTCATGATATGATTGTTTTGCCTACTAAAATCATACATGAGAGGAGGCTAATCCCTATTAAAGATATTATCATGAGATCTCTTTCTTTGGAAGAAAATAATGTTGAATAATAAGGTTAATATAAAGATAACCAATTCGGGCGTAGTAAAAATCACCAATAATGGTGAAAATACTACAACTAGATAAAGGTTATCTTTTATTTTTGATACAATCTCCTTAGGATGATTAATCATAATGGAAAAAAATTTAATTGGAGAAATAAGAATTACATAAGAACTAAACATTAAACCAAACATTTCTGCCCTTTCAAGAAAGTACAAAAAAGGACAGGCATACAATCAAAAAATACTATTTTTGAAAAAGACAAAGAATATCTAAAACCATTGTCAAACAAGATAGTGCTTGATTCATATATAAATGAACATTTACGCCAGAATGTACCATCAACACATCTCATATCATACAAAGATAAAAAATATTCCGTTCCACCTGAATATAGACTTTAGGGTTGATATATATGAGGTTGGTGAGAGCTTATATATCTACCACAATAAAAAGATACAGTAGGAGAGAATACGAAAAGAATAAAAAATTATATAGTGAGTCAATTAAAAGATGATCAGGAAAGTGAACAGCTGACACTGGATTTGGAAGACCTGTTTAAAAAAGAAAAAGGGAAAAACTAAGTAAATACAGAGTGCACGTGGTAGCTGTATGCATAAGGAGCGTCTTGAGACATGCGTTCAGAAAGTAGGGCTATGCCCGCAAATGTAAAACCACCGGCTAAACCGGTGGATAGTTATTTGTCTAAAATAAATCTTCATATATTTTTGAAATGACTTTAGAAAGATTTTGAAAAGTAGGTTCTTTTTTGATTTCTTCTAATGTTGTGTTATTTGAGATTAAAAATGATAAGTAAGACCATAATTTAAAGGCGTTAGGATTATTTTTTTGTATTGAAACAAGAAAAACAATATCTACATATTCATCATCCCATAAAATGGGTTTTGGTAATATAGCAACAGAAATGAAAGATGTTTCACTTAAAAAAATTTCAGGATGTGGTATTGCTAAATAATTACCAAAATAAGTGGAAGTAACATTTTCGTGATTCATAATTGAATGATATAGCTTTTCATCTGCTAAGCCTTGCTTATAAGCCATTTCATAAAGCCATTTTATAACGGCGTTTTTAGATGGAGCATCTCCATAATAGAACAAATCTTCACTAAAACAATCCAAAATATCTTTTGGACCATTGAACCCATCTAGAAGTAATTCAATTTTCTTGATATCAGTGTCATTTAAAAAATAAGAAATTTTTTGTATTTTATTATTATTAATGAATATATCATTTTCAGTTGTACATATTACATTATAATTATTCACATTAGTAGTTGATAACGAATTTTTAGAAATAATTTTAACTTCTTTTATTGATGGAAAATTTCTCAAAATATTATTTTGAAGCAAAATAGTCTCACTCCTTCTTAAAGAACTAATGATTAACATTCTTTTCTTTTTTTGTGGAGAATTTTCATCTATATAATTTACAAAATGTAAAGCAACATATGCAATTTCATCATCTAAAATTTTTTTATCACTTGGTATAATTGTATTGGTGAAAGTAGAAGCTAGATCATATGCAAGTGTGTATTTTTGCTTAATATTGAATGTCATAATATTTCTTAACTGCATATTAGTATTTATACGAGTTAAAAGAGGTAAAATATGTAAACCTAATGATATTCGTAGATTGAGATTAGAGGTAAAATCTAAACCAAATATTTCTTTGATTTTATATAAGCCTAAAAAAACTAAATTATTAATTTCATCAGTAATAAATTCTTGTTTATCAAATTCTCTTTTACCATATAAATTTAAAGCTAGAAAAAAGATTTCATCATCATTAAACTCAAAATTATATATATCTGCACATTTTTCTAATATATTTTTTGAAATTTCGATGACATGTGCATACACTGGCGATATGTTTAGTGAATCCATATGAATAAGATGACCTGACTTAATACGATTAACAGCAGTAACAATATGCAAGATAAGGTTTTGAAGGGCAATATCAGAAATTATATAATGTGAGTGAGTGAGAATTTTAATAACAATATTATTTATATCATCAATATGTTCATGTGAACTAAAAGAATGTGTAATCTCATCACAAACCAGATTTTTAATTTTTAATTTTTCTTGAATAATATAATTACGAATATCATTTTCTTTGCCAATAATTTTAATACCATAATAAGGTTTAGATATAAGAGTTAAATGATATGAAGATAACATGTTTTTAGCTAATTTAATGTCATTGGATATTTGGGAACGGCTTATATACATTTCATCTGCTAAATCTGCACTTTTTAAATAATCATTTGAATCTAACAACCTAGAAATTATATAGGAAATACGAGAAGATTGATCTTCAAAAAATTGATTAAGGTTATAATCTTGTATGATTGAATTCATAAATATATTAGCAGTTTCTTGATTAGTGATAGACATACAAATACAATTTTTGTTATTTTCGATATATAAACCATGTTCTTTAATGGTTTCCTTTATTTCAGCAATATCAGTTTGTATAGAACGAAGGCTTAAATGAAACTGATCTGTAAAGACCTGTAGAGAAACAGGTGCATCTAAGTTTGAAAATAAATTTAATAATATTTCAATTTGACGTTTGGTGAGCATAAAAAATACCTCCTAATCTAATAATATTATAAGTATATTTATTATATCATAAACCTTAATAGAGAAAAGATTTTACAATTTGATTTTTATTGCACTGTTTTTCATAAAATTTTTGAAAAAAAATACAACCAAATTGTTTCATTAATTTTAGGAAAAAGTATGTAAATATCTAAAAACTGATTTGTGATAAAATCACATTGTAAGGAAAGTAAGGATTATAAGAATAGAATAATGTAGAAGGAGGGTAAAAAATGGTAATAATCATTATGTATTCTTACTTATTTTGAAATAGAGATGGAGGTGATAGTGCATGATAAATATTTTAGTAGTAACTCATGGGAATTTTGGTAACGAATTAATTAAAAGTGCAGAAATGATTGCTGGAAAGCAAGAGAATATTGAGGCGCTAGGCTTATTTGTAGAAGATGATTTTGATATGTTTAAAAGTAAAGTGAAAAATAAAATTAAAGAATTGGAAAATGAAGAAGGTGTGTTAGTGCTTACCGATATGTTTGGGGGGACTCCCTCTAACGCATCATTTGCAAATTTAAATAATTTAGATTTTGAATGTGTAACAGGTTTGAATTTGCCGATGATGTTGGAAGTATTAATTAATAGAGATATAAAAACACTTAAAGAACTCGTGAATATTGCAGTTGATGTTAAAAAGAATAGTATATTTAATTTAAGAGAAATAGTTTTAGAAAAATGATGGAAAGGGGAAACTAAAATGGAAATAGGATTAATTAGGGTAGATAGTAGACTTATCCATGGACAAGTTATTACAAAATGGTTAAATTATTCTAAAGCAAATGTTATTGTTGTTGTTGATGATGAACTCTCAAAAGATAGTTTTATGTCAGAAATATATAAGGCCTCTGCTCCCAATGGAATTATTGTAGAAATTTTAAGCATTGATGATTTTATGAAAAATACTGGCACTCATAAATATAGTAATAAAAGACTTTTAATTTTATTAAAAAACATTGAAACAGTTTATGAACTTTACTTAAGACAATTTAAAATGGAACATATTCAACTTGGAGGATTACCAAGCGGTGTAGGAAAAAAAGCAATATACAAAGCTATTTTTCTTAATGAAGAGGAAATTAATAAATTAAGAGACATTGCCAATTCTGGTGTGTATATTGATATGCAGGTTATACCAGAAGATACAAAATCTGATTTAATGAAAATGATAAAATAAGGGGGATAAAAAAATGGAATTATCATTAGCGATTTGTGCTGGATTATGGTATTGGATTGCCAGAACACAAGTGGGATATACATTACATGCAATTTTATGTCAGCCATTAGTAATGGCGCTACCATTTGGATTGATTTATGGAAATTTATCACAAGCAATGATTATTGCTGCAAGTATTCAAATGGTATATTTAGGATTAGTAGGAAATGGAGGAAATTTACCGGCTGATGAATGTTTGGCTGGATGTGTAGCAATTCCAATTGCTTTAGTTAGTCAAATGGATCCTGGACAAGCAGTTGTTTTAGCGATGCCCTTTGGATTAATTGGAGTTTTACAAGATCAACTTAGAAGAATTATCAATGCTGTTTTTCTTCATAGAGCAGATAAAATGGCAGAGGTTGGAAACATAAAAGAGATTGAACGTTGTGCAATTGTGTATCCAGTAATTTTAGGATTCTTTTTAAGATTCCCAATTGTATTTGCGATTACATATGCAGGTGCTGGTACAGTGCAAAATATTTTAGCTTCTATGCCTGAATGGATTACACATGGATTAAGTGTTGCAGGAGGTATTTTACCAGCAATGGGATTTGCAATGACAATTTATATTATTGGAAAAAAACAATATTTACCATTTTTCATTATTGCATTTTTCATGGTTCAATATTTAAAAATTAATGTAATGGCCGCTGCTATTTTTGGAACTTGTATTGCATTGTTAATTGTTTTATTGAGAAGAGAAAAAAATATGGAGGGAGCTATTTAATATGGATGAAGTAGAAAAAAACAAAACTGTTGAGAAAGATATGAAAAAATTAGTTAATAAATCATGGTTTAGATATTGGCTTTCAGCTGAGATGTCAAATTCATACGAAAGACTACAATCATTATCGTTTTGTTATAGTATCATTCCTGTTTTAAAAAAATTATATCCAAATAAAGAAGAATTTGGAGAGGCGGTTAAGAGACATTTAAACTTTTTTAATACCGAACCAACTTGGGGTTCACCAATTTTAGGAATTGCAATTGCTATGGAAGAAGAAAAAGCAAAAACTAAGCAAATACCAGGAGAGGCAATTACATCGTTAAAAACAGGATTGATGGGTCCATTAGCAGGAATTGGTGACACAATCGATTGGGGCACATTAAAAACAATCATTTATGGTATTGCTGTTACTTTCGCATCATCGGGTAATATATTAGGGGCATTTATTCCTTTGGTATTTACATGTTTAACTTTTATTATTGGTAGGTATTTAACGAATTTCGGTTATACTGTTGGAAAGGATTCAGTAAAATCTATATTACAACAGGGATGGATTAAGGAACTTATTTTTGGAACAAGTATTTTAGGATTATTCATGATGGGGGCATTAACAAGTAATTTTGTTAAAATAATAACACCATTATCTTTTGAAATAGCAAAAGGGCAAACGCTAGTTATTCAAGAAATTTTAGATAGTATTGTACCAGGTTTACTACCTTTGTGTGCAGTGTTTGGTATTTATTATTTCTTAAAAAAAGGAAAAGTTAATTATGGAGTTTTAGCTATTGGAATTGTAGCTATTTGTTTAGTGGCTTCATTTGTGGGGGTTTTATAGGATGAAAAATGTAGTGATAGTAGGGGCAGGTAAGGAAGGAAAAGGAACATTTGGTGATATATTTTATGAAAATAAATGGAATATAACTTTTATTGATAAAGATGAAAACGTTATTAATTCATTAAACGAGAAGAATAGTTATATAGTTGAAGCCCTATATGAAAATTATAACGAAAAACATATTATTGATCATTATCATGCATATCTTATTGATGATTACACTAATAGTTATGAATCTATCCTTAATGCTGATGTTATCGTTTTGGCATTATATCCTGAAGATATAAAAGAAGCTTTAAGTAAATTGAAGTTTTCTTTACAAAAGAGAATAAAAAGTAATTATGAACAAAAATTAACAATTTTATGTGGAACAAATAAAAATCACATGATGTCAAAATTAGAAAATTTCTTATTAGATGATCTAAAAATCGAAAAGGAATGGTACTGTTCAAATGTTGCGCTACGGGACATGATTATTAGAAGAAGTTCTAATTCAGATGCAAAAGATGCTGTTCAATTAACTACGAAGATAGTACAAACGTTATTAATACAAAGTCCTGTCTATTTTGATGTTTCTAAATTTAAATGGTTTGAATTGAATAATAATTTGGAAATGATGAAAGATATTAAATTATTTACCTATAATTCACCGCATGCAGCATGTGCGTATGTTGGTTATAAGTACGGATATCAAACTATTGAAGAAGCGAGTAAAAATAAAGATATTAAAACAATTATGGAAGCTTGTGTTTTAGAAGCAAAAAAAGGTATTTTATCCTCGTTTGAAATTACAGCAGAAGAATTAGATGATTTTGTTGATGCACCGAAACCAAATGGAGAAGAAAGGGAATATATTACAAGAGTTGCATTGGATCCAATTAGAAAACTATCCAGAAATGATAGATTAACGGGAATAGCGATGATTTGTATGGAAAATAATATTGAATGTCCAAATTTGATTAAAGCAATTGCGTATGGCATGAGTTACGATTGTAAAGAAGACATATCAGCAAAAAAGATTCAAAATCTTATTCTTGAAAAGGGAATTAAAAAGGCAATTAGCGATGTGATTGGTGTTGATGAAATGCATCCAATTATAAAGAAGATACAAAATGAATATTTAAAAATAAGATAAAATCCCGTTTTTGACAGTTAAGCGTGAAAACCGTTGATATCAGTGGCTTTCACGCTTTTTTAAATGTTGTATGGGATGGTTAATTCTCTATCTTTTTAATGTAATTATGTTCACTTCATCACGCGTTAAAAAACGATGATTTTCACTACTTTCTTTATTGAAACCATTAGAAATCAATAAAGTTGTCTTATTTTTTGTATGCTTTCCATTTACATAATTCTCACCTTTATCCTTCGTTTCAATCCCACCAATAAATGGTATTTTATAATAACCACCTAATGTATGCCCAGATAATTGTAATTGAATGGAGTACTGACTTATTTCTTTAAAATAATCAGGTTGATGAATAAGTGCTATTTTATAACTCTTTTCGTTGGTTTCGTTAATCAAACCAGAACAATCTCCTGTATTTTCTAAACCAATTAATTGAATAATATCTTCTTTATAATAGATATTTCTAACTTCATTATGCAATACTTCAAAACCAGCTTCTGTTAAAATATTTGAACAGGTAGAAGAATCATTTTGATCTTTATCTCCTAGTACTGCAAATTTTCCATAATGACTTTGAAGTTTCTTTAATACTTTTGAAACTTGATTGTTTTCAAAACTACTTTCATTAAAAATATCGCCCCCAAAAAGGATCATATCTAAGTTTTTAGCGTTTAAATCTTGAATAATACTGTTTAATCTTGTTAAATCGTTTTTTTCAGATAAATTCAAATCTGAAAGATATCCAATTGTAAACCCATTAAATTGTTTCGGTAATGAATTTTCTGTAAATGTTGTTTTTGTAATTGAACAGCGATCTTGGCTTTGTTCATACCATTGAAAAATACATAAAGCAACAAGAGCACAAAGAACAATAAGAAATAGTTTTTTAAATTTCTTGATTAATTTTTTCATTATTTTTTATTCATAATAACAGGAATTATCATTGGATTTCTTTTTGTTTTACGATAAAAATATTGAGAAAGAACATCTCTTGTTGTATTTTTGATTTCACCAAAAGTTGTTTTTCCTGCAAGTAATTGACCTAAAGCTTGGCCAACTAAATTTTCAGCTTCACGAATCATTGGAAAACTATCTTTCATATAGACAAATCCACGAGAAATAATCACAGGTTTTGTAAGTAACTTTCCTTCATGTGAATCCATAGCAATTAAAACAGAAACCATACCATCTTCAGATAAGATTTGACGATCCCTTAAAACAGCAGTTGATAAACCTGAAAGATCATTACCATCAACATAAATATCATCTACATGAATTCTTGGTCCTAAACGAGCAGATCCTTTATTAAGTAAAATTGTATCTCCATTACTTAAAACAAATGTATTTTCTTTAGGAACACCTACTTCTTGAGAAAGTTCAGCATGAATTTTCAACATACGATATTCTCCATGCACTGGGAAGAAATATTTTGGTTTAGTAAGTAATAACATTAATTTTTGTTCTTCTTGACTTGCATGTCCCGAAGTATGCAAATTATTGAACGCTGTATTGACTAAAACTTTGGCACCTGCTCTAAATAAGCGGTTAACAACAACATTGATACTTGATGCATTTCCTGGAATTGGACTTGATGAAAAGACAACAGTATCTCCAGGTTTGATTTTAACGAATTTATGTGTTCCATTAGCAATACGACTTAACGCAGCCAAAGCTTCTCCTTGACTTCCTGTACATAGAATTAAGATTTCATTATCAGGTAATTTTTTTGCTTCATTATTACTGATAAAGAAAGAATCAGGTGCTTTAATATAACCCATTTGTCTTGATACTTGGATGTTATTTTCCATTGAACGACCAAAAACAAGAATTTTACGATTAAATTTAACTGCTGCTTCTACGATTTGTTGGACACGGTGAACATTGGAAGCAAAAGTTGCTACAATTAAACGTCCTTCAGTTTTTCTAAATTCTTCTTGAACAGCATATGCTACTTGCTTTTCACTTTTAGAAAAAGTAGGAACTTCAGCATTGGTAGAATCGCTTAATAATAAAGTAACACCAGTTTCACCTAAAAACGACATTTTTTGGAAATCAGCAGGATCTCCTACAGGTGTTAAATCAAACTTAAAGTCACCTGTTGAAACAATTCGTCCGTTAGGAGAATTAATAATAATTCCTAAACTTTCAGGAATAGAATGATTGGTTTTAAAGAAACCAATATTAAAATATTTAGTTTTTATTTGATATTCATCATCGATACGAATCAAGTGCGTTGCATTTGTTAAACGCTTTTCCTCTAACTTTCTTGTAATCATCGCACAAGCAAGGGGAGAAGCATAAATGAATGGTATTTTTACAACTTGTAGTAAAAAAGGAATTCCTCCAATATGATCTTCGTGACCATGAGTAATCAATAATCCTCTAATTTTGTTTTCATTACGTTTTAAATAACTATAATCTGGAATGACATAATCAATACCAGGTAAACCTTCTTCAGCAAATTTTACCCCAGCATCAATAATGATAATTTCATTATCGTGTTCAACACAATACATATTTTTTCCAATTTCATTTAAACCACCTAAAGCATAAACTTTAGTATCGATTGTTTTATTATGTTTTGTATTTTTATAGTTTTTATGTGTTGATCTATGACGATTAAAATTTTTATTTTTTGTATTTTTATTGCCATTATATTTATTATGGATTGGCTTTTCTTGCATAAATGACCTCCTTATATTTTTTTGTTTTATTATAGCATAAACTTAAAATGTATTATAGACTATCAAAATGAAAAAAGTCAAATTATTATACCCAAAAATAAAAAAGATTCTCAAACGAGAATCTTAAATTTTTTTACATATAGCAATTGCTAGAGAATGAGGTCCAATATGACAAGAAACACTTAATGATAAAGGATCACAAATAATATTTTCACCTGGATAAAGTTCTTCAAGTTCTTTTTTTAATTCTAAAGCGGGTGCTTCATCATAAGTGTAAGCGACACAAATATGCACGTTATGATAGTCATCATCAAAGCGTTCTTTAATATCTTTAGCGATTGCTTCTTTCATGATTTTAGTTCCTCTAGCCATTGTTCTAGTTTTAGCGAAAGAATCTAATTTTTCACCTTGTATTTGTAAAATAGGTTTAATTTTTAACATCCCACCCAATAAAGCAGCAGCAGGGGTAATACGACCACCTTTTTTTAAATAATCAAGTGTATTAACAGTAATATAAATAGAAGCATTTAATTTATTTTCAGTTAAAATATCACAAATTTCTTGTCCTGATTTTCCTTGATCAGCTAATCTTTTAGCATCAATGACATCGTATTTTTGAGTAACAGAGATACGTTGACTGTCTACGACAAAAACACGATTATCGTATTCTTGTGCTAGCATCATAGCTGTTTGGCACGAACCACTTAATCCACTAGACATTGGAATATGAACGATTTCATCATAATCTTTTAAAATTTGATCCCATAATTCTTTAACGTTTCCTACAACAGGTTGAGAAGTAAAGATTTCTGCACCATTTAATTGTTTTTCAAAGAATTCTTCATGAGTTAAATTTATATCTTCATAGTATGTTTGATCATCAATAGTAAAAGGCATTGGCAAAACAAAAATACCAAGTTCTTTTGCTTCTTTTTGACGAATACCTGCATTACTATCAGTCACAACTGCGATTTTTTTCATAATACCACTCCATTTTTAGTATAATCACAAGCACATAATAACAGTTATAGCGATAAAATTCAAATAATATAAGCATATCACTTGTAAAAAAAAAGAGTTTTGGCATAATATAATGGAGGTGAAATTATGGAAGTTATTACAAATGTACAATTTGATGAAGTTATTTCTAAAGGTGTTGTTGTGATTGATTTCTTTGCTAATTGGTGTGGACCATGCAAAATGTTAGCTCCTGTTTTAGAAGAAGTTGCTCAAGAGTTACCAAAAGTTACATTTGCAAAAGTAGATGTTGATCAAGATCCTTCATTAGCAGGAAGATATGGAATTCAATCTATTCCACATTTAATTCTTTTTAAAGATGGTCAAGCCGTTGATCAAATTAGTGGTTTTGTTGGAAAAGATGTTATCTTAGAAAAACTTAATCCTTTATTATAATAGGCAGTTTGCCTATTTTTTACATATGATAAAAAATATTGTTTTAGATATGGGGAATGTCTGTTGTAAATGGGATGTTTCCTATATTGCAAGTCAGCTTGCATCTTCTTTAGAAGAAAAAGATTATATTATTAAACATTTATTCCAAACAAAACAATGGGCACAACTTGATCAAGGGGTTCTTTCTTTACAAGATGCCAAAAAACAATTAATTGAACAAATTCCTGATGAAAAAAGGGATTTAATAGTGTATGCTTTTGAACATTGGTTTGATTATTTTGATCAGTTTGATGAAATGGAAGAATTTATTAAAAGATATAAGGGTAAAGGATATCAATTTTATTTGTTGTCTAATTGTTCAATGCAATTTTATCAATATTATCAATCAAAATCTATTTTTCAACATTTTAAAGAGCTTTATACATCTGCAAAATATCAAAAAATAAAACCAAATTTAGATATTTATCAAGATTTTTTAAGTCGTTATCATCTAAAAGCTAATGAATGCCTTTTTGTTGATGATTTAAAAGAAAATATAGATGCAGCTATAAAAGTTGGTATGAAAGGCTTTGTTTATCATCAAAATATACAAGTATTAGAAAAATATATAGAAAATATCTTATAAAAGTATGGATTATCATTTTTTATGATAAATACCATACTTTTTCTTTACCTATAAATATTTTGTGATAAAATAGGTGCGGAAATGTAAGAGAGGGAGAATATTTATGACAAAAAAGAAGAATAATTGGTATTCAAATCATAAAAAGCCTGTTTTAATTTGCGGAATCGTTGTTTTGGTTCTTCTTATTGTTTATTTAGCAGGAATGCTATATTACAATGATAAGTTTTTAAATGGAACAATGGTCAATGGGAGTGATGTTGGAGGAATGACATTACAAAAAGCAAATGATCAATTATCTAAGAAAGTAAATGGACAATCATTAAAATTGATTTTTAATGATGGACAAAGTGAAGTATTACAATCAGCTCAATTAGGTGTATCTTATAATAAAGATAATTCATTGAATCAATTAATGAAAAATCAAAATAAATGGGCTTGGTTTATAGGATTCTTTAAAAATGAAAAAAATACTTTAACTGATTTAATACAAATCAGTGATGAAAACTTAACAAATGGTATAGCATCAATGGAACATGCTAAAGAAGAAAATCAAATTGCACCAACAGATGCCTATATTCAATATAAAGATGGAAGTTTTTCAATTATTGAAGAAACGTTAGGATCAAAATTTAATATTGAAGAATTAGTTAAAAATATCAAGGTAGCTTTAAGTGAAGGAAAACAACAATTAGATGTTACAAAAGCAAATGGTTATGTTAAACCTCATGTTTACAAAGATGATCAAGATTTGAATAATCAATTAAAGGCAGCAAATGAATATTGTTTATCAGCAATTACATATACAACACCTAAAGGAAAAGAAATTGCTTTAGATGGAAGTACACTTATTACTTGGTTAAGTAAACAAGATGATGGAAATTATACAAAAGATGAAAGTGTTTTTAAAGAAAAATTAACTGCCTTTGTTAAAGAACTTGCAAGTCAATATAATTCCATTGGTGCAACAAGAACGTTTACTGGAAAAGATGGACAAAGTCATACAGTCAGTGGAGGAACTTATGGATTTAGAGTTTCTACTGATAGTGAAGTAAGTGCATTATTAAAAATGATCAATGAAAATAAAAGTGAAAATAATAGAATACCTGAACATACAGGACAACTTCCATCAGGAGAAAATGGTGGACTAGGAACGACTTATTTAGAAATCAATATTACAAAACAACATTTATGGTTTGTTAAAGATGGAAGTGTTGTTTTAGAAAGTGATTTTGTAAGTGGTAAAGAAAGTGATCCTACAAGACTTACACCAAGTGGTACATATTATATTTATAATAAGGAAAGAAATAGAGTTTTAAGAGGAACAAAACAACCAAATGGGAAATATGAATACGAATCACCTGTTTCTTATTGGATGCCATTTAATAAAGGTATAGGGCTACATGATGCTTCATGGAGAAGTACGTTTGGTAGAGATATTTATATTAATAGCGGTTCACATGGATGTATTAACTTACCAACAGGATTTGCTGGAAGCTTATATTCACAAATTTATGTTAATTTACCAGTCGTTGTTTATAGATAAAAAAAGAGATTGCATCAGCAATCTCTTTTCTATACATTATTTTACAACAACGTTTTGTGCTTGTGGACCACGATCAGTTTCTACTACATCATAGTCAACAGTTTGACCTTCTTCTAATGTTTTGTATCCATCAGCTTGAATTGCAGAGAAGTGAACGAAAATATCTTTTCCTTCTTCACTAGTGATGAATCCGAATCCTTTTTCGGCATTAAACCATTTTACTTTTCCGACAGCCATGTCTGGTACCTCCTATAAAAATTACAAATGGAAATACTCTATGTATAAAATCGCAAATATGAGATTGTGTACATAAAGTGAAATACAACTTCCTCATATTTGAGATATTTTGGAAAATCATATAAAACCTTTGCATATCTATTATATCATTACAAAAAATATTTTGTAAACAGTTTCAATTTATTTTTTTAATGATAAAATAGAAAGAAGAGGAGGAATTATTACGCCATATATATCATTTAAAACAAATCATAAATTAACCTTAAGACAAGAAAATACAATTAAATCAAAATCGGGGGAACTCATTTCACTTATTCCTGGTAAAACAGAAAAAGCTTTGATGATTCATATGGAAGATGATCAAATTATGTATTTTAAAGGAGAAGAAACTCCTTGTATGATGATTGAAATCAATCTTTATAAAAGTGCAGAATTTGATGATAAGAAAAAATTAACAGAAGCGATGATTCAAATGATTCATGAAACAACGAAAATCGAAGCTGATAATATTTATGTTATTTTCCATGAATTTGATCATTGGGGACTTAATCAAACGTTGATTTAAAATAAGAGCAGGTTATCCTGCTCTTATTTGCTTACGTGGCCACTATTTAAACCTTCATCTTTTTTATTTAAAGGAAGCCAGTCTAAAATTTTTAAAATATAACGATCCCAGAAATCCCATTCATGATTTCCAGGTCCTTCTTCATAAGTTAAATCTACTTTTTCTTCAAGTAAAAAGTCACGATATTTACGATTTGTGGCAAGTAATAAATCATCCGTTCCAATACACATATACATTTTAGGAAGTTGATCATGAGGGATTTTCTTTACTAAAGCATAGTAATCTTTATCACTCTCTTTTAATTTTGTTATACCGCCAAATAAACTTTCATAATATTTTTTAGCGTCAACCCCTTGAATGATAGGAGGTTTACAATCTACCCAATCATCTAACATCAAAGCACTTGAAAGACCGGCAATAAAACCAAAAGTATTGTAATACTTTAAACCATTGACAATAGCACCATAGCCTCCCATTGAAAGACCAGCAATAAAAGTATCTTCTTTTCTATGAGAAAGAGGGAACATTGCACGTGTCATTTCTACAAGTTCTTCCCCAATAAATTGACTATATAAATTATGCGTATTTTCTTGATCAACGTAGAACATATTTTCTCCACTTGGCATCACGACACATAATCCTCTTTCACTCGCAAATCTTTGAATACGGGTACCATAAAGCCAATCATTTTGATCACCAAAGATACCATGTAATAAATAAAGTGTTTTATATTCCTTCTTTTGATTATATGTCATTGTATCCATATCTAATGTATCTGTTGGTAAAACAACAGTAACATCAACAGTTCTAAGTAATGCTTTTGATAAATAATTTAATTTAATGATTGCCATAACTACACCTTCCTTAATATATCTAAAGTATGAGAACTTACGCCAATCATATCTAATCTTTCACAAGTAGATAAATGATATTGCATAAAAAGTTCAAATGTTTCGTCATCCATTTTATTTAAAATAGGACGCATATAATCTGCTGGTCCATCAGCAGCAATAATCTTAATTCTTTTTAAATTCAAATCTTGATTTAATTGATTGATCAGTTCGATTCTGACATAACTATAAAGATCATCGATATTGGTTTGTGTTTGAAAATGTTCATCAATTTTCCCACTTTTTAAAGCTTCCTTAATATGACCATCCCTAAAGCCATGAACAAGTACACTATAATCATTCATGACATAAGCAACTAAAATAACTCCTCCTGTTTTAGTTACACGTTTAGCTTCAGACAATGCTTTCAGTTTATCTTCGTAACTAAAAAGGTGATACATTGGTCCAAATAAAAGTGTTAAATCAAAAGTTTCATCTTGATAGCGTGATAAATCTAAAGCAGTTCCTTGATAGGCTTTCACATTACTTTTCTTTGCTTTTAACATTCCAAGATTATATTTAACAAGTTCAATAGCGTCTACTTCATAACCTTCTTGACTTAAAGCGACAGAATATCTTCCTGTACCAGCACCGATATCTAAAATGCGATCACCAGCTTTTAAATAATCATGAATATATTTCATAGAAGTACGATATTCTACTTGTCCATGTTTTCTTAAAAGACGTTTGTCTTCACAAAATTTTCCATAATAATTTTCTAATTCATTCATACACTTATCCTTTTCATTATTATATTCTTTTTTATTGTATAATAAATCTTAAAAAGAATGTAGATATTTTTGTAAAAAATACTTTACAAAATTCATGAAATAGTGTAAATTAATACATGCAGTTGATACGGCGGACGTGGCGAAGTGGTTAACGCACCGGATTGTGGCTCCGGCACTCGTGAGTTCGATTCTCATCGTCCGCCCCATTTTTTAACTGTATAATAATAGTCCATGGCGGACGTGGCGAAGTGGTTAACGCACCGGATTGTGGCTCCGGCATTCGTGAGTTCGATTCTCATCGTCCGCCCCATTAGTGAAGATAAAGTCCTTAATAAAGGATTTTTTTGTTTATGGAGAAGAATATGATTAAATTAGTACAACCACAAATAACAGATTTAAAATATAGAAAAAAATTATTAAAAGATAAAAAGACAATGGCTTTTAATAAAATCAATGGGGGAACTGTTGATTTTAATGAAAAAATATGGAAGTCTTGGTATCAGTTATGGATGAATGATACTAAACATTATTATGCTTATGTTTATGATGATGAAATAAAAAAATATATTGGTGAAGTATCTTATTATTTTGAAGAAGAATATCGAGAATATGTTTTAAATATTATCATTGAATATCCTTATAGACATTTAGGAAAAGGAAAAGTTGCTTTAGAACTTTTATGTAAACAAGCTAAAGAAAGTGGTCTACGCTTTTTATGTGATGATATTGAAACAAATAATCCTGCCAAAAAACTTTTTCTTGATTTAGGTTTTAAAGAAGTTTGGGCAAGAGAAAATATTACTATGTTGAAAAAACGCCTTTAGAACCAGGTTTGTTTTTTTTCACAAGATTTACACATCCTTTTTGTATACTTAAAACTATAGAAAGGATGAAGTCTTATGGAAAAGAAGTTAGATACGTATCTCATTTGTTTAATTTATATTTTTGAATTTATTTATACAATAAGTTCACTCTATTTGAATGGTCATGCCATCTCTATAAGTGAAATGATAAAGAAAATGCCTATCTTTGATAATGTTTTTCAAATAGCTTATTGTATGATTTTTATAGTAGGTATTCTTTATGTTTTGTTTCTTCTTTATAAAATAGGACAACATAAAATCATTGATTTAAAGAAAAATACAGGTTTATTGTTTGGAATTATTTTTATGGATTTGGCATTATATAGATGTTTTATTATTCCAATGTTGATCATTTCACCAGCAATGAAGGTTGTTTGTATATGTTTTTTAGTTCATTTACTTATTTATATTAAAAATCGAAAAATTTATATTTTAGGAAGATGAAAGTTTGTGCTTTCATTTTTTTTTCATTTAATCATGATATGATAAAAGCGGTGATAGTTATGAAAAAAATATTAATTGTAGAAGATGATCAAAGTATTGCATCTTCTTTAAAAGAAATGTTAGAGAAGAAAGGATATTTTATAGAGATTGCTGAATCTAAAAAGGAAACTTTAAAAAAAGTCAATGAATATGTTGATTTAATTCTTTTAGATATCCAACTTCCTGATGGTAATGGAATTGATTTATGTAAAGAGATTAAAGAAAAATATGAGATGCCTATTATTTTTTTAAGCTGTTTAAATGATGAAGAAACAATTGTAAAAGGATTAAATGAAGGTGGCGATGATTATGTTTGTAAGCCTTTTGGAATTAAAGAACTCTGTGCCAGAATTGAATGTGCTCTTAGAAAGGTAATAAAACAACAAGGAATCTATTATATAGATGACTTAATTATTGATACTTTAAAACATAAAGTATTTAAAGAAAATCAAGAATTAGAATTGAGTGCTATTACTTTTACTTTATTAGTAGCACTTGTCGAAGGACATGGAAGAGTACTTACAAGGGATTACTTATTGATGATGATTGAAGAGATAACAGGACATGTAGTAGAAGATAATACGTTAACTGTTCATTTAAAAAGACTCAGAAAGACTTTAGGGGAATATCAAAACCAAAAATATATTGAAACATTAAGGGGTGTAGGGTATCGATGGAAGATATAAAAAAAGAAAAGAATATTCATATGTATTTTATGGTTTCAATTGTATTAGCTATGTTTATGGAAATATATGCTTTTTTAATGAGATTAAATTTATTGAATATTTTTATTTTTATAAGCTTTATTTTTTATTTGTGGAATCAAAATCATAAAAAGAAACAAGTGAATTATTTAATACAATGTTGTGATGCTATTATTGAACAAAAAGATTTTTCGATTATTGATGGTGAATCTAAAGAAAGTCTATTATCTAATAAATTATATGTGCTTAATAAAAGATATCATCAATCATTAAAAGCTGTTAAAAAAGAACAACTCAAATTAAAAGACTATATTGAAGATATCTCTCATCAACTAAAAACACCGATTACCTCTATTCGCATACAAACAGAATTATTACTTGAAGAAAACCAAAATAAAAAGTTGTATTCTATAGAACATCAAATACAACGAATACAACTTTTAGTCAATGACTTACAAACCATCGCCTTATTAGATTCTCATAATATCCAATATTGTTTTAAAGAATATGATTTACAAACGCTTATTGATGAAATAGAAGAAGATCTAGATTACCTAAATCCGCAAATTCATTTAAATAAAAATATAAAAGTATTATGTGATGAAAAATGGTTTATAGAAGCATTAGAAAATATTATTAAGAATTGTTTAGAAAAAAATTCTACACCTCTTTCTATTTTTGCTTATGAAAATGAAACAACTTTAAAAATGATGATTCAAGATCAAGGAAATGGTTTTAAGAAAAAAGATCTTCCTTTTTTATTTCAAAGATTTTATCGTGGGGAAAATTCAAAAGGGACAGGATTAGGACTTTATATAGCTAAAGAAATAATAGAGGCTCATCACGGTTTTATGAAAGCTTATAATCAACAAGGTGCTTGCTTTGAAATTGTACTTCCTCAAATGAAAATGAAGAAAAAAATCTAATTTCACTTAGTTTTCATGATTGAATCGTAAGATAAAGTTAGAGGAGGAAAGAATATGTCACATACGATCAATATGCTCGCAAAAAGAAATATTCAAAAGTATAAAAAGCATTATCTTATTGTTTTAATCGTTCTTTTAATTGTTTCTACTTTTATTTTTTCAAGTTTTTTTATTGTTGATAATCTGTATCAAATGAAAAAGAACTATCATATTTCTACCTATGGTTCTTGGTATACACGAATAGAAAATATTGATGAACAAACTCAAAAAGGAATTGAAATCTACAGCAAAGACTATTTTAAAGATATTATTAAATATGGTTATGTAGATTTTCAAGGAAAATATGATAATTACCAAGTAGGTCATATTGAAAAGAATATTTATTCATTGTGTCGAGTAAAAATTATTAAAGGAAGAAAAATACAAAATGATCAAGAAATTTTAATCAATCAAAAAGTTTCTAAAAAGTATAAACTTTATGATCAAATAGAAATAGAAGGAAAAAATTATACGATTGTTGGTATTATACAAACCGCCAATAAAAACTTACCTGATATTTATACAAACTTAGAGACGTATCAAACAAAAGATTATTATTCGAATATGTCTATTTTATCAGATAATCATTATATTCAATTTAATGATGGAAATAACTATCAAGAAATAGAAATTCATTATGATTATAATCCTTATGGTTATGATCATAATGAAATTCATAATCAAGTAGAAAAAGCAACCAATCAGCTCCAACAAACGTTTGAATTTATTATAATTACACTTTTTGTTTTATTCGCTTTAACTTCTACTTCCCTAAAGAAGAGAATGAAAGAAATGGCTCTTTATCGAGGAATAGGAATGACAACGAATCAATTAATGATGATGGTCATGCAAGAAAACATGCTGATTTCTTTTTTTTCTATTTTAATAGGATTGTTAATAGGTGTATGTGTATCTTTAGGTTATCTCTATCTTCAAAGTAAAACCTATCATACATTTATTTATCAAATTTCATTTAAAGAAATATTATTTTTAGTATTGGTATTGATGAGTTGTACTTTTATAACGATTCTCATTCCCATTTATTCAAGCTCTAAGAATGCTTTGATAGGTATTTTTGATAGCAAAAAGTTTAATTATATTCAAGTAAGATATAAAAAATTAAAAAAACAAACACTTGCTTCCTTAGCTACGAGAGAGTTATGGGTAAATAAAAGAATGAATATCTGTTTTTATGTATTTGTTTTAATACTTTCTTTATATGGGCTTGTTTATTTCTATCAAGGACATCCCATTCAAACAAAAGATCAAAATGAACAAAGTCAAGTAGAACTTATTAAGGCGACTCAAAAAGAAGCAAATTTATTTTTAAAAGAATTTTCTCAAAATGACATTATTATTAATCATCATTATATTGATGAAGGAATAACTATGACCTATCGAGAAATTCCTCAATCTGTTTATGAACTTTGCCAACTTTATTATTATCAAAGTAATAAAGATGATTTAAAAGGAAGATTTCCTCAAAAAAGTCATGAAATTGTCGTGGGCAATCATTTTAATCATGTTATTCTTTCAAAAGAATGGTATCCAAATCTTAAAGTTGAAGCGAATCAAGTAACTTTTAAAGGAAAGAAATATCGAGTAGAAAGTTCAACATCTTCTCATAATGATCAAGGAAATTATTTAGGAGATGACAATTATGAGATTGCTCTTGATGAAGTAAAACTCAATGAAAAAGTGATAATTGCAGGTGAAGAATATACCATTGTTGGAATCAATGAAAATGAATATTATAATGATTCAATGATTTATATGTTTGAAGATGATTTAAAACGATTCAATACAAGTGATGAATATTATTCAGGATATCATTGGTATCCAATAAAAGATGTTATAAAAATAGAAAAGTTCATGAAAAAACATTATGAAGCAAGAGTTTATGAAATGGTAACAAGTGATGAACTTTCAGTAAGTTTGTTTTCTACATTAAATATTCCTAAACATCTTTTAATACTTGCATTAGCTGTAGGTTTTATTTTAATGATGTTTTTAAATTACAATCATATTGAAAATAATTATCAAGATTATCTTATGTATCATATTATAGGTTTAAGTTATCGAGAAATTAAAATAAAACAAGTATGGAAATCAATAAAAATGTTTTTATATACACTTATTCCTTGTGGTTTTTATGAGTTGATTTTATTAAGAGGAAGTATCGATCGTTATTTTCCGATAGCGCAATTAATACTTTTAGTAGGGATTATTTTTCTAGTTTATTTATGTGTTTATAATATTCCTTTATTAATTGTTTTAAAAGCACATCAAAATGAAGAAATAAGAAAGGAAGATGACTAATATGAATGTTATTTTAGAAGCGAAAGATATTGTTAAAACATATGGCTATGAAGATAATAAAGTCTATGCAACAAATCATATTGATTTACAAATAGAAGAAGGCTCTTTTGTAGCTATTGTTGGAAGAAGTGGAAGTGGAAAAAGTACACTTCTTCATATCTTGGCAGGTTTAGTAAAACCAACAAAAGGAGAAGTTTATTTAGAAGGAAAGTCTCTTTATGAAATGAATGATCATACTTTAACGCGTTTTAGACGAAGAAGAATGGGTTTTGTCTTTCAATTCTTCAATCTTATTTCCACACAAAATGTTTTAGAGAATATAGTTTTACCAATTCATTTAGATGATGGCGAGATTGATGATGATTATTTAAATGAAATTATTAATCTATTAGGTCTAGAAGAAAAGAAGAATTCTTTTATTTATGAACTTTCAGGAGGACAACAACAAAGAGTTGCCCTTGCAAGAGCCCTTGCAAGTAAACCAGCGATTATTTTCGCGGATGAACCTACGGGGAACCTCGATGCTAAAAGTTCTAAAGAAGTTGTTGATTTATTAAAAATCGCCCAAAGAAAATATCATGAAACGGTTATTTTAGTAACTCATGATCAAGAAATTGCCTCTATTGCTGATCGTGTTATTACGATTGAAGATGGAAAAATTATTCAAGATACAAATCATATTTAAATACGTTTATTTGTGGTTTAACTAAAGATAAAAACATCTTTAATATTTTCTTTTTGTTAGAGTAGAGCTATGGAGGAAAATTATGGATGATTTAACGATTTATGAAACAGAAATAATTGTCGTAAAAATGGACGAAGAGTCCATTTTTTTGATAGAATAGAGAAAAGGAGAGAATAATTATGGAAGTAACAATTAATGGTGTAAAAAAAGAAGTCAGTAAAGAAGAGATGAAAGATCGTGTGATAGGTTATTATGATGCAGTAGGGATCAAACATTTTTATTTAGAAGTTGATGAAATGGATGATGAAGAATTAAAGGCTTTATATGTAAATTCATTTGCGAGAGAATAATTGTATGAAATTAATTAGGAAAGATCAGGCGATTCATGTAGATAAAACAAATGGCACAAAGGTAGACTATTATTTATTAAATGATGCTGAAATTCATTATAATAAAATTAATCCTCGTACATTGCAAGAATGGCATAGACATCATCGTATTTCAGAAAATATTTTTATTTTAAAAGGGAAGCTTGTTTATCGTTATTTAGATGAAGCAAATAAGGAACAATCATTAAAATTAAAACAGGGGGATTTGCTTTCTGTTGATAAAGATATTCATACTTTTGAAAATCAAACAGATGAGGTTGTAGAATTTATAGTGTTTCGGTATCTTCCTTCTTATAAAAATCAAAGTGAAATGATTAAAAATGATAAAGAAATAATTGAAAGGTAATACGGAAGTATTATCTTTTTTTACTAAAAACACATTTTATTAACTGATATTTAGTAAAATATATTGATAAAGTTTACTAAAGTGATAAAATGAGATTGAGAAAGAATGGGGGATAGAAAATGAATCATCAAATTAACCGACTTATTTATTTTGGTTTACAACATCATTTAATTAGCGAAGATGATGAAATTTATGCAGTGAACTTATTATTAGATTTATTTCATTTAGATCATTTTACTAAAGAAGAAATGAGTGAAGAATTAGAAGTGGCGACAGATATTTTAGAAGAAATGTTAGATTATGCTTGTCAAGAAGGCCTCATTGAAAATAATATTACAGAACGAGATCTTTTTGATACGCGCATTATGAATTGTTTAATGCCTCGTCCAAGTGAAGTGATTCAAACATTTAAAGAGTATTATAAAGAAGATTCTAAAAAAGCAACAAAGTATTTCTATGATTTATCTATTGCATCGAATTATATTCGAAAAACAAGAACAGATAAAAATATTCGTTTCAAACAATTTTATAAATATGGTGATATTGAAATTACCATTAATTTATCTAAACCAGAAAAAGATCCAAAAGAAATCATGAAGGCAAAAACAATCAAAGCCAGTGGTTATCCCAAATGCCTTTTATGTAAAGAAAATGTGGGTTTTGCAGGAAACTTTAATCATCCCGCAAGGCAAAATCATCGTATTATCCCATTAATGTTAAATGGATATCGTTATTACATGCAATATTCACCTTATGTTTATTATAACGAACATTGCATTATTTTTAATGAAAATCATCAACCAATGGTCATTAATGAAAATACGTTTAGATCATTATTTTCATTTGTTAAACAATTTCCACATTATATGCTAGGTTCAAATGCGGATTTACCAATTGTAGGAGGATCTATTTTAACACACGATCACTTCCAAGGAGGACATTATATCTTTCCAATAGAAGGAGCGACAGTTGTTAAAGATATATCTTTAGACAAATATCCTGATTTACAAATCAGTGTTTTAAATTGGCCTTTATCAACCATTCGTGTACGTTCAACAAATGATGAACAAATGATTCGATTTGCCTTAGATACTTTAAATAAATGGATCAATTATTCTAATGAAAAATTGGATATTATCGCTTATAGTGAAAAAACAAGACATAATACGATTACTCCAATTGTAAGAAAGAAAAATGGCATGTATGAAATGGATCTTGTTTTAAGAAATAATCGAACAAGTGAAAAATATCCTGATGGTATTTTCCATCCTCATCAAAACTTACATCATATTAAAAAAGAAAATATTGGTTTAATTGAAGTGATGGGACTGGCGGTTTTACCAGCAAGATTAAAAGATGAATTAGAAGTTTTAAAAGAATGTTTATTAGGAAAAAAGAATATTTTAGAAATTTCAAATATGAAAAAGCATGAGGCATGGTATAATGAATTAAAGAGCCATGATTTTAATGAAGATACAGTGGATCAATTACTAAAAGAAGAATTAACACATAAATTCGTTAATGTATTAGAAGATGCGGGTGTCTTTAAAATGAATGAAGAAGGGAAAGAAGCTTTTATTAAATTTGTAGAAATGGTAGGAGAAAAAGAATGAAAAAAGCAAGTTTAGTGATTAAAGAAATTCAAGAGGGAACTTATAATGATGTTTTAAAAGAAGTCTATATTGATGAAAGTCGTATTGAAAAACAACCTCAAAGATATGTATCAGCAATTGAAAAATTTATTTCACTTTATGGAGATCAAGAAATTGAAATCTATAGTACACCAGGAAGAAGTGAAGTCAGTGGGAATCATACGGATCATCAAAATGGTGAAGTTTTAGCGGCAGCCATCAACTTAGATATTATTGCGGTTGTTTCTAAAAATGATGTCGTTAAAGTTTTATCGGATGATTATGATTTAAAACCTATTTCTTTAGATGATTTATCAAAAAAAGAAGACGAAGTGGGCACATCTGAAGGACTAATGAGAGGAGTTCTTGCCCGTTTTAAAGAATTAGGTTATGCCATTGGTGGATTTAACGGCTATATGACAAGTGATGTTTTACAAGGCTCAGGGTTATCTTCATCAGCAGCCTTTGAAGTCATGATTGGAACCATTCTTTCAGGTCTTTATAATGAAATGAAAGTCGATCCTGTCGTGATTGGACAAGTGGGACAATATAGTGAAAATGTCTATTTTGGAAAACCATGTGGTTTAATGGATCAAAGTGCTTGTTCAGTAGGAAGTTTGATTCATATTGATTTTAAGGATAATAGTAAACCTGTTGTCGAAAAAGTAGATGTTGAATTTTCTTCATTTAAACATAGTTTATGTATCGTAGATGTCCATGCGTCTCATGCAGATTTAACAGATGATTATGCAGCTGTTCCTTATGAAATGAAAAAAGTAGCTCAATTCTTTGGCAAAGAATTTTTAAGAGAAGTGGATGAAAAAGATTTTTATAACCAATTAGTCGCAGTAAGAAAAGAAGTAGGAGATCGTGCGATTTTAAGAGCAATTCATTTATTTAATGAAAATAAACGTGTGGAAAAAGCAGTATCTTCTTTAAAAAATAATGATTTTGATACGTTTAAACAAGTTATTAAAGATTCAGGAGATTCTTCATATAAATACTTACAAAACGTTTATTCAAATAAATATCCAGATAATCAAGCTGTTTCTTTGGCCCTTGCTTTATCAGAAGGTATTTTAGAAAACCATGGTGTATGTCGTGTTCATGGAGGTGGATTTGCGGGAACGATCCAAGCCTTTGTGGAAGATGAATACGTTGATCATTATAAAGAAGAAATTGAAAAGTATTTTGGTGAAGGTTCTTGTCATGTCTTAAAAGTAAGAAAATTTGGTGGAATGAAGGTACTTTAAGATGATTAAAATAGAGAAAGTAGAAAATAATATTGATTTAATTACACTTAAAAATGATGAATTAGAAGTTGTTGTTTCTAATTATGGATGTACACTTGTTAAAGTGTTGATGAAAGATCAAGTAGGAAATGTTGATGATGTGGTTTTAGGATATGATGATTTTAAATCTTATCAAACATTAGATGCCTATATTGGGGCGCTTGTTGGAAGAGTTGCTAATCGTATTAAAAAAGGAACTTTTGAATTAAACGGTCAAATTTATCATTTACCAATTAATAATGGACCTAACTCCTTACATGGAGGAATCAAAGGCTTTTCTTATCAAGTATTTGATTATCAAGTGCTTGATGAAACAAGTGTTGAATTCCATTATGTTTCTAAAGATGGGGAAGAAGGATATCCTGGTGAGTTAGATTTTAAAGCAATCTACTCACTTGAAGGCGATACACTTACCATGCATTATCATGCAACTACTTCGAAAGATACGCTTATTAATATTACGAATCATTCGTATTTTAACTTATCTGGCAAAAAAGAAAATGTATATCAACATTTATTAAAAGTTCATGCTGATCGTTTTGCTTGCATTGATCCTGATGGACTTCCTACAGGTGAAATAAAAGATGTCAAAGGAACATCTTTTGATTTCAATGAATTTGCCTATATTGGAGATCGTGTCGATAATGATGATGAACAATTACAACTTGGTAAAGGATTTGATCATCCAATGATCTTTAATACAAAAGAAAACCAAGTTGAATTGGTTCATGAAAAAACAGGAAGAAAATTAACCGTTTCAACGACTTTACCACAAGCACAAATCTATACAGCAAATTATTTAGATGGTCGTCTTGGTAAATATGGACAACATTACAATGCCCGTGATGCCATTTGTATTGAAACACAAAATATGCCGGATGCGATTCATCTAGAAGAAAACCCAAGTACGATTTTAAAAGCAGGCGACACTTATGATGAAAAAACATCTTATAAATTTGAAGTTATAAAAAATCTCTAGAGAAAAAATCTAGAGATTTTTAAATACATGAATTTCTTTCGATTAAAAAACAAGGTAAAAGAATTTTAATCGGTGAAATATTTTCATTATGTTTAAAAGCATCAAAAAGTTGTCTAGCAGCCATAAAGCCCATATCAAACGTTGGCGCAAATACTGTTGTAAGCGGTGGATCGGTATAATTGGTTGTTTCAATATTATCAAAACCAATGATTGATATATCTTCAGGTATTTTGATGTCATATTGTTTTAAAGCACGCATGGCACCAATAGCGATAGGATCGCTTGCTGCAAAAATGGCGGAAGGAAGTTTCTTGTTTTTAATAAGTTCATAAGTCATATTAAAACCAGATTCAATTGAAAACGTTTCTTCGCTTATAGAATAATCAATGTTGTATTCTTTACAATAGTATTCAAAATATTCTTTTCTTTGATCATGATAGAGCTTATCATGAATTATTTCTTTACCACCTAAATAGGCAATTGAAGTATGTTTTTGACTTAAATAAGAAACCGCATCTTTAACTGCATTTTTAAAATCAAGTAAAATACAACATTCATGAATAGGATCAATATTCATATCTAAAAAAATAACATTTGAACATATCTTTTTATATGTTTCAATATCTTCTTGACTGTATTTCCCAATACAAACTAAACCTTGAATATCTTCTAATTGATTTAAATAATCAACATCTGTTTTAAAAACACGTTTGATAGCAATCTTGTTTTTAAAACAATATTCTTCTACTCCTTGACGAATACTTAAATAATAAGGGTCATTGGATTCTTCAATAGGAGATATCCATTGAATGATTCCTAATGTCATCACTGTATCATAGATTTTTTTATTTTTCTTTTTATAACCAAGCTGATTAGCTGCATCAAGAACACGTTGTCTTGTTTCTTTAGGAACAGACAACGTAGGATCATTATTTAAAATACGTGAAACACTGGCGCTTGATACTTTCGCTAATTCAGCAATATCTTTTATTGTTGCCATAAGAACCTCCAATCTATGGTTATTTTATCATTTAGTAAACTTGAAATCAATATTTACTAAAATATCATCTTCGTTTACAAAACGTTTATTCAAAGGTAAAATAAGGTGTAAAGAAATGAGGTAGTACAATGAAAATAAATGAATCAAAACATGGCTTTGTCGTTAAAAAAAGGACAGAAGTCAGTGAACTTAATGCAACAATGTATGAAATGGAACATATAAAAACCCATTTAAAACTTGCTTGGTTAAAACGTGATGAAGAAAATAAAACATTTGGTATTGCGTTTAAAACCTTACCAAGTGATGATAGTGGGGTTTTTCATATTTTAGAACATTCGGTCTTATGTGGATCTCAAAAATATCCTGTCAAAGAGCCTTTTGTAGAATTAATGAAAAGTTCAATGAGCACTTTTTTAAATGCCTTGACTTTTGAAGATAAAACCTTTTATCCTATTTCATCTAGAAATAATCAAGATTTTATGAATCTAACAAAAGTTTATTTAGATGCAGTTTTCAATCCTTTGATTTTAAATAAAAAAGAAATCTTTTTACAAGAAGGCTGGCATATTGAAGCTACAGAAAAACCAACTTATAAAGGGGTTGTTTTAAATGAAATGAAGGGAGCTTTTTCAAGTCCTCATGAAATTATGATGAATGCGTTGAATCGTGCTTTATTTAAAGACAACTGTTATCAATATGTTTCAGGAGGTGATCCTGAATCCATTACCGATTTAACCTATGAACAATTTATCCAAACTTATCAAAAATATTATCATCCTTCTAATGCCTTTGTCTTTTTAGATGGAGAGGTCCCACTTGATGACGTCTTAGAACTTTTAAATCAAGAATATCTTTCTTCAATGGAAGCGAATTTACCAATAGAAGGGCCAATTTATCAACAACCTGTTCAAATTTCTAGACAAGTGGTAGATTATGAAATAGGGGAAGAAGAAAACGCTGAAAATAAATATCGCATGGCCTGGGGAAATGTGATTGGAAGTTATCAAGACTATGAAAAAGTCATTGCGATGCAAGTATTAAGTGATGTTTTATGTGGTGATAATCAAGCGGTTTTAAATAAAGCCCTTTTGGAAAAAGGACTAGCTGAAAATGTTTATTTAGCGATTAATGATGGTGAATTACAAAATTGGTGTCAATTAGAAGTTGATCATATAAAAGAAGAAAACTTAGATCAAGTTAAAGAAATTGTTTTTGATACGCTTCAAACATTGATTAAGAAAGGTATTGATCGTCAACAACTTGATGCGACACTTGCTTATTTAGAATTAAATTTAAAAGAAAGAAATTTTGGGGGATATCCTCAAGGAATTATTTTTGGTTTCCAAGTATTAGAAAGTTGGCTTTATGGAGGTAAACCAGAAGCCCATTTAGAATATGGAAAGATCTTTGATGATTTGAAAAAGAAAGTAAATGAAGGATATTTTGAAAATCTTATCCAAGAAGTTCTTTTAGAAAATAAACATAGTTGCGAAATTGTATTAAAACCTTCAAAAGAGTTAGGAAAGATTCGTCGTGAAAAAGAAGAAAAGAAATTAACAAATGTTTTAAATTCTATGACAGATGTTCAAAAACAACAATTACAAATAGAACAAAAACAATTAGATGCTTTCCAACAAGCACCAGACACTTTAGAAAACTTAAATACTTTACCAAAATTAAATCTTGAAGATATTGAAGCAAAAGTACAAAAGATTCCTTCAAAGTTGATAGATTTAGAAGGATGCAAAGTTTTAAAACATTCAATAGAAACTAATGGTATTTATTATTATGCTCTTTATTTTAATATAGATCATTTAGATTTAAATCAAATCAGTACCTTATCTTTTATTTGTTCCTTATTAGGAAATATCTCTACAATAAAACATAGTGCTAAAGATCTTTCTACAAAGATTCGTCTTCTTTGTGGAACAATGAATTATTCTATTAATACATATGAAACAACTAATAAAGAAAATCAAGTTTACTTCAAAGCAACATTTTCTACTTTAGAAGAAAATGAACAAGAAGCTTTACAACTTCTTGTTGAAATCTTACAAGAATCTGTTTTTGATCAAGAAAAAATGATTCGTGATATTTTAAAACAACGTATTATTTCCTTAAAACAAGCGATTACTATGTCAGGACATAGTTTATCAATGAAAAGAGTTTTAGCAATGGTAAGTCCTTCGGGTGTTATTGATGAATATAGTAGTGGAATTGCTTATTATAAATGGTTAAAAGAATTAGATGATCATTTTGATTTTGTTGCTTTAAAACAAAAATTAGAAAGTGTTTATCAAAATGTTTGTTTCTATAATCGTTTAACTTTATCTTTTACTGGAAATGATGATACAAACTTAGAAAAACAAGCTCTTTATTTAAAGGAAACATTAAAAATCTCTGATGCTTTAGAAAAAGCAATCATAAAACCTTTTTCTATTAAAAAAGAAGGAATTATTATTCCTTCAGATATTGCTTATGCCTCTAAAGGAGGTTATCTATTAGAGACTTCTAAAATAACACCACTTGCTTCAAACATTATTTCTTTAGCGTATTTATGGAATGTAGTAAGAGTACAAGGAGGTGCTTATGGTACAGGTTTAGTATCGCGTGCTTCAGGATTTACATGTTGTTATTCTTATCGTGATCCAAATGGAAAAGAATCTTTAAAGAAATATGAAAAATGTGGAACATTTTTAAAAGATTATTTAAAGGAAAATCATGATTTAACAGGGTTTATTATTGGCACACTTTCAGGATTAATGCCACTTATGATGCCTTATAATATTGGCAAATATGGTGATTTATATTATTTTAATCAAAAAGATGAAAAAGCAAGACAAGAACAATTGGAAGCTATTTTAAATGTAGATAAGGATGAGCTATTAGAAATTGCGAAAGAAATCGATGAAACTTTAGAAAAAGGTGGAATATGTATTATTGGTGGTAAAAATCAAATAGATCAATGTGATCTTGATGAAGTTATTTCATTATAAAAGAGGTATTTTCAATGTTAGAGAAATATGATGTTTATTTAAGACCATTTAACTGTCAAAGAACATTGCATATTTATTTACCTAATGATTATTATCAAAGTGATGAAAGATATCCAGTTGTTTATATGTTTGATGGGCATAATTTGTTTTTGAATAGTGATGCTACTTATGGTAAATCATGGGGCTTAGCTGAATTTTTAAATCATTATGATAAGAAATTGATTATTGTAGGGATTGAATGTAATCATGAAGGGAATGAAAGATTAAGTGAGTATTGTCCTTATAACTTAAATAGTCGTTATTTTGGACGTGTTCAAGGAAAAGGTATTCAAACATTAGATTGGCTTGTTTATGAACTAAAGCCGATGATTGATCAAAAATATAGAACATATCCTTTTAGAGAATGTACAGCCATTGCAGGAAGTTCTATGGGCGGTTTAATGGCTTTTTATGGAGTTATCAAATACAACCAATATATTTCTAAAGCCGCTTGTTTGTCACCAGCCTTTGGCTTATGTAAAAAACGTTTAGAAAGAGATCTTCCTCAAAATTTAAATCCTGATACACGTATTTATATGTCTTTAGGAACGGAAGAATTTAAAAGACCACAACGTTATATTAAAAACATTCAAGAGTTTAATGATTATATTGTATCTAAAGGTGCAACAAGTTATATCAATATTATTCCTGGAGGTCATCATAATGAAGCTGAGTGGGAAAAACAAAATGAGTTGTATATGAATGTGATGTGGAAATAAGGAGATAAAAAATGATTAAACCTCAACGTTTAAAAAAAGGAGATAAAGTAGCTATTGTAAGTTTATCGGCAGGAACTTTAGGAGAAAAATGGGCTATTCATCGTTATTATATCGCGAAAGAAAGATTAGAAAATGATTTTGGTTTAAAAGTAGTTGTTATGGAAAATACGTTGAAGGGTATTAAATATCTTGATGAACATCCAGAAGCAAGAGCAAAAGATTTAATGGATGCTTTTAAAGATGATTCTATAAAAGCTGTTTTTAATGCGATTGGTGGAGATGATACGATTCGTTTACTTCCATATATTGATTTTGAAGTTATAAGAAATCATCCTAAAATATTTACAGGATATTCTGATACAACAATTAATCATTTGATGATGTATAAAGCAGGGTTGGTTTCTTATTATGGATTAGCGGTGCTAACAACTTTATCTGAATATGTCAAAATGGATGATTATTCATTGAAAATGATGAGAAAAACATTATTCGAGCCAGTACAACAATTGGAAATATACAAAGCACCTTATTACTACGATGACGATGATGAAATGATTCGATGGGATGAAAACAATATAAATGTTTTACGACAATATCATAAAGATGAAAATGGATATGAGGTCATTCAAGGAAATGGTGTTGTTGAAGGTGAATTGTTAGGCGGCTGTTTGGATACTTTTATAGAGGTTTTAGGAACAGAATTATGGCCGGATAAAGAAAAATGGCAAGGTAAAATTATGTTTTTAGAAACAAGTGAAGTAGATATGTCAGAATATCAATTAGCTTGGATATTAAGAAATTTCATGGCACAAGGTCTTTTTGATGTGATAAATGGTATTGTTGTTGGTAAACCATCACGAAGAAAAAAATATGAAATTTATAAAAAAGTTTATCAAAGGGTTATTGGGATAGAAGCGCATCATCCAGAGCTACCAATTTTATATAATGCTAATATAGGGCATGCACTTCCTATAGCTGTCATCCCTTATGGAGTACGTTGTCGTTTAGATTTAGATAAAAAGACATTTACACTATTAGAACCTGCATGTAAAATTTAAAAGATTGAGAAAGTGGATCATTTTACGATGATAAATATAAAAAGGTAAGCAAATATGAAAATAAAATGCTTTGAAGAAAATGATATAAAACCTATTTATGAATTATTAAAGAATGAATTAGGGTATGAAGTTGATTATAGTTTGTTTTTTTTAAGAGTACAAGAAATGATAAAAAATAATTATTTGATTTATGTTGCTTGTATAGAAAATAAAGTTGTTGGTTTTATTGGAATAGAAGTAAGTTATGTCTTTGAACTTCCAAAACAAATAATGAGGGTAAATGCTCTTGCTGTTGATAAAAATTATCAAAACAAAGGGATTGGAAAACATCTTATACAAGAGGTTGAAAAATATGCCAAAATAAATAACATAGCTGCGATTACTTTGAATAGTGGGATTTCTAGAAAAACAGCGCATATTTTTTATGAAAAACAAGGGTATTCTAAAAAAGGTTATAGCTTTATTAAATATCTAAAATAGGGGTATAAAATGAATATTGAATTATACGATAAAATCAAAAAACTTTATTTAAAATATCATAAAGAAAAAACATGGAATCATGTAAATGATGTAGCCAAAGAAGCTAAAAAACTTGCAATTCAATATCATCTAAATATTGAAAAATGTACGATAACAGCTTTAAATGTACGATAACAGCTTTGTTGCATGGTATCAGTGCAATCTTTTCACCAGATGATATGTATAAATACGTTAAAGAATTAGGGTATCAAATAGATCCAAGTGAAGAAAAATATCATTTCTTATTGTATCAAAGAATTTCTAAAGAAATTGCATATGATTATTTTCATATTGAAGATGAAGATATTTTATCAGCAATTGAATGTCATACAACTTTGAAAAAAGAAATGAATGATTATGATAAAATTATTTTCTTAGCTGATAAACTCGCTTGGGACCAAGGAGGAATACCTCCTTATTATCAGCAATTAAAAGAAGCAGTCAATATTTCTTTAGATAAAGGATGTTATTGGTTTATAAGTTATCAATTTGAAACACATCAACTTCTTATGACTCATACTTGGTTATTAGAAGCTTATGAAAAATTAAAACAGACAAATGAAGGCAAATAGTGTCGGGAGAAAATCTTTTTTCTTAACTATAATACAAGTACAGTAGAGAAAAGGAGAAAAAACATGGATTGGGTAAATGCAATTGAAAAAGCAATTCAATATATTGAAAATCATTTAATAGAAGATATAACAGTGAAAGATGTTGCAAAATATGTTCATATTTCTGAATTTTATTTTCAAAAAGGATTTGCTATGTTATGTGGATTTACTATTAGTGAATATATTCGTAAAAGAAGATTATCGCTTGCGGGTAATGAAATTGCTGTAAGTGATATAAAAATTATTGATATTGCCATAAAATATGGATATGATTCGCCAGATAGTTTTACCAAAGCTTTTACACGTTTTCATGGTGTAACACCAACAGTTGCTCGTAAGAAGCATACAACTTTGAAATCCTTTGCTCCACTGAAACTAACAATAGCTTTAGAAGGAGGATATCTTATGGATTACAAGATTGAAAGAAAAAAAGCGTTTAAAGTTATCGCAAATGAAAAAACGTTTGCTTATGAAAATGCTAAAAAAGTCATTCCTGATTTTTGGAAAGAACATTATCAAACAGGTAAAGGAAAAGTTGTTAGAGGAGTTTATGGAATTAACATTGATAAACAAATGGGACAAGAAAACTTTGATTATTTAATTGCAGATCCTTATCAAGAACAAGTTATTCCAGAAGGCTTTGTGTTAGAAACTATTCCTGAATTTGAATGGGCAATTTTTTCATGTGTTGGCGCAATGCCTAGAGCCTTGCAAGATGCAAATGTTAAAATATTTACGGAATGGTTACCGGCGTTAAAAGATTATGAATTTGCTGCTGGATATTGTGTAGAATATTATGATGATCCAACAAAATATCTTAAAGGTACATTGGATGAAAATTATTATTGTGAAATATGGATTCCAATTAAAAAAAGATAAAAGAAATCTCTAATAGAGTTATTTTCTATTAGAGATTTTTATTAGATAAGATATCAATTAAAAATGGAACAACTTTTTCATCAGACATTTCATCTAGAGAAGAAATAAGACGGTATTCACTATGTTCTTCAGGATCTAATTGAATTACATAATCATTTGTATTTTTTAAAGTACAAATATAAACAAGTCGAGTAAACATCGTATTTTTACCTTTGTCAAAATTACTATCTTCATGAATGATTTGTTTTACTTCAACATCTAAATTAACTTCTTCTTTGACTTCTCTAATTAAAGCTTCTCCAGGTGTTTCAAAGTCTTCTACAGAACCTCCAGGGATATCCCAATATTCAGGATATACATTTGGTTTTCCTCTTTTGATAATACTTCTTTTAATGACAAGGTATTTATCATTGATTTTCATTAAACCATGGACAATAAGTTTGTTTCGAAATTCTTTCATATGATTTTCCTCCTTATGGGTAAGTTTTATTATAAATCTGTTTTTAATAAAAATGCAATGAGAAAAATATGATATAATAAAATCAATAAAGATTAGAGGAAATGTGTATGGATAAAAATAAAAAATGGATTGATTATATTATTGAATTACAAAGTTTAGCACAAGCCGGACTTACTTATGGAAAAGATGTTTATGATCAAGAACGCTATGAACGTATTCGCCAACTTTCCGCTATGATGATGGCAGATATTTCAAATAAACCAGTAGAACAAGTAGAAGGGCTTTTTTGTAATGAAGTAGGGTATCAAACACCCAAAATTGATACACGTGCTACTATTTTTAAAGAAGATAAAATCTTACTTGTACAAGAGAAAAATGGAACATGGTCATTACCTGGTGGTTGGTGTGATGTCAATGTCTCAGTTATGGAAAATACGATAAAGGAAGTAAAAGAAGAAGCAGGACTTGATGTTGTTGTTAAAAATGTCATTGCAATTCAAGATAGAGAAAAACATAATCAACCAATCTATGCTTATAAAGTATGTAAAATATTTATGCTTTGTGAAGTAGAAGGTGGTGTTTTTAAAGAAAATAGTGAAACAATAGGTTTTGATTATTTTACAAAGGACAATCTTCCAATACTTGCTACAGAAAAGAATAATGAAGAACAAATTCAAATGTGTTTTGATGCTTATAAGGCAGGAGAAAAATGGAAAACATATTTTGATTAAGGAGGCATATTTATGGGATTTTTTACGAAGAAAAAACAAACACTATCATTTCCTTTTGATGATCAACAAAATACAGCATGCATTGTATGTTGTCATATTTTAGAAGGACATCCTATTTTATATGTAAGTCATGATGAAGATGACGGTATGTGGCAATTTTTATGTGGAAGCAATCATAATATAGAAGATGCAAGTATTGTTTCTTTATTTGAAGTTTATAACATTGATTATTCTATTTGCTTATTAAAAGACATGCCACGAGGTTATTATGCAATAAGAGAAAATGTAGAAAGTGATTGGATTGTTAAGAAATAATAATGCTGGAGGTGTTATCTATGACAATAAAGTTTAGAGGTTATTTAAAAAATAATAATCAGTTAAAAAGCGTTGATGAATCACGATTGGAGAAAATGGCTATTGGATGGATTGACTATCTATTTGTTTTTTTGATTATTTTATATCCTTTAACAAAAAGCTTAAAATTATTAATTTCTAAATATAATGGAAAAATTTTAAATGTATTTTTAATAGATATATTGGGTTTTATTATTGTAATTTTATTAATGATTGTCCATGAATACTTTCATGCAATAACTTTTTCTAAAAAAGAAGATATTTATATTTGGTTTCAGGGGTTTGGAATGATAACACATTGCACAGAAATAAAGAATGTAAAAGAGTATCTTTATACTTTATTGTTACCTAATTTATGTATTACATTGCCATTATCGATTTTTGTAATATTTGTAAAACTATCAAATCCATTGATTTTAAAAATGATAGGATTAGTTTCAAGTATTATAATTTTAGGAGCAATTAATGATCTTGCTACTATAGTTTATATAATTAGAAATAGGAAGCAGATAGAGTATTTACAATTAAGTGGTAAATACATGTATTATAAGAAGAAATAGCATATAGAGGAAAGGTAGAAAAATGAAAAAAAGATATTATTTTAGTTATTTTGATTCCTATTTTGATCGTTACGTCTTTAATAAAAGATTCTAATCAAAAACCAGCTATTAAAATTAAAGATAATGAAATCATTACATCTGTACCTAATTGTAGTGAACCAACAATTAAAATAGATAAAATACGAAATATTAAATTATTGGATAATGTTGAAATTGGAAATAAACAAATAGGTTATAAAGAAGATAAGTGCTATGCAGGTTATTTTGATACACAATTTGGAACATGTTTTATTTATATAAATCCAAATATTCATTCATATATTTATTTTGAAACCAAGGACGACAAATGCTTGATTAATTATGAAAGTGAAGAAAAAACAAAAGAGTTGTATGAAACTATAAAAAATATTTAACCTTAAAGGAGAATTAAAATATTATGGAAAATAAAGATGTTCAAAAAATAGCAAAAATGACAATACAATATGCAAAAGAAATTATTAAACCTGGTATGTCCCTTATTGATTTGAGAAATGATTTAGAGAAGAAAATGCTTGAGTTGGGCGCAGATTCTTTTTGGTATTGGGATGTAGGAGCATTTATTTTTTCAGGAGATGAGACAAATGTTTCAATATCAGGTAAACATTATGTAACTGCAAATAAAACTATACAAAATAATGATATTATTACGATTGATTTATCACCTCAAAATAATAATGTTTGGGGAGACTATGCAAGAACAATTATTATTGAAAATGGGATAGTTGTTGATTGTGTAGGAAATATTGAAAATGAAGAATGGAAAAAAGGATTACAAATGGAAGATAGACTTCATCAAGAATTATTGAAATATGTTACTGTTGAAACAACCTTTGAAGATCTTTATTTTCATATGAATCACTTGATAAAGGAATATGGGTTTATAAATTTAGATTTTTTAGGAAATTTAGGACATTCTATTGTAAATAGAAGTGAAGATAGAATTTATATTGAAAAGGGAAATAAAACAAAATTAATAGATGTAAATTATTTTACGTTTGAACCACATATAAGTGTTTTAAATTCTAAATATGGTTATAAAAAAGAAAATATTTATTATTTTGTTGAAGGAAAATTAGTTGAATTATAAATTTACGTTTAATAAAAAGGATAGGTATTATTTATATTTTTCCTTGTGGGGCTAATAAGAATTCATGATTATTTAAAATCAAAAAAATAAACTTTTTTATATGAAGTCATTCAATGAAGTAACCTCTTAATCACTAAATCATACCTGTTGAACAAGTTGAATTTACTCTATAAAACCTCTTTTATATAATGAAATTACATTATTAAAGGAGGTTTTATTTATGTTGAACTTGAATAATATTACAAAAAGACATGGTGAAAAAGTTATCTTTAAAAATATGAATATTCAATTTGATAATACTAATGAAATTAATGGAATTATAGGAAAAAGTGGAAGTGGTAAATCTACATTGTTTAATATTCTTTTTGGTTTAGATACTGACTATGAAGGGACATATAAAATTGAAAATAAAGATGTTAAATCTTTTAATAATAATCAATGGGATAAAATAAGAAAAGAGGATATTCATATTGTTTTTCAAGATTTTAAATTAATTGATAATTTTACAGTATTAGAAAATTTATTACTTACTCTTAATTGTAAAGAGGATATAGCAAGAAGTGCATTAAAAAAACTAGATATTTTAAAATTAGAAAATACAAAAGTAAAAAATATAAGTGGTGGTGAAAAACAACGACTTGCACTTGCAAGAGCCATTATAGGAAATCCTAAAGTATTATTATTAGATGAACCAACTGGAAATTTGGATGATGTACATGCAAATATGATTATGGAGTGTATACAGTCATTAAAAAATGAACGTATGATGATTTTTATTGTAACGCATGATCATCGCATTATTGATTATTGTGATAATATTTATATTTTAGAAAATCATAATATTCATTTGAAAAAGAAAATAACTCAATCTAATGATAGTTTATTAGAAAACAAAATGGATATTTATTCTAAAAAGAAAAACAATTGGCGATATGTATTTAAATCTATTCAAAGAAACATAAAGGATCTAGTTGTTAATTATATTCCAGTTTCTATTATTTTTATGTTATTTATTACCATTTTTTTGTTTCTTTACAGTATTTCTATTAATGATCTTTATGAATTTTATTCAGGGATTGATAATAAAACAATTTATGTATCAACAACGCATTATACAAAAAAATACTTAAATGAATGTTCAAAAAATAATTATGTTATTATTTCAAATGATGGTAAAAGAATTAGTTTTTCAAACAAAGATTTAGAAGATGTAAAAAATATTTCAGGAGTTAAAGAGGCTAAATTATATAACGGTAATGTCGAAACAAGTAACGATAGTAAAGGAAACGGACTTAATCTTGTTTTAGATAAGAATTCATTTTCAAATAAAATTAAAAAAACCAAAAGCTATATGCATTTTCCAGATAAAATTCAAATGGAATTTAAAACATTGACGGTTCCTTATCCTTATATCAAACATTATAATCCAAAGCGTGTAGAACTTCTTTATGGGAATTATCCAATAAAAAATGAAATTCTAGTTCCTGATTTTCTTGCTTATAATTATCTGAAAAATGAAAAGATAAATACACTTGTTGGTCAATCAATTGAATTACCAATTATTAACGAAAAAAGAAATCAAGAAAATCAAAAATACAAAGTGTCAGGTATTTATAAAACGAATTATGAAAATAATCTTGGATTAACAGAATATATTTATACAAGTTATCAAAATTATGATTTCCTAGAACTTTTTCAAACACAAGAAAGCTACAATAACCAAGTAAATGATTTTAACCAAGAAAATAGAACACATGATATTAATAAAACAGTTTTTAAAGATTATAATTCTTATTTAGAAGCAGTAGGAACAGGACTTGATGACATGGTGATTGTTTGTAAAGAAACAAAGAATATAAAGAATGTAACAAAGCAATTAAATAATTTGTTTCCGCATCTTCGTTTAATGTCACAATATGAATTCAAAAACGGTGAGTTTAGAGATTCATATATCCAAACTGTCTTAATTAATGTTGGAATTATGATTCTAGTCGTAGGTATATTAGGTATTATTATTTTGTTTTTAAATAAGGGATATATTAGAAAGCGTAATAAAGAACTTGCTATTTTATATGCTTTAGGTAGAAGCAAAAAAGATGTGATAGTTATTATTCTATTAGAACATTTATTGATTTCAACAATTTCTTTTATTATTGGATATCTTTGTTTATGGATGATAAGAATGTCTTATTTGAAATATATTTCAACATTCAATTTTTTATCATTGATGTTTAATGGAAATGTTATTTTCTATATTTATTTATATGTTATTTTAATGACTTTTATCTCTGTTATTTTTTCTATTCATGGTATTAATAGAAAAAAACTCAATGAGTATTTAAAATAGTCTACAAACATCTAGAGTTATAAAACAACGCTAGATGTTTTTGTATTGTACACATAAAAGATCCCTTATATAATAAGGGTTAAGAGGATAAATTATGAAATTGAAAAACAAATTATTTATTATATTCATTATGACTCTATTGATTTTCTTTTTAAGAATCATTAATGTATTACAGTATGAAAATGAACTAGCCAATCCATTTGTAATGGTAAGCATGATTGCTTTTTTTAGTTTTATTACTATTTCCATCCAAGAAAACATAGATCATAATTATCAACAACAAAAAGTCTATTATCAAAATTTGAATATTTTAAAATACATATTATCTATTTTGGTCATTATTTTACATTTAAGACCATTTCTTCATTATTCCAATGAATTAGACTTGGCTTTTAATAATATTGTATCAAGGATCTGTGTTCCTATGTTTTTTATTATCACAGGTTATTTTGTGGCAAAAAAGGAAAAAGAGAAAAGTCATTATATTGATACTTACATCAAACGTACAATACCGCTTTATTTAACATGGAGCTTGATCTATTTACCTGTTATTTTAATGACAGCTATTCAATATTTACCAACAATTAATGAATATCTAGTAAAAATAAATGTTCCTATACTATTACTTATTTTGTTAGTGATTGTATTATTGCCGATTCTATTGATTATTACGTTATGTTATAGTGGTGTATATTATCATTTATGGTATTTTCCAGCCGTGATGTTATCTTTATTTGTACTAAAAAAATGGAAAGAAAAATATAAATTAAATTATTTATTCATCATTTCTTTCTTTTTATTGTTGTTTGGAGCGACGGAGACGTATTATGGTGTGTTGCCACTATCGATTAAAGAACTCGTTACATATTATTATAATATCTTTTTTACAACACGTAACTTTTTATTTTTTGGATTGTTTTATGTTGTACTAGGATACAAAATGGGTTCAAAAGAGAAAACGTATACAAAGAATTGTTTTGTTAAATTAATTATATCTTGTTTTTTCTTGGCCTTTGAAGCTATTATCTTACATGATTTTCATAGATTAGATAGTAATATATTGCTTTCGTGTATACCAGTTACTTATTATTTGTTTATTTCTACAATTTATACAACAAATCATATAAATTTAAAAATAAAATGGAATCAGTATTCTAAATATTATTATTTGTTTCATCCTATGATTATTTTTATTGTTTCATTGATTTTTAAGGGAGTTAACCAATTTCCAATACTAAATATAAGTATTGTTTTAATGCTGACACATATTTTATCATTAGTAATGATAAAATATAATTAGAAAAAGTATGTAAGTAAAAAGTAGTCAAATTTGATTGACTACTTTTTCAATGCAAGAAAGATACTAGTATATTTTGAATTTATACTTTTTATTTTTAATGAAAAGGAAGTCCTTTTTAAAATATGATTTAAAACATTTTGAATGCTTTCTTCATCAAGTTTTGAACAAGGAAATACAACCTTCAATAAAGAATATTCTTGATTTTGTTTAGCGTTAACAAGAATGTATTTATTTTGTGTTTGGTTGTTTATACAATTTTTAATTGATAAATCTAATAAGTATTCAAAGAGTTCAAATTGTACTTGTAAGTCTAATATATCAAAATTTGTTTCAACGGTTGTTTTAATATCAATGTTATTTTCAATGAGCGTATGAAGATGATTGTTGATGACATAATTTAAAATGATGGAATTACTATAAATAGCATTGAATTCTTTGAAAGTTTTATGAGTCAGATGCTCTAAAGTTTCTTTTGCTTCTAAATAGTTGTCATTGTTAAGTTGAGTATTAAGTGCATTACATGTATGAAGCAAGTCATGTAAAAAATTAAAATTATATTTATAATGTTGTTCTAGTAATTGGTAATTTGAATTCATTATTTTTTCTTTTTGTAATGCATAGAGATAGTTGATAAGAAGTAAAGACATCACAAAAAATAATAAGTTTAATAATGTTAAGGAAATAAAATAAATGATTTCATCAAATGTTATAGAGCCTATAAATTTATAATTAATATCAGCAGATAAATAAATCGTAATTAAAGGAAAAATAAAAATGAAATAGGTATATTTTGACAAATAGATTTGTTTTATGCGTTTTATAATAAAAATATAAGAATGAATGAACAAAGCAATAAATAAAACAAATAAGATAATTTCAATAATAACAAGTGTTGTAACTGTTGAATGATACAAAGTAAAACAATAGGTTATAAGAATTTCTAATAGTATTTGAATGATATAATAGGGAATAATCATAATCAATTTTTGAATACATTGGCCTTTATATAAAATAAAAATAGAGAGGATATACAGTATTAAAATAAAAAAATAGTTAAGATTATAAGTAATAAAAATTAGTAAAATGACTACTAAGATTGAAAATGTTAAAGTTTTATTTTTTCTATACCTCGCATTAAAAAAAGAATTTGTTAAAGTTATTAGTATTAAAAAAGAAAGAATATTAAAAATTATCATAATGTATCTTGTAAAAAATCTAGATATTTTGTTTCAAATTCTTTTTTATAATGTCTCGATAGTGGAACTATATCATCATTGATCATTTTTAAATCGTTTTTGTATAATGCTACAACATATTCTAAATTAACTAAAAATGCCTTATAGGAATAAGCAAAAGCAAGAGAATTAAGTTTTTCATACCAATATTTTAATGTACAATTAGTATCTATTTTTTTACCATTTATTTGATGAATTACTGATTTTCTATTAATGAATTCAATATAAATAATATCTTTAACATAGATTTTGTAATTACATATATTTTTATCAAAAAAGTAAATATTATCTTTATTGTATTTGTTTATGACAAAATCTATTTCAATATTAAATTCTTGTTGATTGATAGGTTTGATAAAATATCGATCAGCATTAATTTTATAACCATCAATAGCGTATTTAGCGTAGTTTGTTGTAATCATGATGCGGCAATCATGATTGCTTTTCTTTAATTCCATTCCCAAATCAATACCATTATCTTCATCTAATTCTATATCTAAAAAGAGTAGATTATATTGTTGAATTGTTTTTAATAACTCTTCTTTGTTTTTACATCTATGAATATGATAATCAATATTCTCTTTTGTAAAATAGTTTTTTATACAAGAAGTTAGATGATTGAAATCATCATCATTATTTTCAAAAATAAGAATATTCATAAAGAAAACCTCCTTTTAATTATTTTAACAAATAAAAAAATGAATAGATAGATGTAGAAAAATATAACTTTAAATATTTTCAAACATTACAACTATAAATATATGATATAATTTTGTTAAGTTAGGGAGATGATTCAAATGAAAATAATTGCATTTACAGGAGCAGGAATATCAAAACAAAGTAATATTCCAACATTTATGGAAAGACCAGATGTAAGAGAAAAATTATTTAGAAGTTATGCCAATACACATCATGAAGAATATAATGAAGTTATTAAACAACTTAAAGCCAATATGAATGGTGCTAAACCCAATGATGCTCATATTGCTTTGGCTGAATATCATGTACCAATTATTACTATGAATATTGATGGATTGCATAAATTAGCTGGAAGTGATGCTTTAGAATTACATGGTGGTTTACCAGAAGATGATGAAATGGATATTGCGTATTCTTTATATAATAAACCAGTACTTTATGGTGATCCAGCACCAAATTATCAAAAGGCTTATGAAATGGTTTATACATTACAACCAGGAGATATCTTTTTAGTAGTAGGATGTTCATTTCATACAGGAATATCTGTTGATTTAAGAGAAGTTGCGAAAGCTAGAGGAGCAAGAATTATCGAAATACAAGAAGATGCTGCTCATAATGTAAGAAAAGTATTAGAAGAATTATTAAATAATAATTAACTTTTAATGTAGAATAAAAGGAATGGAGGAAATTATTGATATGCAAATGCCGGTATTGTTGTGTGCGATTTTATTAATAGTTATTTCTATTCCTCTATATTTTGGAAAAGGTTCAAATATGCTTGCTGGATATAATGATTTGAGCCAAGTTGATAAAGAAAAAATAAATAGGTTGAGATTATGCAAGATGTTAGCAATGACACTTGATATAACTGCTATCATTTTAATGTTAGGAGCTTATTCTATTATTAGTATGAATGATACAATAATTTTAGGTGTTATCACACTAATTGTAGGAACTATTTTGAGTAATGTTGTTTCCAAAAATAAGTGAATTAATTGCTATAAAAAATATTAGAAGAATTAATGAAAGGAAGATTAATTAATGAACTCAATTTTAATTAAACCACATCATTTTATTGATATTATTAAATTATACGGATCTGGGATAGATAGATTTGTTCCTGATGAAAAAATGGGACATGATTTTTATAAGGTTGCTAATGAAATAATCGATAACCCATCTATTGATTTAAAACTAACAATTGATGGAGATGACATTTGTAAACCTTGTAAAAAATATCATGAACAATGTATAGATCCATTAACACATATACAAGGATATACAAGTAAAGATGTTTATAATAAAACTTTAGATAAAAGAATTATAAAATTATATAACTTAAATGATGATTATTATACGGCAAAACAATTATGCTCTATAATTCAAAATAATAAAGAATATATCTTTGAAGTCTGGGATGAGGAAGATAATGAGGTAACACAAAAAAGATATGAATTGTTTTTACAAGGGGCTCATAAATTTTTAGATAACATTTAAAGAATAAATATAGGAAGAGGTGATAGATTTGTCAAAAAGGGAAAAAGCATATTTTCATTTACCAGGATTATTTGAATTTTATGAATTATATAAAGTCTTTTTACCATTATTCTATCATCATCGTGAATATTTTTATGATTGGTGTGAAATAGGTTCTATTTATGGAAGTCCTGAAGATTGCTTATGGGGTGGAGGACGTCTTGGTGAAGGAAATCAAAATCCTTATGAAGTTCTTTCACTTATGAATCAATATCATATTTCTTCGCGACTTACTTTCAGTAATTCATTACTTCAAGAAAAACATCTTCAAGATAAAAGATGTAATGATCTTTGTGCTTTATTTGAAAAAAGTGAGGTTCAAAGTGGGATTATCATTCATTCTGATTTGTTACTAGAATATTTAAAAAAACAATATCCACGTTTTTATTTTGTTTCTTCAACAACGAAAGTTCTTACAAAATTTGAACAATTAGTAGATGAGTTAAAGAAAGATGACTTTTTATATGTTGTCCCTGATTTTCGTTTAAATAAAGTTCAACAATTAGAAAATCTTTTACAAAAAGATATGGATAAAGTTGAATTTTTATGTAACGAATGTTGTTTTATAGGCTGCCTTGAACGAAAGAAATGTTATGAAACGGTTAGCCGTCAAAATCTTGGAGAAGATTGTTTAGATCATGTATGCAAAGCTCCGAATTTTCATGAGGGGTATCGTTTTTCTAAAGCTATGCAAAATTCGAGTTTTATCAGTGTTGAAGATATTCAAAATAATTATCTACCAAAAGGCTTTTCTCAATTTAAAATAGAAGGTAGAAGTTTAGGGAGTGCTTTAGTGTTAGAATTTTTACTTTATTATATGGTAAAACCTGAATATCAAATACATGTAAGAGAAGCTATTTATTTAGATAATATGTTAGATTTGTTTTAAAAAATAAGAAGGATAAAACATGTAAAGTGTATAAATTATTAAAGAAATAAAAAGGAGAACATATATGAAAATAGAATATAAAGAAGGTCTTATTGTTTTAAAAGATCAGGATGAAGAAGTCGGTTATATTAAATATGTTAGAAAAGAAGAAAATGTGATTGATGTTATTTCAACAGTTGTTCATGAAAAATATCAAGGTCAAGGAATGGCAGGAAAGCTTTTTGATGCTTTGATGGACTATGCAAAAGACAATTCTATGAAAATAATTCCATCTTGTAGCTATATTGAAAAGAAGCTTATGAAACTACCAAATTCGTGTGACTTTTTGCATAAATAGGGCAAAAAAGTATATTATACGCAAAAAATTAATATTTATGCGTAAAAATAACAATATTTTCTTGCAATTAGGAAAGATTCTCTATATAATACTTTTGTAAATTAAGAGTCAAAGGGGGGAATCATCATGGCAAAAACTGTAGTAAGAGAAAACGAATCTTTAGATGACGCTTTACGTCGTTTTAAAAGACAAGTATCTAGAACAGGTACCCTTGCTGAAGCTCGTAAAAGAGAATTCTATGTTAAACCAGGATTAAAAAGAAAATTAAAATCTGAAGCAGCAAGAAAAAATAATAAAAAAAGATAATAAAAATACAGCCTTCTTGGCTGTTTTTTTATGCCGTTTTTTCATTGAAAAAATAAGTATCATTTAGTATACTTTATATGATAAAAATAAAGATGTTTTTAATCGAAAAAGGGAGAAACTATGAAAACTGTATTAAAAAATGGAAATGTTTTTTACCAAAATAAAATTCAAAAATTAGATGTAGAAATTGATGGTGAAACAATTAGTCAAATAGGTCATGATTTAGATGGTGAAAATATAATTGATTGTACAGATCTTTTAGTAACACCAGGTTTTGTTGATCTTCATGTTCATTTACGTGAACCAGGATTTGAACATAAAGGAACTATTAAAACAGAAACTTTATCTGCTAAATATGGAGGATATACGCATATTGTAGCGATGGCTAATACAAATCCATGTATGGATGATAAAGAAACTATTGAAGATTTTATTCAAAGAGTTCAAAAAGATAGCTCTATTCATACATATACTTATAGTGCTATTACGAAAGATTTAAAAGGACAAGAGCTTGTTGATTTTAAAGAAAATAATGCTTTTGATATTGTACAAGGATTTTCTGATGATGGAAAAGGTGTTCAAAGTAAAGAAATGATGGCAAAAGCCATGAAAGAAGCAAAAGCAATCAATAGTATTATTGTTGCTCATTGTGAAGATGAAGGAGAACTTGAAAAAGGAGCATGTATTAACTTAGGACGTGTTTCTAAAGAAAATGGTCTTGTAGGAATCAATAATGCTTCAGAATATAATCATGCTTTACGTGATTTACAATTATCTAAAGAAATTGGTAATCGTTATCATATTTGTCATATTTCTACTAAAGAAACTGTGGCAGGATTAAGAGAATATCGAAAACAAGGACTTCCTGTTTCGGGAGAAGCTTGTCCACATCATTTGATTTTAACAGATGAAAATATTAAAAACTTAAATCCAAATTATAAAATGAATCCACCACTTCGAAGTAAAGAAGATTTAGATGCTTTAATTGAAGGACTTAAAGATGGAACAGTGACATGTATCTCAACAGATCATGCACCTCATAGTGATGAAGAAAAATTAAAACCAATTGATCAAGCACCATTTGGTATTATTGGTAATCAACATGCTTTTAGTCTTGTTTATACATATTTAGTTAAGAAGAATTTGTTAGATTTAGAAACTGTTTTAAAATGTATGACAGTCAATCCAAGTCAAGTGATTGGATTGGATCATGATATGGCTGTTGGTAAAAAAGCTAATATTGCTATCATTGATTTAAATGAAGAATATACGATTACGAGAGATAATATTTATTCAAAAGCAAAAAACACACCATTTTTAGATACAAAATGTTTTGGTTTAGTGAAGTATCATATTTTAGATGGAAAAATAGAAAAATTATAGGAGGAATTTATGAACTATCAAGGGTTAATGGAAATTACAAAAATTGAAAACATTGCAGATGATGTTTATGAAATGACTTTAAAAGGAGAAGGGGCTAAATATATTAGTCAACCAGGTCAATTCATTAATATTAAGATTAATGAAAGTTTACAACCTTATCTTAGAAGACCAATGTCTATTTCTGATTATGATGAAAATACAATTGTGATTGTTTTTAAAGTTGTTGGTCAAGGAACAGAAATTTTAAAGAATAAACAAATTGGAGATCAATTGGATTGTTTAATTGGTTTAGGAAATGGTTTTACTGTTCAAGAAGGAAAAGCTTTACTTATTGGTGGAGGACTTGGAACACCACCTCTTTATAACTTAGGTAAAAAATTAAAAGAAAAAGGTGTAGAAGTCACAACTGTTTTAGGATTTTCTTCTAAAAAAGATGTTTTCTATATTGATAAATTCCAAGAATTTGGAGATGTATTAATTGCGACAATGGATGGTTCTTTAGGTGTTAAAGGAACAGTTATTGATGTTATTAAAAAAGCTAATTTAACATTTGATCATTATTATACATGTGGACCTGAACCAATGTTAGATGCGCTTGCTTTAAATTATCCAGAAAACGGACAACTTTCTTTTGAAGCAAGAATGGGATGTGGTTTTGGAGCTTGTATGGGATGTTCATGTAAAGTGAAAACAAAACCTTATAAACGTATTTGTGTAGAAGGACCAATTTTATTAAGTGAGGAGGTTATTGTAAATGGTTAATTTAAAAGTTAAACTTCCAGGTTTAGAAATGAAAAATCCAGTTATTCCAGCATCAGGAACTTTTGGATTTGGGTATGAATTTACAAGATTTTATGATATTAATGTTTTAGGAAGTATCATGATCAAAGGAACAACGCTTGAACCGCGTTATGGAAATCCTTTACCACGTATTGCGGAAGGGCCAAGTGGAATGCTTAATGCAATTGGACTCCAAAATCCCGGTGTTGATGCGGTCATGTCTCATGAGCTAGAAGAACTTCGTAAATGTTATAATGATAAAGTCATCGCTAATATTGGTGGAAGCTGTATTGATGACTATGTTGAAACCGCAAAACGTATTTCAACACATGATATGGTAGGAGCGTTAGAACTTAATATTTCTTGTCCAAATGTTCATAGTGGAGGTATTCAATTTGGGACAAATCCACAAATGGCTGCGGATGTTACACGTAAAGTAAAAGCCGTTTCTCAAAAACCGGTTTATGTTAAACTTTCTCCTAATGTAACAGATATCGTTGAAATGGCAAAGGCTGTAGAAGAAGCTGGAGCTGATGGAATTACAATGATCAATACTTTAGTAGGTATGCGTTTTAATATCAAAACTGGAAAACCGATTATCGCTAATGGAACAGGTGGTTATTCAGGACCAGCTATTTTCCCAGTAGCTTTACGTATGGTTCATCAAGTAAGTAAAGCTGTTAAGATTCCAGTAATTGGTATGGGTGGTATTTCAAGTGCCCATGATGTTATTGAAATGATGGTTGCAGGCGCAAGCGCTGTGGCGATTGGTTGTCAAAACCTTGTTGATCCATATGCTTGTTATAAAATTATTCAAGATTTACCAAAAGAACTTGAAAAACTTGGTGTTGAAGATATTAATGATATCGTTGGCTTATCACATCAATATTAAAAAGAGAAATGAAAGATTTCTCTTTTTCTATCATTATCCATGTAATATAATAAGATAAATAGGGGTGAAATAAATGGATTTAGATACATTGTTAAATAAAAATCAAAAAGAAGCAGCAACGTATTTAGATAGTCACTTAAGAATTATTGCGGGGGCAGGTTCTGGAAAAACAAGAGTCGTGACTTATCGTATTGCACATTTAATACAGGATGTAGGAATTGATCCTCGTTCTATTTTGGCAATTACTTTTACCAATAAAGCTGCTAACGAGATGAAAGAAAGAGTGAATGAAGTTGTAGGTATTCATGGAAGTGGAACACTTATTTGTACGATTCATTCTTTATGTGTGAGATTTTTAAGACAACATATTAATGTTTTAAATTATCCAAGTAATTTTACAATTATGGATGAAGAAGATCAAAAAGCACTTATTAAAAAGCTTTATACACAATTAGAAATAGATGCAAAAGTTATTTCTATTAAAAGCATGATCAATACAATTTCTTCATATAAAACAGCGAGAGTTTCTCCACAAAGAGCTATTGAATTAGCTGGACAATTTTCAGGAGAACTCAAAAAAGCAAAAGTCTATGAAGCCTATGAAAACTATAAAGAAGATCATTTCTTATTAGATTTTGATGATTTATTATTAAAAGCAGTTTATATTTTGGATAATTATCCAGATATATTAGAAAAATGGCAAAGAAAATTCCAATATATTCATGTAGATGAATTCCAAGATGTAGGTGAAATTGAATATCATTTAGTTCAATTATTATCAAAATATGCCATTGTTTGTGTCGTTGGAGATCCTGATCAAACAATTTATAGCTTTAGAGGAGCAGATGTTCATTTTATTTTAGATTTTGATAAAGATTTCAAACCTAATAAAACAATTATTCTTGATCAAAACTATCGTTCAACTGGAAATATATTAAAAGTATCAAATAATTTAATTCGTAAAAATAGTCAACGTTTAGAAAAGAATCTTTTTACAAAGCAAACAGGTGGAGAAGATGTGATTCACCATGTTGCTAAAAGTGAAGAAGAGGAAGCTAATTGGATTGCTAATAAAATCGAAGATATTGTAAATAATCAAGATGGGGTTAATTATCGTGATATTGCAATTTTATATCGTGCAAACTATTTATCACGTACGATTGAACAAGTATTGATTCGTAAAGGAATTGATTATCGTATTTTTGGGGGATTAAAATTCTTTAATCGTAAAGAAGTTAAAGATGCCTTAAGCTATTTAAGACTTGTTTGTAATCAAGAAGATTTAGCGTTTGAAAGAATTATTAATACACCAGCTAGAGGTATTGGTAAAAAAACATTAGAAAATATTCAATTAGTAGCACTTAATCATCAAATTTCACTTTATGATGCTTTAACGCTTCATAGTGATGAAATTAGACTTTCTAATAAATCAAAAAAAGAAGTGCGAATTTTAGTTGAAGCAATTGAAAAAGCAAGACGTTCAACTTTACCATTACATGAAATGTTTGAAAATTTAATGATTGATGTTGGTTATATTGAAATGCTCAAAAATGATTTAGAAGATAATCGTATTGATAATATTCATGAATTACAACGTTCAATTTATGATTTTCAAGTTTCTCATGAAGATGCACCAACATTAGAAAATTATTTACAAGATATTTCTTTATATACAGATAATGATGCAATTGATCAAGGTCAATATGTTTCTTTAATGTCTATTCATATGGCTAAAGGTCTAGAATTTGATTATGTCTTTGTTTTAGGCTTATCTGAAGGAATTTTCCCAAGCTTTAGAAGTTTAGCTGAAGATGGAGATGATGGTCTTGAAGAAGAAAGAAGACTCGCATACGTAGCCTTTACAAGAGCGAGAAAACAGCTTTTCTTAACAGATAGTGAAGGATTTAGTTTTGTAACAGATTCACCTAAAATTTCTAGTCGTTTCATTGATGAAGTAGGAAATGAAGGAATTATTCATAGCGGAAGTAAGCCTCGTTTTAAAACAACAGATTATGTACCTAAACAAACAGTGTCTAAAGCAGAATTGATTGGGGATAATAAGGTTGATGATTGGAAAGTTGGAGATCTTGTAAATCATGATATTTTTGGTAAGGGTGTTGTTGTTAAGGTCAATAAGAATATTTTAGATATTGCTTTTGAACTTCCAGCAGGACTTAAGTCTTTAATGTCCAATCATAAAGCATTAAAAAAACTTACAAATTAGAGAATTCTTTGAATTCTCTTTTTAGTATTATTTTGTTATAATAAAAAAGATTTTAAAAAGGAGTAAGAATATGGATGATTTAAAAAGATATGAAGAATTAGTAAAAACAATTGAATATCATAATGATCGTTATTATAACCAAGACGATCCAGAAATAAGTGATTATGAATATGATATGATGATGAAAGAACTTAAAAAAATAGAAAAGGATCATCCTGAATTTGTCACACCAAATTCACCAACACAACATGTTGGAGGAAGTGCTAAAAGAGAAGCAGGAGTTTTAGTAAGACACCGTGTTCCTATGCTTTCTTTACAAGATGTTTTTTCTAAAGAAGAAGTCCAAGACTTCGTAAAATCAATGCAAGAAACATTAGTTGATCCTGTGTTTGTTGTTGAATATAAAATTGATGGTCTTTCAATGGCTTTAAGATATGAAAATGGTCTTTTAACAACGGCTATTACTCGTGGAGATGGAATCATTCAAGGAGAAGATGTAACCGTTAATGCTAAAGTAATCAAAGATGTTAAAAATAAATTAAAGGAACCTATTGAATATCTTGAAGTACGTGGTGAAGTTTATATGACAAATGAGGCCTTTGATAAAGTAAATGAAATTCAGGAGCTTAATAATAAAAAAACTTTCGCAAATCCTAGAAACTGTGCGGCAGGGACATTACGTCAATTAGATAGTCGTATTACAAAACAAAGAAATCTTTCTATGTTTATTTTTAATATTCAAGATATTCGAGGAAAAGAAATTACAAGTCATAGTCAAGGCTATGAATATTTAAAAATTCAAGGCATGAAGGTAATTGATAATTATCAAGTATGTCACAATTTTGAAGAAGTATGGAAAGCAATTGAAATGATTGGTGAAAGCAGAGATCAATTAGGCTATGATATTGATGGAGCAGTTGTTAAAATTGATAGCTATGCACAAAGACAACAATTAGGGCAAACAGCCAAAGTGCCTCGTTGGGCCGTGGCTTATAAATATCCACCAGAAGAAAAAGAAACAAAGCTTTTAGATATAGAACTTTCAGTTGGAAGAACAGGTAGAATTACACCAACAGCTATCTTTGAACCAGTCCGTTTATGTGGAACAACGGTTTCAAGAGCAACGCTTCATAATCAAGATTTTATTGATAGTTTAGATGTACGTCTTGGCGATACGATCATTGTTTATAAATCAGGAGAAATCATTCCTAAAGTTAAAGGTGTCAATAAAGATAAAAGACCTGCAGGAAGTGTTCCTTATCAAATAGGAAATACGTGTCCTGTATGTGGGGCACCAACGTATCAAGAAGAGGGGACAGTTGATATTAAATGTTCTAATCCTACATGTCCAAGTAAACTAGTTAGAAATGTTGTTAATTTTGTAGGAAGAGATGCCATGGATATTAAAGGTTTTGGTTTATCGTATGTTGAAACTTTAATAGATCAAGGGTATATTCATGATGTCAGTGATATTTATATTTTAAAAGATAAAAGACAAGAACTTTTAGATAAAAAGGTAATTGGTCTTGTTAAAAGTACAGATAATTTATTAAATGCCATTGAAAAAAGTAAAGAAAATGATGCAACGAAGGTTTTAACTGCTTTAGGTATTTCAAATATTGGTAAATCGGCTGCAAAATCTTTAATGAAGAAATTTAAAACGATGGATCAATTGATGAATGCTTCTTATGAACAACTTGTTGAAGTCAATGATATTGGTGATACCAGTGCACAAATTTTAATTGATTATTTTAAAGATGAAAAGAATAAAGAAATCATTCATAAATTAGAGCACTATGGATTAAAGATGGAAATTGAAGATACTCAAAGTTCATCTATATTAGAAAATATGACTTTTGTTGTTACAGGAACACTTCCTACATTATCTAGAAAAGAAGCAGCTACTTTAATAGAAAATAATGGTGGTAAAGTTTCTGGATCCGTTTCTAAAAAGACAACCTATTTATTAGCAGGGGAAAATGCAGGTAGTAAGCTTACAAAAGCACAATCTTTAAATATTCCAGTTTTAACGGAAGAAATGTTTATGGAAATGATAAAATCATAATTTTATGCTATAATGTGCCAAAAAAGGAGGGTGCTCATGAAAAAACTATTTACAGTTATATTATGTTTACTTCTTTGTACAGGATGTACGTCAAAAACAAGTAAAAAAGAAACAAAAAGTAGCCAAGATACATCATCTACTGATTCTTTAGATGATTCATTTTATCCTATTGTTAATTTAGGAACGAATCTTGTAAGAGAAACTTTTTATCAAGATTTTTCTTCCTCTGAAGATTTTCAAACAATAGGAAGAGAATTACAAGCTTTATCGACAGATTATTTCTCTACTTCAGATTATTATATGTCTGAAGGTCTACAACTTGTTCAAAATGATAAAAATCAACTTTTAAAGAAAGAAAAATATTCTTTACAACCACTCAATGGAGAATTAGTTGATGGTCAAGAAATTAATAAGATGGTAGAAAATATTAGTGAACAAGATTATTATGAAAAAAGTGGAGATAAGTATACTTTAAAAGGAATGTCTATAGCGATTATTCTAGATCCAAAAGGTGGAACGAATGCAACTTTATCTGAAGGAAGTATAGACAGTTATGCAAAAGAAACGATTTCTAGATTATATAAGTACTTACAAACAAAAAAATCTGTGAAAGATATTCCTACTTTTATTGCTGTTTATCGTCAAAATGACAGTGAAGAAAATAGTTATAATGGACGCTTTATTTATAGTAGTTATTGTCAAAATGGAAAAGTTGGAAATATTAAATCTTTAGATTATGCTACTTATATTTTTACAAGTGATGAAGCAAATAAAGCAGATGAAGCTCTATATTCACAATTTTCGGTTTTTAAAAACAATGTAAAAAATGCTTCAACTGAAGCTGTTGGTGTTGTAGGTTATGGGAAATATAAAGATGGTTCAATTCAAAGTTTAAAAATTCAAATTACTGCGAGTGTAAAAAGTTATACAGAACTTATTTATGTAGTAGAAACAGTTGCAGACCAAATGGATAATCATTTTTCTGGATTTGATAGTTATGCAGTGATTAATGATCAAGATGGATTGAAAGCTGTTGTGATTAAAAATGCTGGAAAGGATGCACAAAGTACATTGTTGTATTAATGATAGACATTTGATACAATGGTAGAAGAGAAGGTGAAAGAATGGCAAGAGAAAGATTTTCTTTTGATGATACAATCGAATTTGATAAAGATGAATTAAAACCAAATAATGATATTCATGCAAATCATACAGGGAAATTTACATTTGATGATGAAGTAAAGGAGAAAAAGGTGGCTAAACCAAAAAAGAAAAAGAGAAAGCTTAAAATATGGCATGTTGTTTTAACTTTATTTGTTGTTGCAGTAGTTGCTTTTTTCCTTTATATTTTTGTTTTTTCAGGAAATAATAATGGACCTGTTTATGGAGAAAGATGTGTGAAATTATTATCTGTTGATAAAAATGCAATTACTCAAGTTGAATCACAAATAGAACAAGATGAAAATATTCAAGATGTTGCAATTAAAGTTGGTTGTCGTACAATTAAGCTTACTTATCAATTATCAGATAATATTCAAGTTGATACTGCTAAATCTTTAGTTGAAAATTCTTTACATACTTTTGATGATGCAATGGGACAAAGTAAAGAAGATGGTGCTGCATGGTCACAACTTTTAAATAAAGCAAATGGACGTTTACAATATGATTTAGAAATTATTGTAAAATCTAATGGTGAAAGTGATTTCCCATTATTTGGAACAAAACATGCAGGTGTTGATGCAATTACTTATACAGGTCAAAATGTTAAAGATCAAGCATCAGCAGATAAAGCAATTCAAAGACAAGCAGAAGTCGATGCAGCAAATAAAGCTGCCGCAAATAATAATCAATAAACGAGCTCAGCTCGTTTTTTTGGAGGAAAAAATGAAGAAAAATGATTATTTTATAGGAGAATGTGTTGATCAATCTCATGATGGAAAAGGAATCGTTAAATATGAAGGATTTACTTATTTTGTAAATGGCATGATTACAGGGGAAGTTGGACAAATTAAATGTATTAAAATGTTAAAAAATTATGGGGTAGGACGTTTAATTGAATTACAAAAACCTTCACCTGAAAGAGTGAATCCTAAATGTCATATTTATCAAGGATGCGGTGGATGTCATTTAATGCATTTATCAAGTAAGGGACAACAAGAATTTAAAACAAAAAGAGTAAAGGATTGTATGGAAAGAATTGGACATTTAGAAGTTGATGTACAACCTTGTTTGATGCAAGAAGATCCTTGGTATTATCGAAATAAAGTTCAAATGCCTTTAGGTTATGATAAAAATGGTCAATTAGTAACAGGTTTTTATAAACAAAGAACAAACGATATTATTGCTTGTGATGAATGTCTTATTCAAAATAAAGAATCAAATGCAGTGATTCAAAGAGTGAAAGAACTCTTTGTAAAATATGATATTAAACCTTATGATAAAACAACACATAAAGGTAATATTAAACATGTTCTTACTAAAAAAGGCTATCACAGTGAAGAATTTATGCTATGTTTTATTACTTATCAAAAGACAATTAAACATATTGATCAAATTGTTGAAACACTTGTTAAAGAATTTCCACATATTAAAACCATTATTCAAAATATCAATGAAAGACATGATAATGTTATTTTAGGTGATGAAGAAAAGATACTTTATGGAAAAGGTTATATTTATGATACATTATTAGACAATCAATATAAAATTTCCTTAAAATCATTCTATCAAATCAATCCTATTCAAGTAGAAAAACTTTATCAAACAGCGATTGATTTAGCACATCTTACAAAAGAATCAACTGTTTTAGATGCGTATTGTGGAATTGGAACCATTACCCTTTCACTTGCAAAGCATGTAAAGAAAATCTACGGAGTCGAAGTTGTTCCACAAGCCATTGAAGATGCTAAAAATAATGCTTTACTTAATAAAATAGATAATGCAGAATTTGTCTGTGATGATGCTGGAAAATATATGGTTGAGCTTGTTAAGAAAAATACCCATTTAGATGTTGTTTTTGTTGATCCACCACGAAAAGGATGTTCAGAAGAATTCTTAGAACATTTATTACAGGCAAATCCTAAAGAAATTATTTATATTTCATGTGATGTAGCCACTCAAGCAAGAGATGCTAAGTATTTAAATGAACACGGGTATACAATTACACATTGTCAACCAGTAGATATGTTCCCGCATACTTTCCATGTGGAGACTGTATGTTTGCTGTCAAGAAAATAAAATTAAGTGCTGAAAAGTAGCGCATTTCCGGGCTTTTTGTAAGGTTGGTATCATCGTAAGAAGCCTTGCGGAAAGCTCGGTTTTCTTATATGGAAACATATCTACTTTTCTGCCTGGCTGGAGAAAAATTGAGTAGTTGGAGAATAGCGGTAGGGTTTAGGCTGTGGATTAGATATCAGAGGTTGTGGCACTAGGATTGTTGCCAGGGTCGACCGCAGTTCAAGCCACTCGATACTAAGTGGCATACTTGGCAGTGGAATAGATGACAGGAGGGTTTTGATATGGCAGAAAAACATACAGACGAGAAACTTTACAGAGTAGTTCGTAAAGATGGCAGTCACTTAAATACAAAGGTGAATCCGGATGGTACGAAATCTGCATTGCAATTCCCCGATGATAATAATGATTTAAATGGTCCCGTTGATTTGCTGGAAGTGGATGAAAAAGAATTAATAAGAACCGAATACATTTCTGTCCCACAAGCGGAGCGTTCTCTTGGAGAACGACTTATTGATGAGGTTGTTGTTCCCGTGATTAGAGATGCAACCACTCAGCTACTTGAGTGTGGAACTGAAAAAGCGGGGATATGGATAGAAGAGAAAGTAGTTCCAGTGGCAAAATCAAAAGTGAAGGCTGGGTGGGAAAATCTCAAATTGTTCATATCTGCAATAAAGGATTTTGATAAACCCATAAAAGCCGCTCAAATCGTCACTGAACAGAAAAACACCTTTAAGGCAAGTGAGATTGAAGTTGTTAACAAGGTTGAAAATCAGGAAGAGAAGAAATATGCGCTCTCCCTAGAGGAAGTAGAACTCTTATTAGATACAGCAAGGCGGAGCGCATTAATGATAGCGACAAGTTTAAGTATTCTCAATAATTCAGTTGTAATGGATGGATAGGTTACACTTTATTGGACAATTCTAAAGAGAACTGTTTATAATAAATAAAAATGAAATGAGGTAACCAAAATGGCAAGAGAAAGAAGAGTGCAATTGTGGAGGCATTGAAGCATTTTAAGATGAATAGTTAATAAAGGGAGGTGCAGGTGCTATGCCAGGTATACTCGTGGTTGAAGATGATGAAAATTTAAATCGTGGAATTACATTCTCACTGAAAAAATCCGGATATGAGGTTTTTTCAGCAGAATCAGTGAAAAAAGCGAAAAGAATTGCAAGTGATCATAATGTGGATGTTACCATTTGTGATGTGAATCTTCCGGATGGGAATGGACTGGAATTTGTAAGGTGGATGAGATGCAATTATAATACATACATTATTTGTCTTACAGCACTTGATCAGGAGATGGATCAGGTCATGGGATATGAAGCAGGGGCAGATGATTATATTACAAAGCCGTTTAGTCTTTCGGTACTTCTTTTGAAAATAGAAGCATATTTCCGCCGCAGACAGGAGAAAACGGAAGCCGAAAAGATGATTTCGGGAGATATCGTATTTATCGCAGGAGAAATGAAAGTCCTGATAAAGAGTCGTGAAATCAGTCTGACAAAAACGGAGTTGAAAATGCTGACTTTTTTTCTTCAGAATCCGAAACAGATTCTTTCAAAAACACAAATATTGGAAAATGTGTTTGATCTGGAAGGGGATTTTGTGGATGAAAATACAATCGCTGTCAATATCAGAAGACTCCGTAAGAAAATCGAAGACAATCCGGCTGCACCGGTCTATATAAAGAATATCAGGGGTCTTGGGTATATATGGAATCAGGAGGTAAGGCAGTGATAAAGAGATATCGCAAGAAGATCACAGTAGTGCTCTCTGTGGTATTGCCTGTCATAATATTGTTTGCAATATTAAATTGCTTTACCACGTATGTGTTTTATGAAGATTATAAATATAAAATGAATCTTATGACAGATATTGCTGCAAAGGAAGAATTTTCCGGGCTGGATGCTGTTTCGGAATTGCTTAAGGATAAGGATATTGAAACTAACGAACAGGGAAGGCGATTATTGGAGCAATATGGATACTGGGGAAATAAAGGGAATGCATTTTATTCGCAATTCTGGCATCAGGTTATGGTGACCGGTGCTGTAAGCACTGTGATATGCGTGCTTCTTTTTACTTTTTTACTTTATTGGAAGAAAAAAGAAGATGTGTGTCATCAGAAAATTTTAGATCAGTTGGAAGAAATTCTGATTAGATTCCGTGAAAATAAATTTGATGATTTACTGAAAACGGAAAATCACACAGAACTGGAAAATTTGAATGATCAACTTGAAGCAATCGGACATCATATTCAGTTGCTAAAGGAAGAAGCACGGGAAGAAAAAGAGAGCACGAAAGAAATGGTTTCTGATATTTCTCACCAGTTAAAGACACCGGTTGCAGCTTTAGATATATGCTTTAGTGTGCTGATGCAGAATGACTTAAGTGCCACAGAACAGGAGGAGTTTCGTGTCCGTTGTCGGAGTGCTCTGGATGGTCTGGAGACATTATTGCAGTCGCTTCTTGAAATATCCAAGATGGAAACTGGACTGATTCAGATGAATAAGAAAAAACTTCCGCTTATGGATACTGTCATATCTGCTGTGAACCGTACTTATCCCAAAGCAGATGAGAAAGAGATAGAATTCGTTTTTGACTATGAAAAAGAGCTGGAAACATGCACGATTATGCAGGATAAAAGGTGGCTTGGTGAAGCTGTTATCAACGTTCTGGATAATGCAGTCAAGTACAGTCCGTGTGGTTCAAAAATATTTATTCGGTTGCAAAAAAGAAACAATCTTGTAAGAATGGAAATTGAGGATCAGGGAATTGGTATTCCGCAGAATGAGTATCACAAAATTTTTCAACGATTTTACAGAGGAAGTTCCAGGGAGGTCATGGAAAAGAGTGGTACAGGAATCGGACTTTTTCTATCGAGAGAAATTATCGAAAAACACGCAGGTACGATCACGGTAACCTCCGGCAAAAAGAAAAAAGGAAGCACGTTTGTGATTCAATTACCATATGTTGGATAAATTTTAAGTGAGCAGAAATCTTACAATTTTGTAAGACTTCTGCTCGTTTTTTGAAAGTGAAATGAAAGATTGTCCTGATACAATTTTGATGTAGGATGAAAAGGAGGCAAAACACATGAGTGTGATATTAGAAACCAAGCAGCTTTGTAAGTTTTATGGCGCAGGTGAGAATCAGGTCAAAGCGGTCAATCAGGTGGACATTCAGATTGAGCGGGGAGAATTTGTTGCAATTGTTGGAAAGTCAGGTTCCGGTAAAAGTACATTACTTCATATGCTTGGAGGGCTAGACACCCCGACAAAAGGCAGTGTTACTTTAGCAGGGAAAGATTTATACAGGATGAAGGAAGATGCCCTTGCTGTTTTCCGCAGAAGAAAAATCGGATTTGTTTTTCAGGCATTTAATCTGGTTTCATCTGTTAATGTCTGGGAAAATATTGTACTGCCACTGGGGCTGGATGGAAGAAAAGTGGATGAAGCGTATGTAAATGATATTATTGCAACTTTGGGGATTGAAAACCGGATTTATAATCTGCCAAATCAGTTATCCGGAGGACAGCAGCAGAGAGTAGCAATTGCAAGAGCACTGGTGAATCGTCCGGAAATTATATTTGCAGATGAGCCGACCGGAAATCTTGATTCTAAGACCAGTGATGAGGTAATCGCTCTGCTTAAGATGACAGCAAAAAAATATGGACAGACAATTGTAATGATTACCCATGATGACGAAATTGCACAGGTCGCTGACCGTATTCTGGTGATTGAGGACGGACAGGTGGTGGATTTCAGATGAAGACAATAAGCAGGATTGCATATAGAAATGACAAAAAGAACAGGACAAGAAGTATACTGATCATGATAGCAATCTGTCTGACCACGATGCTGCTTGTGATTATCAGTACTGTGGGAAATGGAATGATCCGTTTGCAGAAAAGTCAGGCGGCAAGCTCATATGGAAGCAATTATGGTCTGTTTGTTTCCGCAGACGGATCGCAGTTAAAAGAAGTAAACCGCCGTGCGGAAATAGATGCTACAGGCACTATGTGCACCGAAGGTATCATAAAAGGCAATGAAAAAGGCGGGTTTGTCTGCATGGATGAGACTGCAAGAAAAATGCTTCCTTATAATAAAGAATATGAGTTGAAGGAAGGAAAGTATCCGGAAAAAATGCAGGAAATTGCCGCAGGAAGAGCATTTTTTCGTGCAATGGGGTATGGTGATGTAAAGATCGGAGATACGGTTACACTGGATTACCGCGCAGGGATGCAGTCAGAATATAAGCCGGAAGAATTTGTTGTCAGCGGAATCCTATATGATCGGGATGAGCATACCATCGAGGCATCTTATGTTGCTTTCGGGTCACAGGAGTTTTATGATGAGCACGTCGCAGAGAATGACAGACAGTATAATATTTATTTTACTTTAAATGATTCTGCAAATGTATCTATGAATAATATTGATTCGGTTATAAAGCAGATTGCAGCAGCTTGTGGGATCGAAGAAAAAAACGTTATAGTCAATGATCTCTATTTGCAATGGGTCTTGCAGCCGAGTTATGAAATGATTGCGGTATGTGGAATTCTGATTCTTGCAATTGTACTTTTCTCTGTTGTGGTCATTTATAATATTTTTCAGGTCGGTATTGCCAACAAGATACAGGAGTATGGAAAAATTAAGGCTCTGGGAGCGACAAAAAAGCAGATGAAACAACTGATCTTCAGAGAGGGCATTTTTTTGACATTTTTTTCAATACCAGTTGGATTGCTTTTTGGCTTTCTGATTGCAAAATGCGGTTTTAACTGGCTGGTAGAACAGGGAAACTTTGTATCAACCGGAACTGGCTCTATAGGAGTCCAAAATCAGCAGGTGCCACTATATTCTCTGCCTATTATGTTTCTATGTATTTTCGTATCATTTCTTACCGTTGCTTTGGCACTGCGTAAACCAATGAAAATTGTTTCACGGATTTCACCTATCGAAGCAACACGGTATTTAGAAAATACAAAAACACAAAAAAAGGGAAAGCGAATTGGCAGAAAAAATGTCACTGTGTTTTCTATGGCAATGGCAAATGTGACGGGTAATCCAAAAAGAACCATTGGTACCATCCTCACAATGGGGCTTTCTTGCACATTGTTTGTGATTATCTCTAATTATGTGGGAAATATTGACACGGAGCATGAAGCACGTCTTTCCGTTAATCATGGACAATTCGAACTGCAGCTTGACTATTCTGCTGAGTATGATGAAAGATATCCGAAGAATAATCTGGATACGATTCTGACGGACAATCCATTGAATGATTCGCTGATTGAAGAAATCAAAAGCATTCCGGGAGTGACAGATGTCATGACGAGAGAGATTGTCTCTGTAAATCTGAACGGAACGAGATTTCCGGCTACTATTGTGAGTAAAAAGGATTTTGATTTTATGCGCCAAGACGGGGATATTGGCTCTATGGACTATGAACAGGCGGTAAAGAATGGTGATATTTTCTTTGGCTGGTCGACGTGGATGGAACAAGATGGATATGCTCCGGGAGAATCCATTGCATTTGACTTTGAGAATGGAAGTGGAACCTATACCTATCAGGGAAAGATTGCAGGATCCTTTGTAAGTGCGGACACTTATCTTGTCATTCCAGAAGGTGTATACCGTTCCATGAATCTGAGAGGAACAGCCTATGGCTATCTGTGGGTGGACTGTGATAAAAAAGATGTAGCATCTGTGGAACAGAGTCTGAATACTTTGATTTCTAATGCTTCGCATATAAAAATGGATACCTATCATGCACAGTTACAATCTGCAGAATTAGCAGCTCGCATGATGAAGCTTGGCTGTTATCTGTTTATGGCGGTTGTAGGACTCATCGGTTTTATGAATATGGCAAACACCATGATCATGAATATTACGACAAAAAAGCAGGAATATGGTGTATTACAGGCTGTGGGTATGACAAATAAACAATTAAATTTATGCCTGCAGTTACAGGGACTGATTTTTACGGTTGGCACCATATGCGTAGCTTTGATCATTGGTCTGCCGCTCGGCTATGCACTTTTTTCCTATGCAAAACATAATGGAATATTTGGAATGAATATCTATCATGTTCCAATTACACCAATTCTTGCTATGATTTTGCTGGTCGGTCTGTTGCAGATTGTGCTTTCCCTCGTTTTAAGCAGTAATCTGAAAAAGGAAACGCTGGTTGAAAGAATAAGGTATGATGGATAGCAAGTAATATGTAATGAACTAGGTCTTAACGAAGAGGAGAAATAGATAACTTCCATTTTGTATGTATGATAAATCTAAACAGTATTTTAGCAACATTTCCTGAGTGGGGGCAGAAAGTGCCCCCACTTTCACTATTAGGGGCGAAAAGCGCCACCATATATCATAAATGATGGGTTCAAGGGAAAAATCCCTTGCTAGAACACCATTTGGATGGAGTTTTCTGTATATGGAAAAAAGTATGGGATGCTGGCAGAAGGAGATGAAGGAAAGCTGATCTTTTAGGACAGTCGTTATCTGAAATTCGAGAGGACAATTTATAATAAGAAGTGAACTTCTAGTTTTTCGAACTCAAAAATTTAATATGAAATGAAAAGGTAGAGTGTATAGAGAAATCTATATGCTCTATTTTTTTTGCCCATTTCTAGAAAAAAGTAATAAAAAAACTATTGGCATTTTGTTACTGGAGTTTGAAAACTATCACAATCAGATAAATCAAAGCAAGTTGAAACGCAAGTGTGCTCGTGATTTCATTGAAAGTCTATTAGGTGTTAGGCTTAAAAAATAGTTTTATAAAAATAGGGAGATGTGTTTTGAAACAGGAGGTAAGAGCTATCCTTGATAGATAAGGACAATGCGAAGAAATGGGTTGCTAAAGGGGGATTATCCGAACTTATAACATTTAACGATAACTTTTCAATCGTTAAATAATGTAGTAGATACGATTGACCATACGTACTTATCATATGTAAAAAGGGTAGACGTACTTGCAGTTATGTCGTTCCACATTGAAAATATTATAAGATTTGTGAAATCTTAGTGATTTCTTTTTCTTATATCAAGTTATACAAATAATTATTTGTCATATTATAAAGAGTGATTTACAATAAAAATAGGAGGAAAAAGGAAATGAAAGTATTATTAGTTAATGGAGGACCACATCCTAAAGGGTGTACAAATAGAGCGTTAGAAGAAGTAGAAAAGGCATTAAAGGAAGAAGGAATAGAAACATTGATTTATCATATTCCTAATGTTCCTTTACAAGATTGTATTGCTTGTAATACATGTGCGAAGGCAGGAAAATGTATTTTTGATGATTGTGTTAATGAATTTGTAGAAATGGCAAAAGATGCTGATGGCTTTATCTTTGGAACACCTGTTTATTATGCACATCCAACAGGTAAAATTCAAAGCTTTATGGATCGTGTTTTTTATAGTGCTAAATCTGCATTTGTTCATAAACCAGCAGCTGTGATTTCTTCATCAAGAAGAGCAGGAAGTGTCACAAGTATGGATGTTTTAAACAAGCATTTAAGTATTTCTGAAATGCCTATTGTCACATCAAACTATTGGAATGAAGTGCATGGACATACACCAAGTGATGTTGAACAAGATAGAGAGGGATTAGATACAATGTATGCTTTAGGTAAAAATATGGCTTGGATGTTAAAATGTATTGAAGCTGGTAAAAAAGCAGGAATTGAAGTTCCTCAAAATAAAAAGAGAACGACAAACTTTATTCGTTAAAATGAAAACACTGTATGTTTCTGATTTAGACGGTACGCTTTTAAATAGTCAACAACAAACATCAACTTATACTAATCAAACAATTGAAAAACTTGTTGATCAAGGAATGTTGTTTTCTTATGCAACCGCAAGATCTTATTATTCAGCCAAACCAGCAACCAAAGGCTTAAGTGCAAAAATTCCTTTGATTCTTTATAATGGCGCCTTTATTATTGATAATCAAAGCCAAGAAATTTTAGTATCTAATTTCTTTTTAAAAAAAGAAGTCAATGAGTTAGCTCATTATTTTAATCAAAAAGACTTTTATCCTATTGTTTATGCTTTTATAAATGAACAAGAAAAATTTAGTTACATTTCTAGTAAATCAACGAAACAACAACTAGATTTTATAAGTACACGTAATGATAAAAGAAAAAATCCAGTTGAAAATAATCTCTTTCAAGGCGATGTTTTCTATGTTTCATGTATTGCTTCAAAAAAACAGCTAGAAAGTTTTTATTATGATTTAAAAGATCGATATCAATGCTTATTTTCTAAAGATATCTATAGCCAAGATTGGTGGCTTGAAATCTTACCTAAAAATGCAACCAAAGCGCATGCTATTTTACAATTAAAAGATTATTTAAAATGTGAGAAGGTTGTTGTGTTTGGCGATGGTTTAAATGATTTATCGATGTTTGAAATAGCGGATGAAAGCTATGCGGTAGAAAATGCCTGTGAAGAGCTTAAAGAAAAAGCAACAGGTATTATTGGTCGTCACGACCAAGATGCGGTAGCACGTTGGTTAGAAGAAAATTATAAGGATTAGTATGAAAGATTTATATTATATTTTAATGTACAATAATTTAGGTAATGTTAAAGAATGTAAAACACTTATTAAACATGGTTTGATCCAAGTGAATGGTGTTGTTGAAACCAATTGTAAAAGAAAAATCCAAGAAGAGGATGTTCTTATTTATCAGGGAAAAATGTTAAAGAGTCAACCATTTCATTATCTTATGCTCAATAAACCACAAGGTTATCTTTGTGCCAATAAAGATGAAAAGGAAAAATGTGTTGTTGATTTAATTGATTATCCAGATTGTTTTTGTTTAGGAAGATTAGATCGTGATACGACAGGACTTTTAATTCTTACTAATGATAAAAGTTTAAAGAAATTATTGTTACCACAAAATCATGTAGAGAAGACTTATCTTGTTGAAACAAAAGAAAGACTTAATAAGGAAGATCAAGAAGCTTTTAAAAGGGGAATCATCATTGATAAAAGTATTCAATGTTTACCAGCAAAACTTGAAATTATAGATGATTATCACGGGTATGTGACAATAGAAGAAGGAAAATATCATCAAATCAAAAAGATGTTTTTATCATTGAAGAATGAAGTTGTTTCTTTAAAAAGAATTTCATTTGATGAAATTCTTTTGGATGAAAACTTATCAGAAGGTATGTCACGTCCTTTAAATAAAGAAGAAAGAAATAAGCTCATAAAAAAAGCGGCTCAATATTGAGTCGCTTAAACTTTTTCTGTCGTTAAAATAACAATAACAGCACCGACGATTGATAAGATGACACCAGCAAGTAAAACATGTCCAACACCTAAAGCATCAAGCATAATTCCACCTGCGAAGTTTGCAAATACTCCTGATAAAGTCATTGAAGTTGTAACAAGCGATTGTCCTTTAACACGATCGGCAACAGCAATTTTTTCATTAACATAATAAACAGAGGCTGGAACAAATAAAGCATAGGCAAACATTTGACATACTTGGGCAAGATAAATCATAATCATGTTTGTCGCAAAATATGTAAGTGCATGTTTTACACAGAACATTAAAATTGAAAATTTAATAAGTGTTCCACAATTAATTTTTTCAGACATCTTTGTAAAGAAAGCCATTGTTGGAAGTTCCAACATGGCTGCAACGAAAACAGCATTTCCCATATCAGCACTTGTTCCACCGATATTTGTAATAATTTGAATAAAGAAGTTATTGATAATTGTATGCGCAAAATAGACAAGTACAAAACCAACTAAAAATAAAATAAATTTTTTATATTTCATACAGAACTTACCAAAAGAAAGTTGTTCTGTTTCTTCTTGTTTTGTATCTTCTTTGACTACTTCTTTTTCATAACCTTTTGGTAAAACAAACATTTTAACAACAACAAATAATAAAGCTGTAAAAATAATATAGAATAGAGGTAAAATACCTGGTGAAAAACTTTCGACAACATGTCCTAAAACAAGAGAAGCGATTGCATAAGCTACAGAACCTAATCCACGAGCAAGACCATAGTTGATTTCAATACCATGTTGTTCAAAAACAAAGGCAAGAGAATTCATTAGGGGCATGATTGATGACATGATTGAAAAAATAGTAACTACTAAAAATAAAACAAATAAAGCACTTCCTGGAATTAAATAAAGAATTGCGGATAAAGCAATGACTAATAAAACAATTGGTGCAATGATATTTCGCATTTCAATATTTTTATGATTGTCTGCAAAAGAAGCAAGCATTGGTTGTAATATAACAGCGATAATACTTGAAAGGGCAAGAGCAATACCAATTTGTGAGTTTGTACATCCTTTATCTAATAAAAAGACAGAAGCATAACCCATCATAGAAGCAAAAGCAGCAAAGTAGAAAATTTGGCTACCAGCATACTTCAAGTTTAAACTACGATTTTTTTTCATAAACATTTCCTTCCTTAAATAATAATCATATTGTATGTTTAAATATAAATAACTTATCTATATTCTATCATAAAAAGAATAATTGTAAGCGCTTTTTTATATTATGAAAAAAAGGAGAATATTTTGACTTGCTTCGAAAGAAACTTATAATAGAAGTGGTGATAAAAAATGAAAGAAATAATAATTGTAACTGGAGCAAGTTCAGGTATGGGAAGAGAATTTGCTATGCAAATTGAAAAGAAGTATCAAGTAGATGAAATATGGGTGATTGCTAGAAGAAAAGAAAGATTAGAATGTTTAAAGGAAAAACTACAAACAAAGGTAAAAATTTTTGCTTTAGATTTAACGCAAAAAGAATCTTTTGAAATTATTCAAGAAGCTTTATTTCAAGAAAAACCTAGAGTAAAAGCATTGATTAATTGTTCAGGCTATGGAAAATTAGATCATTATGAAAATATGTCAATTGAAGTTATTGAAAATATGATGAATTTAAATATGCTTGCAGTTGTTAAAATGGTCAATAGTGTTTTACCTTATATGCATAAAAAAAGCTATATTGTCAATCTTGCTTCATGTAGTGGTTATATGCCAATCCCTTATTTAAATATTTATGCTTCGACCAAAGCATTTGTCTTAAGTTATTCAAGAGCTTTAAATGAAGAATTAAAATATCGACAAATTCATGTTTTAGCTATATGTCCTTATTGGGTAGAAACAGAGTTCTTTGATCGTGCAGTTGAAAAAGATAAAAAGCCTGTTGTGATTCGTTATGGAAAAGTTTATAAAGCAAAAGATGTTATTAAAAAAGCTATCAAAGATATGGAAAGTTCTAAGGATGTTTCTTTATATGGAACAATCAATCGAATACAAATCTTAGGAATGAAGATTTTGCCACATCGTTTAGTTAAGAAAATTTGGATGATTTATCAAGAGTTAGATGGAACAAAAGAAATAAGATAAATTGTATTTAATTAAAAAAATCTTTAAAATTAGAGAATTTTTTATTAAAGTATGATAAGATACAAGTAATAATGAATATGAAGAGGTATGTGTGATGAAAAAATTTATTAGAGAAAATATTGATCATCAACCAATTGTTGATAATGTTTTTAAGATTGTAAATCTAGCAAATGATGCAATTGCTAAAAAAGGAAAAGAAAATATTGTCAATGCGACAATTGGTTCATTATATGATGAAGATGGAAATTTAGTTGCATTAGATACCGTATTTAATACGTATAACAGTTTAGATAATAGAACAAAAGCAAAATATGCTTCTAGTTTTAGTGGAAATCCAAACTTTAGAAAACAAGTTTATAATTGGGTCGTACAAGACACAAAACTTGATTTATGTCATAGTGTTATTGGAACACCTGGAGGTTCAGGAGCTGTAAGTTCAACGATTTTAAATGTATTAGACGAAGGTCAAACTTTAATTATTCCTCATATTGCATGGGGTAACTATAAATCAATGGCAACGATTGCTAATTGTAAAGTACAAGCCTATCAAATGTTTGATGGAGATACATTCAATATTACAAGCTTTAAAGAAACTTGTCGTGAAGTAATGGCAAGACAAGGTAAAGTTTTAGCGATTATCAATGACCCATGTCATAACCCAACAGGATATTCTATGACAGTTGAAGAATGGAATCAAGTGATTGATTTTTGTAATGAATTATCAAATGAAGGACCTGTTATTATCTTAGATGATATTGCTTATATTGACTATTCTTATAACTTAGAAAGATCAAGAGATTATATGAATGCATTTAATCGTATGAATGATCAAGTCATGATTGTTGTAGCGTTCTCTTGTTCTAAAACACTTACATCTTATGGTTTAAGATGTGGGGGTGCTGTTATTTTAGCAAGAAATCAAGAAGATGTTCGAGCACTTGAAATCTTAATGGAAAAACATGCAAGAGCTTCTTGGTCAAATATTCCTAATGCAGCAATGGAAAACTTTGTTAAAGTTACAACTGAACATAAAGATGAATTTAACGAAGAAAAAGGAAAATATGTTGATTTATTAAGACAAAGATGTGAAGTCTTTAAAAAAGAAGCAGATGAATGTGGTTTAACTTATTATCCATATAAAGAAGGTTTCTTTGTTACTTTAAAAGTGGAAGATGATGATTTATTAACACGATTCCATGAAGCAATGCTTGCTCAAGATATTTATACAATTAAAGTCAATAAAGGTATTCGTGTTGCTTTATGTTCTTTATCAGTAGAAAAATGCCAAGGACTTGCCTTTAAAATGAAAGAAATTTTAGATAGTTTAAAATAATCGGGGAAACCGGTTATTTTTTATGGAAAGAAGAAAGTATTTATTTAAAGGCAGAGTTCAAGGTGTTGGTTTTCGTTTTCGTTGCTTTTCTATCGCAAATGAATTAAAATTAACGGGGTTTGTAAAAAATGAATATGATGGTTCGGTTTCTATGGAAGTTCAGGGAGAAGGAATGCAAATAGAAAGAATGATTGAAAAGCTCTATCAACAACCATTTATTGAAATAGAACAAATCCATTATCATTTATTAAATATAAAAGAGTATGAAAAATCTTTTGAAATACGATATTAAGGAGGAACTATGAAAACAATTGCTATTGTAGCAACAGGTGGTACAATTGCTGGTACTGGAAAAAAAGGGAAAACTGCAGCATATCATGCAGGAGAAATTGATATTGATTCAATTATTGAAACAATTCCAGAAATCAATGAAGTGGCGCATATTAAAGAATATCAATTAATGAATATTGATAGTAATGAAATGACTCATGAAAAATGGTTGATTTTAAAAAATAATATTGAAGAAATTTTGTCGGATGATACGATTGATGGTGCGGTTGTCACTCATGGAACAGATACTTTAGATGAAACAGCTTATTTTTTAACTTTAACATTAAATACCCCAAAACCTGTTGTTTTAACAGGAGCAATGCGTCCAGCAACAGCAACGAGTGCAGATGGTCCATTTAATCTTTATCAAGCTATTTGTTTAGCTTGTCATGGAGAATCTTATAACCGTGGGGTTCTTGCTTTATTTTCTAATACAATTTATTCAGGAAGAGATATTGAAAAAGTTAATAATTTTAAAATTGATGCCTTTGATCAAAGATCTCTTGGATGTTTAGGATATATGCAAGATCAAGAAGTCTATTTCTATACACAAACAAGTAAGATTCATACGATAAAATCACGTTTTAACAAACGTATTGATTCTATTAAAAGTGTAGCGATTGCTTTTTATTACAGTGGTGCGGATGCTAAAATCTTATATGATCTTGCAAGTGATCATGAAGGGATTGTTATTGCAGGGTCAGGAAGTGGAAATTATAGCCAAGCTTGGTTAAAAGCAATCGAAGAACTTTCTGAAAAGGGTACAATTTTTGTACGTTCTTCACGTATTTCACAAGGAATTGTTTTTGATGATGAAATCTTTGATCCACATCATTTATGTATTTCATCAAATACCTTATCGCCACAAAAAGCGAGAGTTTTATTAATGCTTGCTTTAACACAAACACATGATCGTGATGAAATAAGAGAAATCTTTTTACAATATTAGAAGGAGAAATCCTTCTTTTTTTTAAACATGTATGAAAAGAAGATAGATTTATGGTACACTCTACTTGCAATAGAAATCTGTTAATTGGGCTGGTCGTAAGACCAGGGTCCCTCAATTTGCGGGTAAGACACCCGTTTTTTTTAGGAAAGAATAAATTTTGAGAGGTTTAAGTACAAAAATAATTTCAATGAAAAATATAAGAAGGAGAAAGAGTATGAAATTATATTATCCTGTCATTTTCTTAAAAGAAGATGATGGAAGATATTTGGTTTCATTTTCTGATGTTCCAGAAGCAATAACATGTGGGAATGATTTTGAAAATATTGATGTAAAAGAAACTGTTGTAAAGATTGAATTGAATTTAACTGGATTATATGAAAAAAACTAATTTTATAATTATAAAAAAGAGTAATGAATCAGTAAAACTGAATCATTACTCTTTTACGTATACAGCAAAGTTTTTATCCTCACAATAAAAATCACCGTAACCATCTTCATTAATAAGAACTCTTTGATAACCATTAAAGACATTGACATAATAACAATGACGATCTTCTTTACCAACATACATTGATTTAATACCACCAGTTGAATTCGTCATAATAATAACCATTGCTTTTGTTTCAGTATGTCTTGTCCAACCAATTAAATGAGGATGATCGAAATAATCCTCTTGATTTCCTTCGTTATATTGTTTTCTTAAAGAAAGGAGCTGTTGAAGCATTTCTTTTTTTGAAGAAACATTTTCATAATCAATACCTTCTAAATCACCATAGAAAACACAAGGATACCCTGCTTTTCTTAAAAGAGTTAAACAATAAGCATGTCCTTTAAACCAATCAGGAATGAAAGAAGCTAATGATTGACTTGGTTCCGTATCATGATTATCGACAAAAGTAACTGCATTTGAAGGATACATGGAAACAAGCGTTTGATCAAAAATATGAGAAAAATCATAATTTTCATTATGACTTGCATCGTAAAAATGATAGTGAAGAGGAACATCAAATAAAGACATTTCAAAATTGACTTCTTTTAAATACTTTTCTAAATGATACACATCTCCGTGCCAATACTCACCAACCGTAAATAATTCTTTATTAAAATCGTGATATATTTTTGGCAAGAGGTTTTTATAAAAAGAAGCGGGAATATGTTTAACAGCATCGAGACGTAAGCCATTGATTTTAGTTAAATTTATATACCAATAAAGCCATGAGGTAACTTCTTGAACGGTTTCTTCATTTCCAAAATCTAAATCCGCTCCCATTAAATAATCATAATTGCCATTTTCATCATCGACTTCTTGATCCCAACTTTTTTGATCAAAAAGGAAAATGGTATTACGATGGGTCTTTTCATCATAATCAATCCCATCAAAATGATACCAATGCCAAATAAAATCAGAATATTTTTTATTTCTACCAGGAAAAGTAAAAAGAGTATAGACTTTAATTTGTTCATCACCAGAAATGATTTCATTAGTATTTTGACGATTGACTTCTTTTGCGTTAACAATTTCAGTACCGTCAGCGCCCATTTTATGATTTAAGACAATATCTCCATAAACATCAATTCCTGCTTTTTGAAAAGCTTGAATACACGCTAAATAGTCCTCTTTTGTCCCATATTTTGTTTCAATACTTCCTTTTTGATTAAATTCTCCCAAATCATAAAGATCATAAACACCATAACCATTATCATTGATACCACCAACGCCTTTATAAGCAGGTGGTAGCCAAATAGCTGAAAAACCCATTTCTTTATAAGATTTTACTTTTTCTTGAAGTTGTTTCCAAAGTTTTTCTTCAGGTTTTATATACCAATGAAACCCTTGTAATAAAACACCATTTTCCATTTTTTTCACCTCATTGAAACTATTATACATCATTTTATTTCATTTTCCTAAAAGATGCGGTAAAATAAAGAAAATTAGGGGGATTATATATATGTATGAATTAATATCAAACTTAATTCTTTATGGGAATTTACCAGAGGATGAAATTTTAGTACAACTTGCTAAGTTGTTATCAGATGATGAAAAATCAAATCATGAACTTCGTCAAGAAATTTATGGACAAATAAAAAGATTATTAGAACTTGCAACTCAATATGGATTTAATGATAATTTATGGCATAATTATTTAACTTATTTATTAATGACAAATGAAAATCCATTTAGTATGACTTGTGAAAAACAAGGAGCAAGAGAAGGAACTGTTAATCATTTTGCTTTAAATGATTTTAAAGTATTTTATGATCTTTTCCATTATGATTTTAGGAGTATTGAAAAAGAATTAAATATTGATTGTTTTTCAACACTTGCTGATTATAAAGCTTTATCTAAACCAGAATTGATGTACAATAAGAATGTTTCTTTAAAAGTCCAAGAACTTTCTAAAAAATTAGAAGAAACAAAGAATGAACAAGAATTCTTTGACGTTGTAACGCAATTCTACAAAGATTATGGTGTAGGTATGTTTGGTTTAAATAAAGCCTTTAGAATTGCGACAAGTCATGAAAACTATGTAGAATTAAAACCAATTAATAATATGGATGAAGTTGTTTTAGATGATTTAGTTGGGTATGAAATTCAAAAGAAAAAGTTATTAGATAATACTGTAGCTTTTGTTGAAGGAAGAAAAGCAAATAATGTTTTACTTTATGGGGATAGTGGAACAGGGAAATCAACAAGTATTAAAGCAATTGTAAATGAATTTTATGATCAAGGTTTAAGAATGATTGAAATCTATAAACATCAGTTTAAAGATTTATCAAATATTATTGCGATGATTAAAAATAGAAATTATCGTTTCATTATCTATATGGATGATTTATCATTTGAAGAATTTGAAATTGAATATAAATTCTTAAAAGCAGTAATTGAAGGTGGGGTTGAAACAAAACCTGAAAATATTCTTATTTATGCAACAAGTAATAGAAGACATCTTATTAAAGAAAACTGGTCTGATCGTAATGATGTTGTTCAAGAAAATGGAATGCATCAATCAGATACCATGGAAGAAAAACTTTCATTAGTTAATCGTTTTGGCGTTAAAATCAATTATTCTAAACCAATGAAAAAAGAATTTAATCATATTGTTTTAGAATTAGCGCATAAAAATAATATAGAAATGGATGAAAAAGAACTTTTATTAGAAGCCAATAAATGGGAATTATCTCATGGTGGAACTTCAGGAAGAACTGCTCAACAATTTATCAATTATATTTTAGGATTGGAGAGATAAAAATGGATGCAATCGAAGCACTTACAACAAGAAGAAGTTGTCGTAGTTTTAAACAAGAACAAATTAAAAATGAAGAATTACAAATGATTTTAGCTTGTGGTTTAAATGCCCCTAGTGGTAAAAATAAACAATCAAGTAAAATTGTGGTTGTTCAAAATCAAGAAGAAATCAAAGAACTTTCAAAACTTAATGCGATTATTTTTGGAAAAGATGTTGATCCTTTTTATGGGGCACCAACAGTATGTTTTATCTTTGTCCCAAAAGATGAAAGTAATGGTATAAAAGATGGTTCATTAGTGATTGGTGCTATGCAAACAGGAGCTTATGCTTTAAATATAGGTTCTTGTTGGATCAATCGTTGTAAAGAAATGTTTGAGTTAGAAAAGGGACAACAATATCTTCAAAAATGGCATTTAGAAGATTATGTTGGTGTTGGTTGTTGTATTTTAGGATATGTTGAAAAAGCTTTACCTGAAAAGAAAATTTTAGAAAATCGTATTATTCAAGGATAGGAGAATGAATATGGATAACAAAACTTATGAATATGTTGAAGATCGTTCAATGACGATACAACAATACATTAACAATATTTTTAAATGGATGATTATAGGTGTTTTAACAACTTTTGTGACGGCTTTTGCTTTAGAAAAATCATCATTTATGTCTTATGCAGGAATGCTTCCTTTCATTTTAATTATTTTTCAATTTGCGGTTGTTATTAGTTTATCAAGACGTTTAATGACAATGAAACCAATTACGGCAAAAGTTCTTTATATGATCTATTCAGTCATTACTGGTGTGACATTTTCTTATGTTATTGCAAGCTATACTTCCTTTAGTGTTGCACTGGCTTTTTTAGTAGCAGCTATTTACTTTGGTGTGCTTGTTGTACTAGGAACAGTGATTAAAATGGATCTAACAAGAATTGGAACAATCTGTTTAGCAGGATTATTTGTTTATATTATTTTTTCAGTTATTGTGATGATTTTTCATTTAGGTGTGGGAACACTTATTATGCCACTTATTTCACTTGCATTATTTGCAGGAATTACGGCATATGATATGCAAAAATCATTACAACTTTATAATTATGCTTCATCTAATCCAGAAATGTTAGAAAAATTAAGTATTTATGGAGCATTTAATCTTTATTTAGACTTTGTTAATATCTTCTTAGATATTCTTCAATTATTAGGAGATAATAAATAACCAAAAGAGCGAAAGCTCTTTTTTTTAAATGCAAAATCGATTATAATGTCTTTTACACATAGGAGGGAATATGAAAAAACTAATTGGAAGTAAAGGATTTTATAAAATGGTTCTTGCGATTTGTATACCCATTGTTATTCAAAATGGTTTTACAAATCTTGCAAGTTTATTAGATAATATTATGATTGGACAATTAGGAACACTTTCTATGTCAGGAGTTTCTATTACTAATCAATTATTACAAGTATTTAATGTCACGATTTTTGGCGCTATGTCAGGTCCAGGAATCTTTATGGCACAGTTTTATGGAAAGAAAAATAAAGAAGGAGTGGAGAATTGTTTTAGGATCAAATTGATTATAGGAATTATAATTGCACTGCTAGCTATTTTTTTATTCTATACATTTGGACAACAATTGATTTCTTTATATTTAAATGATAATCCGCAAGATAGTTTAAAAACTTTAAATTATGGAATGGATTATTTAAAAATTATGCTCATTGGACTGATTCCTTTTGTAATTACACAAGTTTATTCATCGTCACTTAGAGAAACAGGAAATACGGTTTTACCAATGATTGCGAGTGTGGTCGCCGTGATTGTCAATTTCTGTATTAATTATATTTTGATCTTTGGACATTTTGGATTTCCACAATTAGGGGTTTCAGGCGCGGCGATTGGAACGGTTGTTTCTCGTGTGATTGAAATGAGTATTAATATTATAGGGGGTTCTCGAAATCTTTATTTAAAAGATGCTATTAAGATGAAGAAAGTTCCTTTTGATACAACTAAAGAAATGTTGAAAAGAGGATTACCTCTTTTATGTAATGAAATCTTATGGTCTATTTCTATTGCTTTGATTTCTCAAAGCTATTCTACAAGAGGACTTGTTGCTGTTGCAGCGATTAATATTACCACAACCGTTACTAATTTCTTTATGATTGTTTGTTATGCTATGGGAAATTCTATTTCAATTGTTGTTGGACAACAACTTGGTGCAGGTGAAATTGAAAGAGCGAAAGATTATGATTTGAAAATGGTGTTTATGAACTTTATCATGTGTTTTACGTTGGCTGTTGTTTTATTTAATGTTTCTATTTATATTCCACAAATTTATAACACATCTGTAGAAGTAAAAAATCTTGCAACATCTTTACTTAAAGTAGCAGCATGTATGCTACCTGTTATTTCTGTTTATTATAGTAGTTATTTTACTATGCGAGCAGGTGGAAAAACGTTTTTAACATTCTTATTTGATAGTGGTTATACATTTGTCTTTACTTTTATGGCTGCTTTATTACTAACAAGGCTAACAAGTCTACCAATTCTTATAATTTATATACTTGTTCAATGTGTTGATATTCCTAAGGCAACACTAGGTCTTATTCTTGTAAGAAAAGGAATATGGGTACATAATATTGTTAATGATTTATAGGGCTATTGTGTATAAATACACAATATGTTATCGTTCTTGTAGAAAGACCATGTTTTAGTTGGACATAAATCGGAGAACCAGAGCCTTAGTTGGATAAACAGAGAAATTTTCTCTGTTTTTTTATTATAAAAGCGAACTTGTTAAGTCCGCTTTAGATTTATCTTTTAACAATACGATAATAGGCCTTAGAAGTCATCAAATAAACAATCGTATAAATAATAATGAGACCTGCAATGCAACCAGTAGTTGAAATAAGATAAACGTTTTCATTACATTCTAGTAATCCTTTTAAAATACGAAGGATTAAAGGATAGGCAAAGGCTAAATGAATGATGGCAACAATCAATGGAACAAAGAAGAAAATCAATACTTGGAATTGAATCGTCTGTTTAACTTCTTTTTGTGACATACCAACATTTTGTAAGATTTCAAATTTATTTTGATCTTCAAATCCTTCAGAAATTTGTTTATTATAAATAATTACGATTGCTGCTACTAAGAACATCATTGATAGAAAAATTCCAATAAATAATAATGAACCATATAATTCATAAATAACATCAATATCTTCATAACTATTTTGTATACTTACATAATATTTATTTCCTAAGTAATTATAATCTTTATGAATAATAGCAGTAGTTACTTCATCTACAACTTTTTTACTTGCATTAAAACCTATGAAATAACTTTTTGATTTAAGCTTATAGTTATTTAAAGCACTTTGATTGATTACTATTGAGATATTATTTGGAGCAAAACAATTATTTGCTTGAAGTTGGCGATTTTTAATTTGTCCTTTTATAGTATAAGGAATATTCTCTAATGAAATGGTATGATCATTATAACCTTCATAACTATAAAGATAAGCTTCATTATTATTTAAAGATAAATTTTGATTAAAATAATGATTATAATCCTCCAAAGAAATAAGATTAATAGAAGCTAAATGATTATAGTCATAATCATTTAGATGTACTTTATTTTTCTTTAAACTTCCTGTGTAATTATAATAAGAAAGAGCATAAAGAGAATCATATTTTTTATTTTTTAATAATCCTTTAACATCTTCATAGACTTGGTCTGGATAATCCGAATCAGTTACAGTAATAGTTCCATCCATGTAATATTGTCTTTTGATACTGTCTTGAATACCCTTATATAAACAAATTGTTGAAGAAAGTGTCACTAAAACACAAGTACATAAAATACAAATATTAGCAAGACCAACAGCATTTTGTTTCATACGATATAAAAGACCTGAAATAGAAGTAAAGTGTGTTGGTTGATAATAAAAGTTTCTTCTTGATTTTAAGAACTTTAATAAAGCAATACTTCCTGCTGTAAATAAACAATACGTACCAATCATGACTAAAATAACAGCAACAAAGAATAAAGCCATAGCTTGCATAGGATCGGTAATGGACAAAGCAATATAATAACCTGCACCTAAAGCAATAACCCCTAAAAGTGTTAAAAAGATTTTTGTTTTAGGTTCTTTTTCACCAATATTCTGTCCTTTTAAAAGTTCAATGGGATTACTTCTAACAACAACAGAAATATTATAAATAAGTGATAAAAAGAAAATAATACTGAAAATAATAATCGTTTTTATAAAAGCATCTATTGAAAAAATAAGAGAAAAATGAATACTTTTATGAATGATTCTTAAAATAATGACAGATGTAATTTGTGAAAGAAGCATTCCAATAACAATACCACTTACAAGAGAAATAAGAGCAATAACGATAGTTTCTAATAACATCATAGAACGTACATTTCTTTTTTCCATTCCTAATATATGATAAAGACTGATTTCTTTTTTTCGATTCTTTATCACAAAACTATTGGTATAAAATAAGAAAATCAAAGAGAAGAGGGCAATCACATAGCCTCCTAAATTTAAAAACATAGTAATTGAATCTTGACCCTTTAAAGTAGGACTATTTCCTACAGTTTTAATAATGAAATAAAGGGCGATAGAGAAAATAGTAGAAATAAAGTAAGAACTATAAAGCTTTTTATTCTTTTTGATATTTCCTAAAGCCAATTTTAAATAAAATTTCATTTTATTGACCTCCCGAAAGAAGCATTGTTAGAGTATCGCTAATAGCTTGATACATTTCTTGATTAGACATATCTCCTTTATAAAGTTGATGGAAGATTTGTCCGTCTTTAATAAATAAGACACGACTGGCATAACTAGCTGCTTTACTACTATGAGTAACCATTAAAATTGTTTGTCCACTTTGATGAATTTGATCAAAAATAGATAAAAGTTGATCGGTTGATTTTGAATCAAGAGCACCTGTGGGTTCATCGGCTAAAATAATTTTAGGATGGGTAATTAAGGCTCTTGCAACCGCAACTCTTTGTTTTTGACCACCAGATATTTCGTAAGGATATTTTTCTAATAAATGATTAATTCCTAATGGTCTTGCAAGTTTTTCTAGTTTTGGTTTCATTAAAGCATAGGGTTCTTTTGATAAAACAAGAGGTAAATAGATATTGTCAGCGACATTAAAAGTATCTAATAAGTTAAAATCTTGAAAAACAAAGCCAAGATTATCTCGTCTAAAAGCTGAAATATGTTTATCAGAGATTTTTGTAAGATCTTTTCCATCTAATAAAACCTCTCCACTTGTTGGTTTATCTAATGAAGCAAGAATATTTAAGAGTGTTGTTTTTCCACTTCCAGATTCACCCATAATGGCGATATATTCTCCTTCTTCAACATCAAAAGAAACATCTTTTAAAGCTTCTACCTTTTGGCTTGAAAAACGCGTTGAATAAATTTTTTGTAAATGTTTAACGTTTAATAATGACATTTTTGTGTCCTCCTTTTTACACACTTATTGTATTCTACTTCTAAAATATGACCTATCGATTTATCTTACAAGTAAGTAAAATAATCTTACATTTTTGTAAGATTATTCAATAAATATTTCTTTTTTACTAAAATCAAGACAAACAGTTGTTCCTTGACCTACCTTTGATTCAATAGAAATCAAATGACCCAATTGATTAAAAATATTTTTACATAAATAAAGACCTAAACCACTGGCTTTTTTATCATTTCTTCCTTGAAAACCTGTAAATCCTTTTTCAAAAACACGTGGCAGATCACTTTCTTTAATACCAATACCACTGTCTTGAATATAAAGCTTTTCACCTTCATTATAAAAAGTAATACTTCCTTCTTTCGTATATTTTAAAGCATTAGAAAGAACTTGTTCAATGACAAAACCACTCCATTTTTCATCTGTTAAGATTTGTAGGTCTTTAATTTGATAATCTACTTTTAAATTTTTTTGAAAGAAAAAGAGTGATTGTTTTTTGATTTCTTGACTAACAAGATGATCTAAAGAAACTTTTTGAAAAGAAAGATCATGGTGAATAGAATCTAAACGTACATATTGTAAAGCCATATTGACATATTGTTCTATTTTTAAAAGTTCTACAAGCATTTTTTTATCTGGGTAATCATTTTGAATGATGAGTTTTAATCCAGCAATAGGAGTTTTGATTTGATGGACCCATTTTGTATAATAATCTATCGTGTTATTGTATTTTTGTTGATTTTCTTGTTTAAGTTGAAATATCTTTTTTTGTAATATTTGAAGCATTTCTTGATACGTTTTTTCTTCAAGATAGCTTTCTTGAGGTAAATTATCAAACAATTCAGGATTGTCTTTTAAATAAATCAAATATTGATGATGTTGTCTGTATTTTCTATAATCAAGTAAAAAATAAAGAAGGATGATAGAAAAATAGAGACTTAACATATAAATAATTAAATCTGAAATCATTTGACATATCATTAAAACAACAAAAGTACATAAGACAAACAACAAATAAAGAAGATAGACGGGATATGTTTTCTTTAAATAGTCTTTAAACATAATAAATAACCTAATCCTTTCTTAGTATGAATAAAATCATGTAAACCAATATCTTCTAATTTCTTTCTTAAACGATTCATATTAACACTTAAAGTATTATCATCAATAAATTGGTGATCATCCCATAAATGATTCATTAAATCAATACGAGAAACAATCACTTCCGCATGTTCAAATAAATATTCTAAGATTTTTAATTCATTTTTAGTTAGAATAAGTTCCTTTTGTTGATAAGTGATTTTTCCAGCTAAGATATCTAAATGAACATCTTGATAAGTTAACAAATGAAAATCTTTAGAAAAACTATAAGTTCTTCTAAGAATCGCTTGTAATTTAGCTTGTACAACCTGCAAATCAAAAGGTTTATTAATAAAATCATCACCACCCATATTCATTGCTAAAACAATATTCATATTTTCATTAGCGGAAGAAATAAAAACAATAGGGACTTGTGAGATTTTCCGAATTTCTTGACACCAATAATAACCATCAAAAAAAGGAAGATGGATATCTAATAAAACAAGATCAGGTCGAAACTCTAAAAATTCATCTAAAACATGTTCAAAATCTTCTATATATTGAACATCATAATGATATTTTTCAAAATGTTTTTGTAAGCCTTTTGCGATAATAAAATCATCTTCAACAATTAATAATTTATACATAAGATCACCTTCTTTTAATATTATATAGAAAATCATGCAATTCGTCATCTTACATTTCTGTAAGATATGTTATAATGAAAAGCGATTGGGGGATATAAAAATGATTTTTGAATATGATGAAAATAATTTAGACAAATTTGAAAACTTTAAAGGTGGCGAAAAATACATTGAAGCAAAAATGTATTTTGATGGTTTGAATCGTTTTATGATTGGACATATTCCAACTGGTGGAAGTGTTGGAGAACATGTTCATGAAACAAACAGTGAGGTGATTTATGTCATCTCTGGTAATGGTTATGTTATTTATGATGGACAAAGAGAAGAACTTCATAAAGGAAGCGTTCATTATTGTCCTAAAGGTCATAAACATACAATGGTCAATGATCATGAAGAAGACCTTGTTTATTTCGCAGTTGTACCTGAACAATAATTCTTGATTATTATCAAGAATTTTAATTTTTGGATGAAAAAATGTATAAAAAAAAAGAGGTGAGGACGATGGATTCTTTTTTAAAAGAGATTGATACAGAACTTTTAAAGAGATGGCTGTTGAATCAAAATGAAGATGATTGGGATGTCAAAGAAGTAAATGATAATATTGTGATTGAAACAAAATATGGTTTAGGATTCATTAATTTTTATCCTGATTGTATTATTGAACTCGATGTTGAAAATAAGATGACTAAAGAAAAAGTCTTCTTTATTCATTTTCAAATGAATAATTTTCATCACGCTTTAGGTTTACTTTATGACATGCGTCTTTGTTTACAAAGGTTGACAACTTCTAAAAAAACAAAAGTACTTCTTTCGTGTACAAGTGGACTTACTACAGGTTTCTTTGCGGAAAAATTAAATGAGGGTGTACAGCTTCTAAATAAAGATTTTGAATTTAATGCTGTTTCTTATGGGAATCTTTATGACATGGCGAAAGATTATGATGTTATTCTACTAGCACCACAAGTATCATTTCGTTTATCTGAAGTAGAAGGAGTCTTAAAAAATAAGCGTGTTTATGCTTTATCACCTGCATTATTTGGAAAATATGATGTGGGAAATACGATTACTTTTTTAGAAGATGAGCTTTATAAAGAAAAAGAAGTTCAAAGTCAACAAGAAAATCCTTTACCTATTAAACAAATGTTGAAAGCTCATCAACAAGTTTTAGCACTTGCTTTTATTCAATTAGATCAAAAAGTAAGACTTGTAAGTCGTCTTTATGATGAAAATAATATGATTTTAGAAGATTTTGAAGTCTACAAAAACACTATTTCAGTCGATGATATTGTTGATTTAATTAATACGATTTTATATGGATATCCTGATATAGAACTCATTAGTCTTTCACTACCTGGGGTTGTTTATAATGGGGTAGTAACTTTAAAAAAATATGGCTTGAATGAATGTCATTTACAAGCTTTTCTTGAAGAAAAATATAGTCAAAAGATTGTCATTAATAATGATGTTAATACAATTGTGATGGGATATTTTGCTTCACAAGATGACTATGAATCTGTTTCATTCCTTTATCAAGCACGTATTGGTGGAACGGGAGGAGTAGGACATATTCATCGAGGACATTTAATTAAAGGAAGGCATAATATTGCGGGTGAAATTCAGTATTTACCGATTTCTTTTAGTGAGAATTATCAAGAAATCAAAAAAACTCCAGAAGGAGCTCTTGAATGGACAATGAAGTATTGTTTAGGGATTACTTCGATGGTGGCACCGGATGCAATCATTATTTATAATCGGTTGATTTCTAAAAGTGATGATGTAAAAAAAGAAATGGAAAAATATATGCCAAAGAGTTATATCCCTGATTTGATTAAGATTGAAAGCTTAAAGGAATATATGTTGATTGGATGTATTTTATTAGGGTTAAAAGAAATGTAAGAGGTATCTTTGAAAAAAGATATCTTTTTTATATTTATTTTTGACAACTGTCTTGTCAGGTGTAAACAAAAGGAGTATACTCTCCTCGAGAAAAGGGAGAAGTTATATGGATAATATAGAAAAAATTAAAAAGTTAAAAGAAGAAAAAAATGCGATTATTTTAGCACATTATTATGTAGATGAAGAAGTGCAAAAGATTGCTGATTATATTGGAGATTCATTTTATCTTGCTAAAGTTGCAAGTCAAACAGAAGCTGATCGTATTGTTTTTGCAGGTGTTGAATTTATGGGGGAAAGTGCCAAAATCTTAAATCCAAATAAAAAGGTTTTAATGCCTGATGCTTTTGCGGATTGTCCAATGGCACATATGATTACAATTAAAGAAATTAAAGAGATGAGAGAAAAATATGATGATTTAGCAGTTGTTTGTTATATTAATTCGACAGCTGAAATCAAACAATATGCGGATGTCTGTGTGACATCTTCAAATGCGATAAAAATCGTTAAAGCATTACCACAAAAAAATATTTTCTTTATACCAGATCAAAACTTAGGAGATTTTGTAAGAAGACAAGTCCCTGAAAAAAATGTGATGACAAATTATGGACATTGTCCTCGTCATACCAATATTACTTTGGATAAATTAAATGAAGTGAAACAAAAATATCCAGAGGCTAAAATTGCAGTGCATCCAGAATGTAAAAGAGAAATCGTTGAAGCTGCTGATTTTGTAGGAAGTACTTCTGCCATTATTGATTATGTTGTTCAAACAGAAGCGAAAGATTTTATTATTGGGACAGTAGATGGTGTTTTTGCGAAAATCAAAGAATTAGCACCAAATAAAAATTTACACACTATTATGGATGTACAAGTTTGTCCAAATATGAAAAAAGTGACATTAGAAAAAATCGTTGATGTTTTAGAAAATGATACAAATGAAGTGATTTTAAATGATGACTTTATGCAAAAAGCATTAAGTCCACTTAAAAAAATGTTAGAACTTGCAAAATAGGAGTAGAATATGAAAACAGATGTATTAATAGTAGGAAGTGGATGTTCAGCCCTTTATATGGCTTTACATTTACCAGAAGATTTAAATATTTTAATGGTTACTAAAAAAGAAGCGGAATTAAGTGATTCATTTTTAGCACAAGGTGGAATCTGTATGCTTAGAAATGAAGATGACTATGATAGTTATTTTGAAGATACGATGAAAGCAGGTCATTATGAAAATGATGCTTATTCAGTTGAATTAATGATTAAATCATCACCAGATGTTATTCATGATTTAATTAATTATGGGGTTGATTTTGAAAGAAATGAAGACGGAAGCCTTGCTTTTACAAGAGAAGGGGCTCATAGCCAAAAACGTATTCTTTATCATGAAGATATTACAGGTAAAGAAATTACGAGACATTTATTAGAAAAAGTAAGACAAAAAAAGAATGTGACACTTTTAGAAAATACACCTCTTGTTGATTTAATTGTTCGAGGAAATGTTGCTTTAGGTGGTGTGATTAAAAGAAATAATCAAGAAGAAAAAGTTTATGCTAAAAAAGTTGTTTTAGCGACAGGAGGAATCGGTGGACTTTATAAACATTCTACAAATTATCCTCATTTAACTGGAGACGGCATTGAACTTTCTAAAAAATATCAAATCGAACTTAAAAACTTAGATTATGTACAAATTCATCCAACAACTTTATATACAACAGATCATGAAAGAAGTTTTTTGATTTCTGAATCTGTTCGTGGTGAAGGAGCTATTCTTTTAGATAAAAATGGAAATCGTTTTGTCAATGAACTTCTTCCAAGAGATGTTGTGGCAGAAGCTATTTTTAAACAAATGGAAAAAGATCAAACAGATTATGTTTATGAAGATTTAAGACCAATTGGTAAAGAAGAAATCGAAAGTCATTTTCCTCACATTGTTGAACATTGTAAAGAAAAAGGATATGACGTTTTTGAAGAACCTATTCCTGTTGTACCTGCACAACATTATTTCATGGGTGGTATTAAAGTAGACTATGATAGTCATACCAGTATGAAACATTTATATGCTATTGGAGAAACAGCATGTAATGGTGTTCATGGAAAAAATAGACTTGCAAGTAATTCACTTTTAGAAAGTCTTGTTTTTGCTAAACGTGCTGCCAAACGTATTGAAAAAAGTTTAAAGGAGAGAGCTCATTATATGTTTGATCAAACAACTTTAAAATTAAATGTAGACCCACTTATTATCAGTGCTTTAAAAGAAGATATTACTAGTGAAGATGTTTCTACAAATAGTGTTATGCCTTTTTCTAAAACAGGTGTCGTTGATTTAATTTGTAAAGAAGATGGTATTATTTGTGGATTACAAATATTTGAACGCACTTTTGAATTATTAGATGAAGCGTGTGATGTTGAATTTTTTGCAAGTGATGGCGACCATGTAGAAAAAGGGCAACTTTTAGGACGTGTCAAAGGGGATGTTCGTATTTTATTAAGTGGAGAACGTGTTGCTTTAAATTATTTACAAAGAATGAGTGGAATTGCCACTTATACAGCGAATGTTCAAGAATATTTAAAAGATTCTTCTATTCGTTTATTAGATACTCGTAAGACAACACCAAATAATCGTATTTTTGAAAAATATGCAGTAAGAGTTGGTGGTGGACATAATCATCGATATAATTTAAGTGACGGTGTCTTATTAAAAGATAATCATATTGGTGCTGCTGGTGGAGTCAAAGAAGCCATTATGCTTGCTAAAGAATATGCACCATTTGTTAGAAAAATTGAAATTGAAGTAGAAAATATGGAAATGGTCAAAGAAGCAGTAGAAGCAGGTGCAGACATTATCATGCTAGATAATATGGATGATGATATGTTAAAAGAAGCTATTGCTTATATTGATCATCGTGCTGAAATTGAAGTTTCAGGAAATGTCACAAAAGAAAACATTGTAAGACTTACAAATTTAGGAGTAGATTATGTTTCAAGTGGTGCTCTAACACATTCTGCACCAATATTAGACCTTTCATTGAAGAATTTACATGTGCTATAATATCAATTAAGGAGGGCGAGTTATGGATGGAAATAAAAGAAGACAAGCCATTATTGATATTTTAAAAAACAGTTTACAACCTGTATCAGGAACATATTTAGCGAAAACCCTCCAAGTAAGTCGACAAGTCATTGTTCAAGACATTGCTTTACTTCGTGCTGGTGATTATGATATTTATTCAACACATAAAGGATATGTTTTAAATACACAAAAAGTTTGTAAACGTATTTTTAAGGTACATCATGATGATAATGAAGTAGAAAAAGAACTTTCTTTAATTGTTGACTTAGGTGGTTATGTTGAAGATGTCTTTGTTTATCATAAAGTTTATAATATTGTAAAAGCAACATTAAATATTGCCTCAAGAAGAGATATTAAAAATTATATGACAAATCTACAAACAGGACATTCAAGCTTACTAAAAAATGTCACATCAGGATATCATTATCATACAGTTCATGCAGACAATGAAGAAATTCTCGATGAAATTCAAGAAGAACTTCAAAAAGCTGGATTTCTTGCACAGTTACAAGAATATGAACCTGTTGATTTTTGGAAAGATAAATAAAATAAAAAGCGTCAATAGTTGTGTAGTGCACTGAAATAGTTGGACTATAAAATTTAAGATAGGGATTGTTGTCTATAAGCTAATGGACTCAATCCTTTTCTTTTTACATTGATTCTTTTCTCATTGTAATATTTAATATATTCTTCAATTGCATTCTTTAATTTAATAGAAATAATTTTCCTGTCTGAAACGAGTTCTTGACAAATAAGGGTTCTAATTCTTTCATTTTCTACAAGCAAATGATGATAAATCATTTGAATATTTTATAAAATTTTCTCTATTTTTGTTCATATAGATTCCTCCCTATATATATTGTCTTTTTTTGAGGAGTTTTCTTCTTTTTAGTAAAAATAAATGATAAAATTTTAAAAATAAAAGCTTTGGAGGTAAAGTAAGAATCAAAAGGTTAAAATGAAGCCATCCTATTTAAAAATTGCTTTTTTGGATAGAGATGGGACTCTTATTAAAGATTATCCAGATGAAAAATGGAGAGAAATTAAAGAACCTGAATTTTTAGAAGGTTCAATAGAAGGACTCAAGAGATTAAAAGAGATGGGATATGATTTTATCATTATAACAAATCAATATCTTATTAATGATGGAATTATTTCATTGAATGATTATCAACAGTTTACAGGAAAATTTCTAAAAAAATTAAAAGAAGAAAATATAGATATTCTAAAAATCTACTTTTGTCCGCATAATGAAAAAGATCATTGTCACTGTAAAAAGCCAAAACCTGGGATGATAGAACAAGCTAAAAAAGATTTTTTAATTGATATGAATAACTCTATCTATATAGGGGATAGTCAAGTTGATTATTTACTAGCAAAACATTTTACTTTAATTTTTTATGGGATAAATTATAATGGTGATAATGTTAAAAGTTATCGTAGTATTTTATAAATTTCCAAACAAATAAAAAAGATTCAAAATAAATGAATCTTTTATAAGTTTTCTAAAGCATATTCAATAGCTTCACTAACAGCTCCATCTTTACAACTTGAAACAACTTTATAAGCTTTTTCTTGAATAACTTTTTCAGCGTTGTTTGGCGCAAAAGAATAAGGGAAACGTTCAAAGAGAGTAATATCATTCATACCATCTCCTAAAACAATAACTTCTTCTTTTTTGATGTTTAATAGGTCAATTACTTTTTCTAAAATAAGTCCTTTTTGCGCATTTTCATTTGTGATTTCAACATTATCAGGATATGAAGATAAATACGCAATCTTTTTCATATCTTTAAAATAAGGAAGGACCTTTTGTATTTCAAATTCATCATGTGAAAAAGCTTCTACTTTGATGATGTCTAAATCTTTTTTTATGAATTCATCAATCGAATCAAATTGTTGAATTTGACAGGCAGGAGAATCACTCATTGGACCTCCTGGTAAAAAATCTTCCATTTTATTTCCAAAACGGACACTACCGCGATAAGCAAAACGATCTCTTACGTAATCAGGTTTTAAAGTACTATAAAAACCATTTGTGGTAAAAATCATATACGGTGTATTATTTTCAATAAAGACAGGAAGAATTTCTTTAAGCATTTCTTTATCTAAATAACAATCCATGATGGCTTTTCCTTCTTTATTACAATATTGAGCACCATTTCCTAAAATGGCCGAACATTTTATACCTAAAGGGTCTAAAACACTTGTCACGCCATAATAATCTCTCCCTGAAGCCACAACAAATTCAATGCCTTTCGCTTGTGCTTTTTTTATACTTTCAATACATTTGGGATTGATGTAACCATGAGATAATAAAGTTCCATCAACATCACTGACAATCATTTTAATCATTTCTTTTTCCTCCGATAATCTTATTATATAAAAAATAAAGCATTATTTTATTTTTTTACTTAATAAGAAAAAAGAGTTTATTCAACTCTCTCTAAGATCTGTTTGTAGTTTGGAAAATTTGTTTTAGAAACTTTCCATAAAATATCTTTTCCATGTTCTTGTACTAAAGAAGTTCCAGCATCATTTGCGAGAATATTAAAACCACGAGGAAGTGTTGTATTTAATGATTGACACATGTTTTGATAATATTGAAGATAAGCATACTGAGAAAGAATATGCGCACATTTCATCGCTAAAGACATTTCTTCTTTTTTAAATTCAATATGACGAACAACAACGATTTTGCTTTTTAAATAACGATAATATTTTTTAGGTGCTAAAAAAGCATCAATCGTTACTTTAGAAATAGGGTGTTCAATACGTTGAATAACATTGATCATCGCTTGATTATAAAGTTTTGCTTTAATACATGAAAGTTTTTGATCTTCTTTTACATATTGATTGTAATGACTATTATCAAGCAAAAGTAAACTATAGGTGAGTTTATCTTTTAATATCTTACCAATTTTTTCAATATCATTTGTAGACATTTCTTTATCTAATTCTAGTTCATTCAGTTCTTTTTCATCTTTTTGATCAACATAACAGGCAACGACACATAATGGTCCAAAGAAATCAAGTGAACCTGTTTCATAACATCCTACATGACTTTCCATTATAAATTCCTCCTCTTTATATCTTATTATAACATAACTTATTTTTGTTTAAACTAGTGTTGATAAATATTGCTCGTAGAGTTTATCTCGTTTTAAAACTTTGATATGACCATATTCAATTGAAATTAAACCCTCATCTTTAAATTGATTTAAAACCTTTGTAACAGTTACTCTTGAAATGGCAAGTGAATCCGCAATTTCTTGATGAGTATAGGGAATATCTCCAAAAAGTAAATTTTTTTCAATATTGTTTGTAGCACTTAATTCATATAAAAAAGCAGCTACTTTTTCAAATCGGTCATAAGTTTGTGCCCATTTTAAAAGTTGAGTTAAATGATTGCAGTTATCATTAAACATCTTAAGTAGAGTAATCGTCAGATCAAGTGAAGATGATAAATAAGGATAAAGATCTTCAAGATGACAAGTAATAATTTCAACATCATTAATAGCCGAAACGGTTGTTGGGCGATAAGCATTTTCATAAAGTGAAGATTCACCAAAAATACGTCCTTTATCTAAAACATCGTAATTAATTTCATCACCATTTTTAGTAATATGGTAAACCCGTACGCGACCTTTTAAAACCAGACATAATTCATCAGCATGGTCATCTTGCATATAAATAATATCATTTTTTTGATAGTGTTTAATGGTACCAGCTTGTTTAAAATAATCAAAGAGTTCGTCATTAATTTTCATTTTTTTCACCTACTTGTTTAAATTGTAACATATGTTACATTCTTAAAAAAGAAAAATTGTTAGGATATATCCCGAGGTGAGAAATATGAAAAAAATTATTCAAATTATTATTGGTAACGTTTTAATGGCTTTTGCTATTAGTACTTTGATTTTAGATAATTCCATTGTGGTAGGAGGGGTTTCTGGTATTAGTACAGTTTTTCATTTTTATACAGGAATTTCTGTTTCCCTTTGTGTAGGAATTATTAATATTGCTTTATTTATCATTGGATTTTGTTTTTTAGGAAAAGCATTTGCGATGAAAACATTGGTTTCAACATTCTTATTTCCTATTTTATTAGAATTCTTTAATCAACAACCTTATTTACATGGTTTATTAAATGATCAATTATTAATTTGTATTTTAGGAGGATTTTTATTAGGACTAGGAATTGGTCTTGTATTAAAAGCGGGAGGATCTACAGGAGGATTTGATATTTTAGCACTTATTGTTGAAAAATATTTTAAAATACCTGTGACTTTGCTTGTTAATGGGATTGATGCAGCAATTCTTGTTCTACAAATTTCATTTCATAGTGCTCCTGAAATCGTTTATGGAATCATGACAATTTTAATTACAGCCTATATGATGAATTATTTATTATCATCAGGTAAAGGATGTGTCCAAGTTCTTGTAATGTCTAAAGAAATTGAACGTATGAAAACAATGATTTTAAATGATATGGATGCAGGTGTGACTTTATTAGATGGTAAAAGTGGTTTTTATGGAAATGAAACAGAAGTTGTTTTAACGATTTTACCTTATCGTAAACTTCCTGATTTAAAAGATAAAATTAAAGAAATTGATGAAAAAGCATTTATTATTGTTTCTCATGTAGAAGAAGTTAGTGGAAATGGTTTTACATATTCTAAAGAAATGCGAGAAGTTTTATCTTAGGTGTTCATTTTTATGGACATCTTTTTTAATTTGGTAGATAATAAGGCAAACGGGGGAATGAGTTATGAAAATAGAGATCAGGTATGCAAAATTAGAAGATGCTGCAAGACTAGTAGAAATCTATTGTTATTATGTTGAAAAGACAGCGATTACTTTTGAATATGAAGTACCAGCTGTTGAAGAATTTCAACAAAGAATGGTACATGTCATGGAAAAATATCCATATTTAGTAGCTAAGGTGGATGATCAAATTGTCGGCTATGCTTATGCTGGTACTTTTAATGTTAGAGCGGCTTATGATTGGTGTGTAGAAACATCGATTTATGTAGATCATACTTTAAGAAAATGTGGGGTAGGGAAAAGACTTTATCAAGCTTTGGAAAAAGCTTTAAAAGCACAAAATATTACGAATTTAAATGCATGTATTTCTTCACCAATTCAAAATGATGAATATTTAGATACCAATAGTATTGATTATCATCATCATTTAGGATATCAAATGGTGGGAGAATTTCATCAATGTGGGTATAAATTTAAACGTTGGTATAATATGGTATGGATGGAAAAGTTTATAGGGGAACATCATGAAAATCAATTACCAATGATTCAATTTAATGAAATCAAAGATCAAGTGAATTTAAATGAGGTAGATTAAATGGAATTAGTAACAGGGAGACCACAAGATAAAAGAATAGATAAAGAAGAAAGAGTTTATGATTTACTCGATCAATTAAACATTGACTATCAACGCCTTGATCATCAAGAAGCAAATACCATGGAAGTGTGTTTAGAAATAGAAAAAAATTTAAAATCAACAATTTGTAAGAATTTATTTTTAGTTAATTCAAATAAAAGTCAATATTATTTACTAATGTTGAAAGGACATAAAAAATTCAAAACAAAAGTGATTTCAAAACAAATCAACAGTTCACGTCTATCCTTTGGAAGTGATGAAAAAATGTTGGAATATTTAGATATTACACCTGGTTCAGTGAGTGTTTTAGGTTTAATGAATGATCATGAACATCATGTTCAATTATTGGTGGATAAAGATTTATTAGAAGATGATTACTTAGGATGTCATCCTTGTATTAATACAAGGAGTTTAAAAATAAAAATGAAAGATGTATTTGAAAAAATTATACCGGCTCTTCATCATGAACCTATCTTTGTAGAGGTTGGTGATGAATAAAAAAGGAATCATCATTTATCTTGTCATGAAAGGACAAGATGAATTTGTAGAAAAGGCAAAAACTTACTTTCAAAAGAGTTCGTATCTTTTAGAGGTTATTGAAATTAATGATTGGCAAGATGAACTTTCTTTTGAATCAAAAACAGGAAAAGCATTATTCCATACAATTGAAACAATTAAACAAAAGAATCTTTCTTTAAAATGTTATATTAGTGGTTATTCACTTGCAGGGCTTTTTAGTCTTTATGCGATGCATGAATTAGATTTAGATGGAGCAATTAGTGTATCGGGTTCTTTATGGAAAGAAGGATGGTTGGATTATTTAAAAGAACATCCCATTTATCATAAGAAAATATATTTGAGTTTAGGAAGTAAAGAACATAAAACGAGAAATGTTTTAATGAAAAATGTGTTAAAAAATACTTTAGAGACATATGAGATTTATCAAAAAGAGAATCAATGTTTCTTTGAAAAGAATGTTGGCAATCATTTTTTCAAAGTGAACAAAGGATGATGAAAGGGTGGGATTATATTCTTTATGAAAAATAGGAAATTAACAGAGAAAAGGCTATTATTTATTAAAAAAATATTATTTGTTTTAACAATTTTATTACTGATTTATCATGTGGGATGGACAATCTTTATTTTAGCTTATCGCCATCATATTGGTGATGTTTACATAAAATATGTGACAACTATGATTTTTCGTATTTTACAGTTTAGTGCGATGTTACTTGTTTTAGCGGCACCTAAGTTTTTAAAGAAATGGTTTAAGATCAATGTTCCTTTAGCACTTTATATTGTTATTGAACTTTTTGCGTTTAATGCTTTAGTTTTAGGAGATGGACTTGATTTTTATGGAAAATATCCATGGTGGGATTCTTTTTTACATTTCCATTCGGGAATTATTCTATCTTTTGTAGCTTTATGGTTTATACATATTATGATGGCAGAAAAAAGCAAATTTATTTATATGAATAAATATTTTACATGCTTATTTTTAGTGGTTTTTTCTTTAGGTGTTGGTGCTTTTTGGGAAATTTTAGAATATAGTTGTGATGGGATTTTTCATACAAATGCTCAACAATATATGGCTTCAACAAAGGGAACACTTGTTTCTAAAAATGATATTCCTTTAAAAGGGCATGAAGCATTAAAAGATACGATGAAAGATTTAATGCTTGATTTAGGCGGCTCTTTGATTGTCGCAACGTATGGATTTGTAAGACATGATGAAATTGTCAAAAAAATATCGAGAGATCATTTATCTCCCGATGATATTTTGAGCTAGAGATTCTAAATGATTTTTAGAATCTTTTATTTTTTGTATTTCTTTGGATGAAGCTGTTTCATAATTGAATTTTCTTGTCATTTTCATTAAAGAAGAAAGTTCTGCTTTAATTTGTTTTCTTAATGCTTTATCCATTTCTTTTTTATGTGAGGCAAGACCATTTTGAACATTGATAATGAGAGTTTCTACTTCATTTTTTAAAAGCATGTTATCTTTTGTCACTTGGTCTTGGCTTTCATACATCTTAGCTTGTCTAATTGCTTCTTCAATATCACTATCAGACATTTTAGAAGAGCCTTCAATCGTCATACTTTGACTGTTTCCAGAGGCAAGGTCTTTGGCAGAAACATGAACGATTCCGTTACTATCAATATCAAAAGTAACTTCGATTTGTGGAACACCGCGCATCGCACGTTTGATTTTTTTTAGTTTAAATTTTCCTAAAGATTGATTATCTTTTGCGAGAGGTCTTTCACCTTGTAAAACATTGATTTCTACTTGTGTTTGAAAGTTGGCTGATGTCGTAAAGACTTGACTATGACTGGTTGGAACCGTTGTATTTCTTGGAATTAAAGGTGTAGCGACACCACCAACCGTTTCAATAGAAAGTGTTAAAGGAGTGACATCTAATAAAAGAACATCATTCTCTTCACCATATAAAACCATTTCACCACTTAATTTTCCAGCTTGAATCGCAGCACCCAAAGCCACACATTCATCTGGATTTAATGATTTACTTGGTTCCATGTTCGTAATTTCTTTTACTTTTTCTTGAACCGCTAAAATACGAGAGGATCCACCAACTAAGATAATTTTATTAAGATCCTGTGGTGTAAGTCTGGCATCATTTAAAGCTGTTTGCATTGGTAAAACAAGACGGTCAATAAGTCCTTTTGTAAGTTCATTGAATTTTTGTCTTGTAAGTGTGATTTCTAAGTTTTTAGGTCCGTTTGTATCTTGATAAATAAAAGGCAAATTAATGAGGGTACTTGATTGACTTGAAAGTTCGATTTTAGCTTGTTCACTGGCTTCTAAAACGCGACTATAAGCGACGGTATCTTTTCTTAAATCAATACCTTCTTGTTTTAAAAAGCTTTCTAAAATAAAATCACAGATAGCTTTATTAAAATCATCCCCACCTAAATGATTATCACCAGCTGTTGATAAAACTTCGATTACACCACTACCAATTTCAATAATCGAAACATCAAAAGTTCCACCACCTAAATCAAAAACCATCACTTTTTGCCCATAAGCATTTTCAAGCCCATAAGCCAGTGCTGCAGCGGTTGGTTCATTAATGATCCTTAAAACTTCTAATCCCGCAATTTTTCCAGCATCTTTTGTTGCTTGCCTTTGGGCATCATTAAAATATGCTGGAACTGTAATAACCGCTTGGTTGACTTCTTCTTGTAAGTAAGCTTCGGCATCATTTTTTAATTTTTGTAAGATCATTGAAGAAATAAGCTGTGGAGAAAGTTGTTTTCCATCAATTTCTACATGATAATTTTGTCCCATTTCTCTTTTAATAGATGAAATCGTACGTTTTGGATTCATTGATTGTTGACGTTTAGCCAGTTCTCCAACAAGTTTCTTTCCATCTTTATCAAAAGCAACAATACTTGGTGTTGTCTTTTGGTTTTCTTTATTTTCAATAATTTTAGCTTTTCCATTTTCATAAAAAGCCATACAACTATTTGTTGTTCCTAAGTCAATTCCAATAACCTTTGCCATAATTTTCTCCTTCTAACAACATAAAATAGGGTAATGATATCCTCCACCACAACAACATGACATCATACAATTTAAAAGCATAATCGAATAACAACAATTCATCATACTTGCTGGATTACCGTATTGTTGACTGGTTTGACGATATTGTCTTGTATTTCCTTGTAATTGATTTAATAATAAAATATATTGCATATTCATGGGTTCCATTTGAACAGCTGTTTGAGCATATTCCTGTGCACGAATATTATTTCCTAAACTATTTTCAGCTAAAGCAGCTAAATAAAACCACATACCTGTTTTATTTTGAATTTGATTTAAAACATTTAAAGCTTCTTGATAACGTCCACCTTGAATAAAACCACTAGCTTCTTGATAAGCTTCTTGGTCATTTCCATGATACTGATAGCCGCCGGTTGTTTGACTACCATAACTTTGTTGTCTAAAACCTTTTTTTCTTTCATCCATAATAGTTTTATATGCATTTTGGACTTCTTTAAATTTTTCAGTGTATTCTGCTTGATGAGGGTTTCCAATATTAGCGTCAGGATGATATTTTTTAGAAAGTGTACGATAAGCCTTTTTGACTTCATCATCACTGGCACTAGGGGAAATTCCTAGTATTTGATAAGGATTCATGATTTTTCCTCCATTCTTTTCTTTTTAATCAGTTCAAATTTTGTCCAAATACCACTATAGATAATATTTCGTAAAAGTTCAACATTTTCAATCAAAGGAAGCTTTTCAAAATAAAAACTGCTTCTAGAAATCATCATTTCTAAAATATTAAAACAATATTCTTGAAAGTGTTCTTCTTTAAATTTATTTTTAAAAGGATTATAAGTTTGTTTTTTGATATCTTCTTCTACATCTTCAAAAGCATCAATCAAATAAATAAATTTTCCTAAATAAAATCCCATTTGATAAAGATCATCTTTAAAAACATCTTCTTGATAAACACAAATACTTGCCATGATATGACCAAAATGACCAGCAACTTCATCTAAATCTAAACAATGTGATTTTTCTAGATAATGAATTTGGTCTAAATGTTCTTTAATTTTTTCTACTTTATCAGGATATTTCTTTTTAATTCTATTAAATTCTTTTTTTAAAAGTTGTTTAAAAGTTTTACTTTTTAAAGAATTTTCATCTAAAACATCGTCTTCTAATTTATAGTACGTTAAAACAATATTCATATCACTGACATAATCCATATATTGATTAGTACGTACACTCTTTTTATGAAAAGGATGTAATGGGCAACGAATTAAATATTGTTTATCTGTCGGTTCATACAGACTAGAAAGCAAAATTCCTACAAAGTTTAAATCATAATTTAAAGTCAATTGACCACGGCGACCATGATTTTGTTTTAAAGATTGACATAAACCACAATAATATTCTTGATATTTATCAAAATCTTTAATTTTTAATTCTGGTTTATTAATAACGACATAGCCAAACATAATTAAGTTCTCTTTTCAAATTTTTGATGACAACTTGGACAAGTCACAATAATTTTTCCTTTTCCTTTAGGAAGTCTTACCATTTGTTTACAAGAGGGACAACGGTAGTATTTATGACTACGATCGGAAAATCTTTTCTTTTGAAGATTAAAAAATTGTTGAACAGGTTTAATTGCTTTTAAGTATTTTTCATTTTCTTGATAACGTTTATATGTTTGTCTAGAAAACATACGATAGATAACTAAAAGCCAAATAAGATATCCAAGTGACATAATGATTCTATTATTAAAGAATATATTAAGGATAAATAAAGCGATGACAAAAAATAATGCATGATTATTTAAAGTATCTATTCCATATCTTCCTTGCATGAATTGAATTAATTTTTCTTTCATAAACATCTCTCCTTACATTGATGAGGTGATTATATGCTTGAATTATGTATTGAACATGAACTCTAAAAAATACGATAAATTGAAAGTCTTTGACATCTTCTTACAAGATAGGGCATAGCTTGTAAAAATATTTTTAATAATTATTTAAAAAGGCAATCAATCGACATGATTTGTATTTTTTTCTTTTTATTGTAGAGATGGAAAGGAGAAAAAAATGAAAAAATTAATATGTCTTTTAACAGTTTTTGTAAGTTTATTTTTTATGCAAGTTCCTGTTAAAGCAAGTGACATCAATTGGGATATTTCTAAATCAAAAACAGCCACACAACTTGATGAAAATTATCGAAGCCAGGTGACACTTTCGCTTCCTGCTAAAAGTGAAAAACTTGTTTCAGATGTTGTTTTTGTTTTAGATAAATCAACAAGTACACAAATTGAAAATCAAACTTTAGATATGTTGGAAAATTTACAAACACAAATTTCACAAACAAATGCTAAAGTAAAAGTCGGGATTGTTATTTTTAATAAAGAGGCAAATGTTTTTGGATGGTTTGATCTAGAAAATGATTTGGATGATATCAAAAAGGCGATTTTTAAAGAAATAACATCTGGAACGAATTGTCATGCAGGATTATTAGCAGGAAAAGAATTATTGGATCAAGATCAAGAGGTAGCAGCTAAACGTAAGTATATGGTCTTTGTTAGTGATGGTATTACTTATATGTATAATCAAAAAGCAACGGTTACAGCTTGGTCGTTTGAAAACGATGGCATTGTTGCAAGTTGGCCAGGACCTGATAATTGGAATTTAAAATATGGTCAAGAAGATCTTCCTGATTGGGATAATTATTTAACAGATGTAAAAGAAAAATTAGCCATTCAAGGAGATCAGTATGATTATCTTTATGGTGAGGCTCCAACAAATATAATGCCTCTAGAAGAATCTAAAGAAGGGTTAAATTCTGTTGATAAAGCTCTTTATTATACTGTTTCTACTTACCAAGCAATGAAAGATGAAGGATATCATTGTTATTCAATGCTTGCTAATGGATATAGTAATTATCCATGGGCAACATCTTTTATGAATTATTTATCTAAAGGACAAGAAATTTCTTTTAAAGATATTCAAAATGATATTTATTATTTATTGGATCAAGGAACTTATGTAGAAGACTTTATGGGTAAAGGAAAAGACAATTATGGAAATGATTATGATTTTGACTTTATAACAGATGAAAAACAATTTTATATGATGGTTGGAAATCACAAATATGTTCCAGAATTCATCGAAGAAAATCATTATGGTTTTAATCATCAAGAAAATGGTTATGCTTATGAATTATTCTATTATCCTGAAGAAAAGGAACATTTTATTTGGAAAATGAATGTACCTGTGAGTCAATTCGAACATGTTCAACTTGTTTATACTTTACAACTTATAAATCCTCAAAAAAAAGCAGGAGAATATGGGGAATACGATGAAGATGGTCATCTTTTTAAAGAAGGATTAAAAACAAATACGCAAGCTATTTTACATCCTATTGATAGTTTTTCTAAAGAATTAGAACCTGAAGAATTTTTGTTCCCAACAGTTTCATACAAAGTAATAGAAACTAATGTTGATGAACCTGAAAAGCCAAGTGAAACAATTAAAACGGAAGTTAAAAAATCAACACCTGTAACGACAACTCCTGTTGCTACGGGAGATGATACAAAACAAGAATTTTGGTATGCATTATTGGGATTATCAATTTCAACACTTCTTCTTTTATTAATAAAACATTACAAGACAAGACGCGAGTAGTCGCGTTTTGTTTTTGTTTGTGGTATGATAGCGTGGGTGATGAAAATGTTAGTGTCAATGACAGATTTAACAAAATATAATGGAGAAAAGTGTATTTTAGATCATATAGAATTACATATAGAAGATAAAGATAAAGTAGGAATCTTAGGAGTTAATGGGACAGGGAAATCCACATTATTAAAAATAATTGCGGGAATAGAAGAATATCAAGGTAAAATAAGTTATCAAAAAGATATCCGTATTAATTATTTACCACAAACGCCACTTTATAATGAAAATGATAGCATTATGGAAACTGTTTATAAACAATTAGATTCTAAAGAAATTCATGATTATGAAATTAAAGCACAGTTAGGTAAGTTTGGTATTATAGATGAAACACAAAAGATTAAAGAACTTTCAGGAGGTCAACTTAAGAGAGTTGCTTTAGCAATTGCTTTAATTAAACCTTGTGATTTACTTATTTTAGATGAACCAACAAACCATTTAGATAATGGGATGATTGAATATTTAGAAAAATTCTTAATTAAATGGTCTAAAGGCTTATTAATGGTGACACATGATCGTTATTTTTTAGAAAGAGTTGTTAATCGTATTATTGAAATAGATCATGGTCAAATTTATAAATATGAAGCGAATTATTCAAAATATCTTGAACTTAAACAAGTTCGTTTAGAAACACAACTTTCTAGTCAAAGAAAAAGAAAACTTTTTTTAAAAAAAGAATTAGAATGGGTACGTGCTGGTGTACAAGCACGTACAACTAAAAGTAAAGATCGTCTTCAAAGGTTTGAAGAATTATCAAAAGTTAAAGATGTAGAAGTCAATGGAAAAGTAGAAATGATTCATACGTTCTCTCGTCTTGGTAAAAAAACAATTGAACTTCATGAAATTTCTAAAAGTTTTGAACAAAAGAAACTCTTTGATGAATTTTCATATATGTTTAAACAACATGATCGTATTGGGATATTAGGAGATAATGGCACAGGGAAATCAACTTTATTAAATATTATTACAGGAAATTTAAAGAGTGATACGGGTTATGTAGAAATTGGCGAGACTGTTCGTTTTGGTTATTTTAAACAAGGATATGATGATCTTCCAATGAATAAGAAGGTCATTGATTATATTCAAGAAATCTCCAATGACTTTAAAGTAGATGGTCAAGGATTATCTGCTAAAGATATGTTAGAAAGATTTTTATTTGATGCTAGGTTACAACATACACCAATTTCTCGACTTTCTGGTGGTGAAAGAAGAAGACTTTATTTGTTGCGTGTATTAATGATGATGCCTAATGTTCTTGTCTTAGATGAACCGACAAATGATTTAGATATTGATACTCTTAATATTTTAGAAGATTATTTAGATGATTTTGAAGGTATTATTATGACTGTTAGTCATGATCGATATTTCTTGGATCGTATTTGTGATGGTTTATTTATCTTACAAAATCAACATTTAAGATATGTTAATGGGGGTTATAGTCAAAATCTTGATACTACAACTAAAGAAGAAAAAGAAAAGAGTCAAGGGGCTTTAGCTTATAAACAAAGTAAACAAAAGAAAATCAAAATGACTTATATGGAAAAGAAAGAATTTGAAGAAATTGAAGATGTCATTATGGATTTAGAAACAAATTTAAGTCAAATTGAAGAAAAGATGAATGGTGTTACTAATTTTAAAGAAATTGATGAACTTTCAAAACAAAGAGATGACTTGCAAAAACAAATTGATGAGAAAAATGAAAGATATCTTTATTTATTAGAATTACAAGAACAAATAGATAATCAATAATTGACTCTTGTATATACATATAGGATAATAGAGACATGAAAAGGAAGGTTTTAAGAAATGAAAAGATTATTAAGTTGTACAAGTAGTGAAATGTTGAAAATGGATGGACAAGAATTAAAACAAGCTATTCTTGCTAGTGAAGGAAGAACTGTGATGACAGAAACAGTTGTTGCGATTGAACCTTTATTAGGAGATCTTACAAATGCTGAACTTGCTGTTTCATTTGGAAGTGACATGGTTTTATTAAATTGTTTTGATTGTAATAACCCAGAAATCAAAGGGTTACCAGAATGTGATAATCCTGTAGAAAAATTAAAAGAAATCGTTGGTCGTCCAATTGGATGTAATCTAGAACCAGTTGATTTAGAAGCTGAATTAATGGAAGAAAGACGTGTGATTTCTACAGGTAGACAAGCAAGAAAAGAAACTTATATTAAAGCTCAAGAATTAGGTTTCAACTTTATTTGTTTAACAGGAAATCCAGGAGTTGGAGTTTCAAATCATTCAATTTGCGAAGCAATCAAAGAAGCTAAAAAATATTTTAAAGGATTAATTATTGCAGGGAAAATGCATGCTGCAGGAATTGATGAACCAATCGTTGATATGGAAAGTATTAAAGAGTTCATTGAAGCAGGGGCAGATGTTATTTTAATGCCAGCAGTTAATACAGTTCCAGGTTTATCTGAACAAGAAGTGACAGAAGCTTGTCGTTATATTAAAGCTCATGGGGCTTTATCATTAAGTGCGATTGGTACAAGCCAAGAAGGTGCAGATGAAGGAACAATTCGTGAAATTGCTTTATTAAATAAAAGATGTGGAATTGATATTCAACATATTGGAGATGCAGGATTCTGTGGTATTGCCTTACCTGAAAATATTATGGCATTATCAATTGCGATTCGTGGTAAAAGACATACTTATCATAAAATTGCTTCATCAATTAATAGATAGAATGTCATTTATGTTTGAAAGATGTCATTTAAGTTATAAATAATGAAAGAACGATTGATTTATGATACATTAATCATAGATCAATCGTTTTTATATGGAGGTTATTATGAAAAAAGGAATTATTATTACTGTTATTTTATTTTTATTAGCCATGATTTTTTTATCAGGAAGTATCGGTGTTTTTTTTGAACCGGTTGAAGTTTTTAATAAAGCTATTGTTGTAGCTATTTTAATTATTGCTTTTATTATTTGTTGTCTTTATAGAAAGAATAAGAAAAGAAGATAAGATGGAGAGTGTTAATTGCACTCTCTTTTATGTTATAATGGATAAGGTGATAAACATGAAACATATCTTTATATTAAAACCAGATACTTCTAAAAGTTTGATTAATTGTATAGTAACAATGATGCAAGGAAAACGTTATGAATTACGCTATACCAAAGATTTAGATGATGCAAGAAAGATAGCCTTATCTTATCAAGATGAAAAGGAAGTTTGTCGTTTATATGCGATAGGTGGCGATGGTTTTGTTCATAAGGTGGTCAATGGCATGGTAGGATCTTTTCATGAACTCGTTGTCATTCCGCAAGGAACAGGTAATGATTTTGCTAGAAGCATCTACAAAAATTTAGATGCGATAAAGATTTTTAAAGAGTCATTAAATAAGCAAGCCAAAGCAATTGATGTGATTCAATGCAAAGAAGATTTATATTGTATCAATGTCTTTTGTTGTGGTTTAGATGCTGATGTTGGAAATCTAGTGAATACAAATCGTAAGACAACCTTATTTCCAAGAATTATGCAATATAGTTTAACGATTTTAAATAAGATTTTTCATTTAAAATTTTATCCAACCGATATTTATACATATAATAAAGATATTTATCAAGGTAATGTTTTGATTTGTACCTTTTGTAATGGTCATTATTTTGGGGGTGGCTATCAAGCTGGTTATTATTCATCTTTAGAAGATGGTATGATTGATATATCGGTGGTACCAGAAATATCTAAAAAAGAATTACCATATTATTTAAAAGGACTGATCACCAATACATTACATAAAACAAAAAAATTTCAACATTTTAAAGAAGATGATGTTTGGGTCAAAACCAATCAATATGTTAATATTGATGGTGAAAAATATGAACCAGGAACATATCACTTAAAATGTTTACATAAAAAAATTCAATTAGTTTATTAAGGAGATTACTATGGAAATAGATTTAAAAACAGATTCACGTAAAGTAAAACCAGGAGATACTTTTATTGCGATTAGAAATGTTAATCGTGATGGTCATGATTACATTCCTCAAGCTATTAAAAATGGAGCAACGAAAGTCATTGTAGAAGAAGGAAACTATGATGTTGAAACTGTTGTTGTTGAAGATACAAGAGCATATTTAAAAGATTATTTGTATGAACATTATTATCCTTATTTCAAAGATATGAAATTAATAGGGGTTACAGGTACAAATGGTAAAACAACGATTGGTTATATGATGTATCAAATGATGACGATGCTTGATATTCCTTGTGCTTATATGGGAACAATTGGTTTTTATTATTGTGGGAACTTTATTAAAATGGTTAATACCACACCTGATGTAGATGTACTTTATGATTATTTTATTAAAGCAAAAGATGCGGGGTGTAAAGTATTAGTGATGGAAGTTTCTTCTCATGCGCTTGCGAAAGATCGAATTCATGGCTTAGAGTTTGATGAAGTGGCTTTTACAAACTTAACACAAGACCATTTAGATTTTCATAAAACATTAGAAAACTATGCGAATGCTAAACAACTCTTATTTAAAAAGACAAGAGGAAATAAAATTGCAGTCATAAATGGAGATGATCCACATGCTTCTCACTTTGAACTGGAAGGAAATCATAACCTTCTTATTTCAGATACAAAAGGGGATGTGTTAATTCAAAATATTGAATTTTCTCATTTAGGGACAACTTTTACTTTTAAATATCAAGAAAAAGAGTATCAAACACATATTCAAATGGTAGGAAGATACAATGTTTATAACTATCTTACAGCGATGCTTTTAATTCATGAATTAGGATATGAAATTGATGCTATTTTAGCCTTAAATACAAAACTCAAAGCACCTAAAGGAAGAATGGAGTTAATCGTTTATGGTACAAATGGTATCTTTGTAGATTATGCCCATACCCCTGATGCCACTTTAAATGTTTTAGAAAGTGCTCAAGAATTTAAAAAAGGAAGAATTATTACGATTATTGGTTGTGGGGGAGATCGTGATACGACAAAACGACCAATCATGGGGGAAATTGCCTGTAAACATAGTGATCATGTCATTATTACAGATGATAATCCACGAACAGAAGACCCTCAAAAAATCATTAATGATATTTTAGTAGGTGTTAGTGGTGATTATGAAGTCATCAATGACCGTCATCTAGCGATTGCTAAAGGAATGAGTTTATTAAAAGAAAACGATATCTTAATGATTTTAGGAAAAGGTCATGAAGATTATCAAATTATTGGAACAGAAAAGATTCATTTTTCTGATCAAGAAGAAGTAGAAAAATATATAAGGGAGCATATACATGACTAAAATTGCATTTTTTGATGTGGATGGAACGATGATCAATGTTCCTCATCAATTATTAAAACCAACAGATAAAACAATTCATGCTTTAAAAGAATTTCAAAAACAAGGAAACTATATTGTTGTAGCGAGTGCAAGAGGGGTTAAACCAGAATGTTTAGACGAAATTCCTTTTGATGGCTTTATTGGTTGTGATGGAGGCTATATTGAATTTCATCAAGAAGTTTTATTAAATAACGTTTTTAGTGTGAAAGATTTAAACTTACAAAATAGCATTTATGAAGCAACCAATGGTCAATATATTATCAGTGAAAGAGCGACAAGTTATTTCAGTGATGTAGATGGAAAACTCATCAAAAAACATTTAAGACTTTATAATGGGACAGATAAATTACCTGAAGAGTATAATGATGATTGGCGTTTTCAAAATATTAAAGCCAATACAGTAACAGCGCTTTTCTATAATGCAAAAGACTTACATGAAGCCTTAGATATGTTACCAAAAGAATGGTCCATCAATGCTTATGATACAGGACATATTCGTATGGATGTACATCCTCAAGGTTACACAAAAGGAACAGCGTGTGAGTATTTATATCAAAAATTAAATATTCCAAAAGAAAATACTTATGCTTTTGGTGATGGTGAAAATGATATTGAAATGTTTCATCTTGTAGGAACTTCTGTTGCGATGGGTAATGCGGATGATGAAGTTAAAAAACATGCTTCTACAGTGACTTTAACAGTGGATGAAGATGGTATTGCAGATTTCTTTGAAAAGGAATTTAATATTAAATGAGAATTAGAAAAATAAATTTTCAAGAAATAAATTTTGAGTATTGTCCTTATCCTCAGTCAATGTATGATTCCATAAAGAGAATAGGTTTATCTTTTCCTATTAAAGTTAATATTATTGATGGTCAATATTATTGTAAAGACGGGAACAAACGTCTTTCAATTATTCAAGATTTATTAAAAAATGAAGAAGGCTATGAAAGAAGAAGGGCAGTTCCTTATATTATTTATAATGATGGAAGTTCTAGATCTAATGATTGTTGGCGAGATCGCAACATGCATTAGATTTTTTTCATTTTTTGAAAGCATAAAACGAGAATAAATAAGAGGTATATAATAGATGCGAGGAAGTGATTATTTTGTTATTTAGTAATAGAGATTTAAAAAAATTGATAATACCTTTAATTATTGAACAGGTATTAGCATTGACAATTGGGATTTTTGATACGATGATGGTTTCCCAATGTGGACAAAGTGCGGTTTCAGGAGTGAGTATTGTCGATGGGTTAAATGTGTTGATTATCAATATCTTTTCGGCACTAGCTACAGGAGGAGCTGTTGTTTGTTCGCAATATATTGGTAAAAAAGATGAAAAGATGGCTTGCCATAGTGCCAAACAGCTCTTATTTACCATTTTAGGTTTATCGCTTGTTATTATGGTTTTATGTATGATTTTCAATGGGAATTTATTGAATTTGATTTTTGGACATATTGAAAGTGATGTGATGGCTTATGCAAGAACTTATTTTTTCTTTTCAGCCTTATCTTATCCTTTTATTGGTTTATTTAATGGTGGGGCTGCTTTATTTAGATCAATGGGAAATAGTAAAGTGGCTATGACAAATTCATTTTATATGAATATTGGAAATATCGTTTTAAACTACTTCTTTATTTTTATTTTAAATATGTCAGTCAAAGGAGCAGCAATTGCTACTTTACTTTCAAGAATGTTCTGTTCATTTATTATTTTATATATGTTATTAAATAAAGAACATATTGTACATATTGATACGTATTTAAAATATAAGTTTGATTTTTCAACTGTCAAAAGAATCTTAAAAATTGGTATTCCAAATGGTTTAGAAAATGGAATGTTTCAAATGGGGAAAATCCTTGTTCAACGACTTGTTTCAACTTTTGGAACAGCTGCCATTGCAGCACATGCTGTTGCCTTTAGTTTAACGTCTATTGCCGTTGTTCCAGGAATGGCTTTAGGACTTGCTATTTTAACAGTTGTAGGCCAATGTATTGGGGCTAATGATTATCAGCAAGCTAAATATTATACGAAAAAACTGATGATTATTGCTTATATTTCTACGATTATATCGGCTGGTATTTTACTTGTTGGGGTTAGATATATTTTAAGATTTTATGCTTTACCACAAGATACTGCTAATTTAGCGGTTTCCATGGTCTCTCTTCACTGCGTTTTTGATTTCTTTGTTTGGCCAATGGCATTTTCTTTTCCAAATGCCTTACGTGCAGCCAATGATGCAACTTTTACAATGATCGTTTCTACATTTTCAATGTGGACTTTCCGTTTTGCTTTAAGCTATGTTTTTGCTTTGTATTTACACATGGGTGTCATTGGTGTTTGGTGGGCTATGATTGTTGACTGGATTTTTAGGTCAATTTGTTTTATGATTAGATATAGATCCAATAAATGGATGAATAGAACATTAGTATAGGGGAATATATATGGAAAAAGTAGAATATTATTTTAGAGAAATTTCAAAGATTCCAAGAGGATCTTACAATGAAAAAGCAATTTGTGATTATGTGGAAAACTTTGCAAAAGAAAGAAATATAAAATATGTAAGGGACAAAATGCATAATATCGTGCTTTTTAAAGAAGCAACAAAAGGCTATGAAGATCATGAAACAGTCATGTTAGAAGGACATATGGATATGGTCTGTGAAAAAAATAATGATAGTGATCATGATTTTTCAAAAGATTCTATTGAACTTATTGAAGAAGATGGTTTTTTACATGCCAATAAAACAACATTAGGAGCGGATGATGGTGTTGGTGTTTGTTATATGCTTGCTTTACTAGATGATGAAAGCTTAAAACATCCAGCTTTAGAATGTGTTTTTACCGTTCAAGAAGAAGTAGGACTTAATGGAGCAATGGGTCTTGATAAAAGTATTTTAAAAGCGAAAAAGATGATTGGACTTGATAGAGGGAAAGAAAAAATTATTACTGTAAGCTGTTCTGGAGGAAGAAGAGCTGTTGTTGAAAAAGGACTTTCTTATCTAAAAAACGAATCACCTTGTTATCAACTTTATGTGGGTGGCTTACAAGGTGGACATTCAGGAGGCGTTATTCATTTAGAAAGAGGAAACGCTAATGTGATTATGACACGTGTCTATTATCATCTTTCTTTAAATAATATTGAATTTTTATTAGGAAGTTTTAAAGGTGGTTTAAAAGATAATGCGATTCCTAGAGAATGTGTCAGTGTCTTTGCTTCAAATGATGATTTTAAAAAAATCAAAGAAGTTGTTTTAAAAGTAGAAAATGATTTAAAAGAAGAATTAAAAGAAAGTGATAAACATATATTTGTTCGTTTAGAAAAAGTAGATTCTTTAAATGAAGTGATTTCAGTTAAAGAAAGCCAAGATATTATTTCAATGATGTATTTAATGCCTAATGGTTTTATGCATAAATCTTTAAAAATGGATCTTACCAATATTTCTTTAAATATGGGTGTAGTGGAAATGAATGAAAAATTCAATATTTATTTTTCAATTCGTTCACCAATGGAATCAGCTAAAGATGAATTATCAAACAAATTGAGTTTAATTGCTTCAATGTTTAAGGCAAAATATGTTTTAGATAATAACTATCCAGGATGGAATTACGATGAAGGTTCAAAACTTAGAAAACAATATGTTGATTTTGTTAAAGAAACAGAAGGAATCACTTTAAAAGAAGAAGGAACACATAGTGGTCTTGAAACAGGTATTTTCAAAGGGGCACTTCAAGATTTAGATATTATTACTTTAGGTCCAGATATGTTTGATATTCATACTCCTGATGAAAGATTAAATATGAATTCATTTTATAAATGTTATCAAAGATTAATTCATTTTTTAGAGAGATTATAAGATGTTAGAACTTATTAAAGTAAAATATGATCAAGATATCAAAAAACAATTAGAAAAAAGATTTATTGCTTTTGACGTAGAAACAACAGGTTTGAATCCAAAAGAGGAAAGAATTATTGAATTAGGAGCTGTTCTTTTTGAAAATGGACAAGCTGTTCAAAAATTTAATACACTTGTTAATGCAGAAGTAGAAGTTTCTGAGTTTATTTCTAATTTAACACATATTACTAATGAAATGTTAGAAAACCAACCAAGAGAAGAAAAAGCGTATAAAATGTTTCAAGAGTTTATGAAAGAAGCGCTTCAAGGAGAAGTTCTTGTTTGTGCTCATAATGCTCAATTTGATATGTCGTTTTTAAAGAAAACATTTGATCGGCTTCAATTAACAGGAAAGATCTGTTATGTAGATACCTTACAATTATCAAGAAAATATATTCATGGACCTTATAATTATAAACAAGGAACGATTGCTCATTATTTACATATAAAAAATGAAAATGCGCATCGTGCTTATGATGATGCTTATGTTTGTGGACAAATTTTAAATCATATAGTAAAAGGAAGTTTTCAATAAACTTCCTTTTAATGTACAATTTCATTAAGTAAATTGACGGCAGCCATGGCATCTTTTGTATAGTGATCCGCATGAATATCTTGTGCGATATCTTCTGTTAATACGGCACCACCAACAAAGATTGGACACATGTTTTCTTCTTGCTTTAATAAAGTAATCGTTTCTTCCATTGAAACAACCGTTGTTGTCATTAAAGCTGAAAGACCAATAGCTTTAGGATGATGCTTATGATAGGCTTCTAAAACGACCTCTGCAGGCACATCTTTTCCTAAATCAATGACTTGATAACCGTAACTTTCTAAAACAACTTTTACAATATTTTTCCCAATATCATGGATATCTCCATGGACAGTCGCAATTAAAACAGGACCTTTAGAAGATTTCGTTGTTTTAAATGTTTGTTTGATCACATCAAATGCAATTTTGCTTGCTTCTGCTGATTGGATCAATTGAGGTAAAAAGATTTTACCTGTTTCATAGTCTTTTCCAATTTGGTCAAGAGCAGGAATTAAAATGTCATTGACGATTGTTAGTCCATCTTGACTTTCTAAGGCTGTTTCTGTTGCTTTTTTGACTTCATCTTTTAAACCGTGTAAGACAACATCGTTTAAAGAAAAGGATGTTGTTTGTTTTGGTAAAACGACTTGGTTTTGTGCTTGTTTTTGAATGTAGTTTGTAGCGTCTCGGTCATAATTATAAAGTACATTGAAGGCGTCGATTGTATTCATTAATTCTTGATCTAATGGATTGATAATTGGTAAATCAAGTCCTGCCGACATGGCCATTGCTAAGAATGTTTTATTAAGTAAAGGACGATTTGGTAAACCAAAAGAAACGTTACTTACTCCTAAAACAGTATGGACACCCAATGTTTTAACCATAGAAACAGCTTTGACTGTTTCCATAACTTCTTTTTGTTGGGCAGAAGCGGTTAAAACAAGACAGTCAATAATAATGTCTTTTTTATCAATGCCATATTCTTTTGCTTTATTAATGATTTTTTTAGCGATTTCAAATCTTTGCTCAGCTTTTGGAGGAATGCCATTTTCATCTAAGGCTAAACCAATGACAACACCACCATATTTTTTTACAACAGGGAAGACGGCTTCCATAGTTTCATCTTTACCGTTGACAGAGTTAATAAGTGGTTTTCCATTATAATAACGACAAGCTTCTTCAATTGCTTGGAAATTAGAACTATCAATTTGTAAAGGAAGTTGAATAACTTCTTGTAATAATTTAATAACATGCTTCATCACTTTTGGTTCATCAATACCAGGTAAACCGACATTGACATCTAAAACATGAGCTCCTGCTTGTTCTTGTTTGATGGCTTCTACAACAAGTTCATCATAACGTTCTTCTTTTAAAGCAGCTTTTAATTTTTTCTTTCCTGTTGGATTTAATCTTTCTCCACAAACAACAACATGTTTTCCAAATTCAACAGTTGTTGTTCCTGAAGAGACACGTGTCAACAAAGAAACTTCTCTTGGAGTCACTGTTGTTGGGCAGTTTTCTTTTAATTTTTGAATAAATTCAGGGGTTGTTCCACAACATCCACCAACGATAGCGATTCCTTTTTTGACAAGAGGAACGATTGCCTCAATAAATTCATCTGCTTTCATTGGATAAACGGTTTGTCCATCTTCTAAAAGAGGAAGACCTGCATTTGGTTGAATCATAACAGGAAAAGAGGTACTTTCTAAAATGCTTTCAATAATTGGAGCCATTTCATTTGGTCCTAAAGAACAGTTGATCCCTAAAGCGTCCACTTTTAATCCTTCTAAGACATTGACCATTGTAAGAGGATCACATCCTGATAAACTACGACCATTTGTTTCAAAGGTCATCGTCGCAAAAACAGGAAGATCACTACATTCTTTAACGGCTAAAATACTTGCTTTTAATTCATAAATATCTGTCATTGTTTCAAATAAAACAACATCAATATCCTCTTTTACAAGTTCTACCATTTGTTTAACGCTTTGATAAACTTCATCAAAAGTTAAAGTTCCCATCGGTTCCATAAGTTTACCAATAGGTCCAATATCTAAAGCAATATAAGCATCAGGTTTGATTTTTTTAGCTTCTTTTGCATTTTGAATAGCCGCTAAAATCACTTCTTGATAACTATATTTATGTTGTTCTAATTTAAGGGGATTTGCGCCAAATGTATTGGTTGTAATAAAATCAGCTCCTGCTTTTAAATAACGATGATGGATATCAATAATCATTTCAGGATGTTCAATATTATAATATTCTGGAATTTCTCCAGCCTTCATTCCTAGTTCTTGAAGTTGTGAACCAAAACCACCATCAAAAATAAGAAGATCTTTATTTAATCTTTCGCGTAACATGTTTGACCTCTCTTTCTAAAATTACAATCTTTTATATGTAAACAATTCTGACATGTTTTTTCTTTTCTATTATCACCTAAACCAATCAAACCAATCATTGATTTTTGAGGTAATAAAATATTACTTTCTTGAACCGTCAAACCAATTTTTTTAGAACTTTCGATAATGAATGCAAGCTCTTTATTGAGTTCAATAGGGACACGACCATAACCTGGACAAAAACGAAACGTTCTTTTACCAATCAGTTGTTCATTTTCATATTCATTACATTGCACTTCTAAAAAACTACTTGCAACGGCATCAAAAATCGTCGCTTTGGTCATGTCAATATGACTATAATAATGAGATCTTTTTTCAACTTGCAGGCCTAAAGTACAGCCAATAATAACAACATCATGACAATTTTGAAATAAATTATTCAAGTCTGGATAATCGAGATTTAAAGAAATTTCATCAATTCTTAAAGGATGAAAAGAAAGAGGAAATTTACGATAAGTTGCTCTAAAAGAACTCATTTTTTCAATTTCCTCTATGCATTCATCAATCAAAACATTCATTTTTTCATCAAGTATTTGATGATGATATCCTAAATACTTTAAAGCATTTTCTTTAATCTTTGAAAAATTCATCACGAATATATTCTGTTCTTTTTAAAATTTCTTTTGCAATCTCTGGTTTATTCATTGTATAAATATGTATTCCATCTACACCATGAGTCATTAAATCGATGATTTGATAAGTTGCATAGTGTAAACCAACTTCCCTTCCCGCTTTAGGATTTCCAGCAAAACGATCGATCATAGCTGCTAAATCAAACGGAACAGAACAATTTGACATTTTTGCGATATTTTTTAACTGTTTTGGATTATGAGCAGGCATAATTCCTGCAAGAATAGGGACATGAATTCCAATTTTTCTTGCTTCTCTGACTAGACGATAATAATATTGATTGTCATAAAAAATTTGAGTAACAAGATATTTAGCTCCAGCATCGACTTTTTTCTTTAGGTTTAAAAGATCTTCTTCAAAGTTTATAGCTTCATAATGTGTTTCTGGATAACATCCACCAGATAAACAAAAATCATTAGGAAAGTTTTCTTCAATGAATTCATTTAATTCACTGGCATATTTAAAATCACCATGATTAATACCATCACCATCTTTAGGATAGTCACCACGTAAAGAAAGGACATTTTCAATATCATTTTCTTTAAGTTCTTCTAGAATTTCTTTGATTTCATCCTTTGTATTATTCATACATGTTAAATGAGCTACAGATTCAATACCATATTTATTTTTAATGGTTGAGGCAATCTTACATGTATTTTTAGATGTAGAACCATTAGCTCCATAAGTGACAGAAATGAAATCAGGATTCATTTTTGCTAGTTCATCAATGGTTGCATAAATAGATGTGATATCATTTTCATTATTTTTTGGTGGGAATATTTCAAAAGACAATGTTGGTCTTTTCTTTAATAATTCATTAATTTTCATATAGTACCTCGCTTTTTTTATACATTATATAGAAAAATAAATAGATAGTAAACGAAGAAAAAATAAAAGTTGGCTATTGTTTTAAACTATATCTCTTTCGTTTCAATAAGCATTTCCGCAATATTTGTTAGCGAATGACTTAATGAAGATAAAATAGCCACCAATAAAAATAAATCTTGATAGTTTTCAATTTTTAATTGATAATCATCCATTATTTTTTGAATCATTTTTTGAAGTTGGAAATTTAAAGAGTGTTTAATATCTATAAAATGATCATAAAGATTTGATAAATCATCGTTATTTTCATAAATAGGTGTCAATAGATCTTTAATTTCCTGAATGGAAAGATTATTTTTTAATTGATAGATGATCAACATTTGAATGATTTGTTCCTTAGTGTATTTTTTTCCTTTTACAGGCGTAATGACTTTTGCTTTGGAATAATTATTGATCATGGTTTTAGTAAGTAATTTATCATCTTCATTTTTTTTATGATTTGCTAGATGAGTTTCAAAAAGAGTCATAATTTGATCCATATAGAGATCTAAATCAGGAATATCTTTAGATGTAATAGAACTTTTTTGACTTTCTTTTTCAACAAGAGTTTCTAGTGTTTCTTTATTCATAATTTCACCTCATATTTATTTTATAGATTATCATATTTTTTTGCAATATAAACTATTTGAAATGGTTTTAAATACTACATATTTAAAAAAGTCATACTAGGATTTTAAAAAGCTTTATTGTATAATGTCCTTGGTGATTAGATGAAAAATATAAGTAAGAAAAATTGGGTTTTATATATTGTTACTTTTTTGGTGGTTGTTATTGGAGATCAACTTACAAAAATATTAGTGTCTTCTTCGATGATGCTAGGGCAATCGCAAGCGATTATTGATAATTTCTTTTATTATACATATTCGCATAATCAAGGAGCAGCTTGGGGAATGTTATCAGGACATATTAGTTTGTTTGTAGTTGTTTCGCTTGCTGCAGCAATTTTTATGTTTTATTACTTTAGTAAGACAACCAAAGCTCAAAGATTAACACGTTATGGAATTGTTTTAACTTTTGCAGGTCTTGTTGGAAATCTAACAGATCGTCTTTATTTTGGATATGTTAGAGATTTTATTGATTTTATTATTTTTGGTTATGATTTTCCTATTTTTAATATTGCTGATATGGCAGTAGTAATAGGAGTAGGATTGATTATTTTAGAGATTATATTTGAGGATTATATTAATGGAAAAAAGAAAATTAGAGATTAATGAAGAAAATGTACGTTTAGATAAGTTTATTATGAATTCAATTTCTGATTTATCAAGAACACTTATTCAAGAATATATTAAAGAAGGGCATGTTCTTGTAAATGGAAAAATTGAAAAAGCAAGTTATAAAATTAAAATGAATGATGCTATTGAAATCACGATTCCTGATAATAAGGAGATGGATGTTTTACCAGAAGATATTCCTTTAGATATCGTTTATGAAGATCAAGATGTTATCGTTGTCAATAAACCTTCAGGGATGATCGTTCATCCAAGTGTGGGAATTTATAGTGGTACTTTAGTAAATGCTTTACTTTATCATTGTAAAGATTTATCAGGAATCAATGGTGTGAATCGTCCTGGTATTGTTCATCGTATAGATAAAGAAACAAGTGGTTTATTAATGGTAGCAAAAAATGATAAAGCTCATAAATCATTGAGTGAACAGTTAAAAGAACATAGTGTTACACGTCGTTATGTGGCTTTAGTTCATGGTGTTATTCCACATGTTCATGGTAAAGTCAATGCACCAATTGGTAGAGATGTCAATGATCGTCAAAAAATGGCTGTCACAAAAAATAACAGTAAAGAAGCAATTACTAATTTTACAGTATTAGAAAGATATGATGATATGTCTTTAATTGAATGTCGACTTGAAACAGGAAGAACGCATCAAATTAGGGTGCATATGTCTTATATTGGTTATCCAGTTTATGGAGATCCTAAGTATGGAAAGAAAAAAGATGATCAAAGTCATGGACAATTCTTACATGCTAAAAAATTAGGATTTATTCATCCTACTACAGGTGAATATTTAGAGTTTGAATGTCCTTTACCTGATTATTTTCAAGCAAAACTTGATGAATTGAAAGGAGAATAAAATGTCTAAAAAGATTATTAGTTGGCAACAATATTTTATGGGAGTTGCTAAGCTTTCATCTTATCGTTCAAAAGATCCTAATACACAAGTAGGAGCGTGTATTGTTTCTCCAGAAAATAAGATCGTAGGAGTAGGATATAATGGACTTCCATGGGGATGCGAAGATGATCAGTTTCCATGGGCAGCAAGAGAAGGAGATTTGTATGATACAAAATATCCTTATGTTGTTCATGCAGAATTGAATGCCATCTTAAATAGTATTTCTCATTTACAAGGATGTACGATCTATGTTTCTTTATTCCCATGTCATGAATGTGTGAAAGCCATTATTCAAAGTGGTATTAAAGAAATTATTTATGAAGATGATAAATATAATGGAACAGACAGTGATCGTGCTGCAAAACGTATGTTAGATGCCGCGGGTGTCAAATACACAAAAATTCCAGCATTTGAATTAAATAGTTTATAAAATAAAAAGGTCTTCTTTGGAAGACCTTAAATTACATCTTTAATACGCTTATAATTAGTCATATTAGTTTTTGTTACTTTAAGTAACATTTTTTTACCATACTTTTTAGCAATACTTACAGCAACATGATCGACAACTGAGCTTGTATTACCACGAGGCAATTTCACTTTCAAGCTTCTAGACATGTTATTAAAATATTGGTAAAAGGCATATTTTGAAAGAATAGACGAACACATAATTGCAAAGTATTGTTCTTCTCCTTTTTGTTCAAAAGATAAATCCTTAACAACGATTACTTCACTCTTTAAATAATTATAATACGTTTTAGGTGAAACAAATTGATTTACGACTTTTTTATCAACTTTCATTGCAACTTTTTGCATTACATTTGTAACGGCTTGATTATAAAGTTTTGCTTTAATGTTTGCTAGATTATTACCAGCAGCTGCCATTTGATTGTAGTGAGAATTATCAAGAATCAACAAACTATAAACAAGTCGATCTTTGATCTCTCTAGCAATTTCAATAACTTCTTGAGGTGTCATGAGTTTAGGATCACGAACATTTAAGCTCGTTAACCAATCATAATCACGTTCATCGATATAGCATGCAACAACACATAATGGTCCAAAAAAATCACCTGATCCTGTTTCATCACAACCAATGTGAGAATAAGGATAATATTGTTTTTCTTGGTTTGATGGACCACCATCACTTAAAGGGGCATAGTTTTCAACATGCATATCCATAATATTCATTGGTTTGTTATTATTTGCTACATTCATGTCATTTCTTTCCTCCTACCATATATACTAATTATAGCATATTTTTCAAATTTTGACACTATATTTTTGTTTTGATACAATAATTGCAAGGAGGTATTTATGGCTTTATTAAATAATCCCTACATAATCGATATAATTATAGGTCTATTCCTTATTATATATACATTTATTGGTTATCTAAAAGGATTCATTATTCGACTTTATGACTTTTTTAGTCTTTTTATAGCTTATTTTCTAACAATTAATTTTTCTTTTCCTTTATCTAAATTGATTACACTTTATCAATTAGAAGGTTTATTAGAACCAATTGGTATAAAGGTAAATCAATTGTTAGTTGCTGTTATTTTATTTATTGTTGGTTATTTCATTTTAAAGGGAATTGGTGTTTTATTAAAACCGTTTTTAAAGAAAATTGTTTCTTTATTAAAAATGACAAAATTATTAGATCATTTATTAGGTTTGATTTTATCAATTATTGAAGGAATCATTATTGTATATTTTGTTCTTTCAATGATTTTTATTCCTTTTATCAATCAAGGAAAAGAAACAATTGAACAAACGTATATAGGCTCTTTTATAATTGATACCATGCCTCATTATTTTTCATCTATTGCTGATTTTAAAGATTTAAATCAATTAACACATCTAGATGTTTCTTTATCTGATGAAAAACAAGTATCTATGGTGACAAATTTTATAGAAGAAGCAAGTCAAAATAAATGGTTAGATGATGAAACAATAAAAGATTTTATTTATAACTATTATAGTGAAATAGATTTACAAACAGTAGATCAAGAAGATTATCAAAGAATATCTTCTTTATGTCAAAATTATGATATTGATATCAATCTTTTAACGAAAGGACATTAGAAATGAAAAAGAGTTATCGAACATTGGAGTTTTCATTTATTCAAGATTATATTAAAAACTATTGTTTTAGTGAAATGGCTAAAAAGCGAATTGATCAAATACAGCCTTTTCAAGATATAGATGATTTAAAACTCTATCAAGATGATATTTCAAGTGCTATGAAAATCATCTATGCTTATGGACGTATTCCTTTAGCCCCTTATGAAGATATTAAAGAAATACTTCAAAAAGCACAAAAAGGTGGTGTTTGTTATCCTCAAGATTTATTAAAAATCGTACAAATATTAAAAAATGTACAAGAGGTACAAGCTTATTTGGATCAAGAAATTGAACAAAGTCATTTACTTGAAATACTTTCATTACTTTATTTACCTAAAGATTTATATAATGAAATTTTAAAATGCGTCGATCCAAGTGGAAATATTTATGATCATGCAAGTCATGAGCTTTATCGTTTAAGAAGACAAATTTCAGCGATTGAAGCCAATATGAGAAAGAAAATTGAAGCATTAAGAGCACGAAATAAAGATTATTTATCTCATGATGTTATTTCAACAAGAAATGATCATTTTGTTTTACCCGTCAATGTTTCTTATAAAACTCAAATCAAGGGAATTCATCATGGACATTCTTCTTCAGGAAGAACAACATATGTAGAACCAGAAGAAATTGTTTCTTACAACAATCAACTTTCACAAATTAAACAAGATGAACAACTAGAAATTCATCGTATTTTATTAGAACTAACAAAAAAGGTAAGAAGTTATGATCGTGTTTTAAATGAAGATTTAGAAATCATGATAGAAATGGATGCTGTTTTTGCTATTAGTGAATATGGCAAAAAGTTAGATATGGTGATGCCAGTTGTTGATGAAAATTGTCAGGAAATTGAGTTACTTAAAGCGAGACATCCTTTGATTGATCAAAAAGAAGTTGTTGCTAATGATATTGTTTTAAAGAAACCACAAGATATTTTACTCATTAGTGGAAGTAACACAGGAGGTAAAACAGTTGCTTTAAAAACAGCGGGTTTACTTTCTTTAATGGCTATTTGTGGACTTCCAATTCCTGTCACTCAAGCGAAACTTCCATTATTTGATGATGTTTTTGTAGATGTAGGAGATAAACAATCTATTGAACAATCGCTTTCTACTTTTTCATCACATATGAAAAGATTGGTTTTTATTACGCAACATGCGACAAAAAATAGTTTGGTTATAATTGATGAAATTTGTTCAGGAACTGATCCTAAAGAAGGTGAAAGTTTAGCAGAAGCTATTTTAACTTATTTACATAAAAAAGGTGCTTATATTTTAGCTTCTACTCACTATAGTGCATTAAAAGAATTTGCGAAAGAATCAGATTATATTAAAATTGCTTCGGTTGAATTTGATCAAGAAAAAATGCAACCTACTTATCGTTTATTGGATGGTAGCGTAGGAAATTCTTATGCTATTGAAATTTCAAAACATTTAGGTTTAAATCAAGACATTATTCAACATGCTTTCATCATCAAAGATGAAAGTATGACAACATCACAAAAGTTATTAGAAAAATTACAATCAGAATTATCAGCTGTTTTACAAGAAAAAGAAGCTCTTGAAAAATTACAAAAAGAAACAGCAGATAAAGAAAAGCATTATCAACAATTGATTGATAATTATCAATCTAAAAAAGAAAAAATGATTGAAGAGGCTCAAAGTGATGCGAATAAGATTCTTGAAGAAGCACAAAATAAAGCAGATGAAATTTTAAAAGAATTACAAGGACAAATTAAGCCGCATCAAGTTATTCAAGCTAAAAAACAATTAGGTGATTTAAAACATCAAAAGAAACAAGTTGAAAATCATGAAGATCATGATTATAAAATAGGTGATATTGTTAAAGTATTATCTGTTAATCGACAAGGAGAAGTTGTTGACATCAATAAAAAAGGAATGTTGACGATCTCAATGGGTGGTTTAAAATTGAATGCTAAAAAAACAGAAGTTCAATTTATGCATGAAAAAGTTCCAGAAAAGAAAGAAACATCTAATATCCGTTCATTACGAAGAGCTAATAAACAAAGTTATGAACTTAATATTATTGGTATGCGTTATGAAGAAGCAATGAATGCAGTAGATAAATTTATTGATGGAGCACTCGTATCAAATTATTCAACAGTACGAATTATCCATGGAATGGGAACAGGTGTTTTAAGAAAAGGTGTTCGAAAGTTATTGGATAAAAATAAATATGTAAAATCTTATCAAGATGGTGGACCAAATGAAGGTGGATTAGGTGCAACAGTGGTATATTTTGAATAATGGATCTTCAATATATTAAAGATAAGCTATCACTTTTACCAATGCAACCAGGCTGTTATTTAATGAAAGATAAAGATGGTACGGTGATTTATGTTGGAAAAGCAAAAAAATTAAAAAATAGGGTTTCTTCTTATTTTGCAGGAAGTCATAATTATAAAACAACAAAGCTTGTTCAAGAAATTGTTGATTTTGAATATATTGTGACAGATAGTGAAAAGGAAGCCCTTTTATTAGAAATCAATCTAATTAAAGATTATGCACCTAAATACAATATTAGTTTTATGGATAATAAATATTATCCATATATCCAATTAACAAAAGAAAGACACCCACGATTGAAAATCGTTCGAAACGCTAAGGATAAAAAACATAAACACTTTGGCCCTTTTCCAGATGGTACAGCAGCTAGAGAAACATTTAAATTATTAAATCGTCTGTATCCTCTAAGAAAATGTAATCATATTCCAAAAAAAACATGCCTTTACTATCAATTGAATCAATGTTTAGGGCCATGTGTCAATGAAGTAGATGAAGAAGAATATAAAAAAATAACCAAACAAATTACACAGTTTATTCAAGGAGATACCAAAGAAATCATCGATGATTTACAAAATAAAATGATGCGAGCTTCAGAAAGTTTAAATTTTGAACTTGCAAAAGAATACCGTGATTTGATTCAGCATATCAATCATGTTACAAGTAAACAACATGTTCAATTTGCCGATCAAATTGATCGAGATATTTTTGGCTATTATCAAGATAAAGGGTATCTTTCTTTACAACTTTTCTTTATGAGAAATGGAAAATTACTTGCAAGAGATTTAAATCTAGTACCTTTACAAGATGTCCATGAACAAATTACACAATTTATTGTTGGTTTTTATCAAGAAAATACATATCCTAAAGAGATTCTATTACCAGAGGATATTGATACAACTTTGTTAGAAGAAATAGTTGAATGCAAGATCATTAAACCTCAAAAAGGTCAAAAAGCAAAACTTGTAGAAATGGCAACAAATAATGCAAAAGAAGCTTTAGAAAAGAAATTTTTATTGATTGAAAAGAATCAAAAGGCAACGGTAGGTGCTATTAAACAATTGGGAGAAAAATTAAATATGGTTACTCCTAGAAGAATTGAATTGTTTGATAACTCTAATATCCAAGGAGCTTATGCAGTTGCAGGAATGGTTTGCTTTGTTGATGGGGTACCTTCTAAAAAAGATTATCGTAAATTTAAAATCAAAACAGTTGAAGGACCAGATGATTACGGTAGTATGAAAGAAGTTATTTATCGTCGATATTATCGAGTACTTGTAGAAGGATTAAAAAAACCAGACTTGATTATTGTTGATGGTGGTAAAGGACAGATTAAAGTTGCAAAAGAAGTCATTGATAGCTTAAATATTGGTATTAAAGTATGTGGGCTAGCCAAAGATGATCATCATTCAACTGCTGTTTTAATTGATAGTGACTTTAATGAAATTAGTATTGATAAAAAAAGTGAACTTTTCTTTTTACTAACACGTATGCAAGATGAAGTCCATCGCTATGCGATTTCATTTCATAAAAATGTTCGTTCTAAATCTTTATTTCAGTCTATTTTAGATGATGTTGAAGGTATTGGACCAAAACGTAAAAAAGAATTATTAAAACATTTTGGTTCTGTTAAAAAATTAAAAGAAGCGACGCTTGAACAATTAGAAGAAGTCTTACCTAAAGAAGTGGCAAAAAATTTATTTACTGTTTTACAAAACACCAAATAATATAATTTTCATATACTACTATTAAGGAAGTGGACTATGAATATTATATTAACCCCAAGAGAAAAAGAAATATTTCATTTATTAGTCAAGAATTATTCTACAAAAGATATTGCTAGAAAGTTAAATATTAGTGAAAAAACAGTGAGAAATCATATATCAAATGTAATTCAAAAATTAGGTGTAAAATCGCGTATACAAGCAGTATTTGAATTGATTAGGTTAAAGGAATTACAGCTTTAGCTAATTCCTTTATTTTTTTTCTATAATTCTATATAATAGGGATGGTGATGAAGATGAAATTAAAAAGCTGGCATCTTTATGTTCTAGCAACCTTATGTTTTCTATTTGCTTTTACATCATTAAATATGAAATATGATCGTTTTTATCGAGTAAATGGTATAGATAATGATAATCGATCTTTAATAGAAAAGTATTTAGATAAAGAAGAACAGGATTATTTAATTGATCATGGAATATCAGTAGATGAGTTTATTGATTATATTATATATGATCAATTTCATTTACAATATTATCAATATTATAATGAGTTAAAAGAAGCTAAAAAATATGATTCATTAGAAAATTTAATTAATGATGTCAATAGTGTTGTTGATCGTCTTACAGTAGAATTTGGAACGCAAACAGATACATATTTTAAAACACTAATTAAAAATGATTTATTTTATGCTTATCAAAAAAGTACGTATTTTGATTTTGATAATGTACGTTATTATCAATTGTTAAGGACACTTTATAGTGATGATGATTATAGTTATATTATACTTACAAATAATTATGTAAATACTTTAGAAAATGAAAAAGATGATACATATAAGCTCTTTAAAGAAATGGTAAGTACGTATGATGCACAAGGTCTTTATATTTTGATGAATACAGAATTAAAAGCGAATGCTTCTCGACTATATAAAATAGATACAATGTCTCAAGTAATTGATGATACAACTTTTATTGGTGGTTATGAATCTAAACATATGACAATGATTGAAAATATTTCAAGATTATCTTATTCCATGTATTTAAATGAAGAAGCTTATAATGCTTTAAAACAAATGTATGATGATTTATATAAAAATACTAAAAAAAGATTTTTAGTGACAAGTGCTTATAAAAGCTATGATGTTTTAAATTTAGAAGAAAATACGTCACAAGCTGGATATAGTGAATTTCAATTAGGAACATCTGTTTCTTTAAAAGTAAATGGGATAAAAGATGTTGAATTTGTTTCAACAGATGTTTATCAATGGCTTTTAGAACATAGTTATGAATATGGATATGTTTTAAGGTATCCAAGTGATAAAGTAACAATTACACAAAAAGAAAGTTGTAATATTTTTAGATATGTTGGCAAAGAAAATGCGCAAAAGATGCATAATCAAAATTTATGCTTAGAAGAATTAAATAATCAATAATTATTAGATCATTATTCTAATTTAAGGAGATACTTATGAATAAAAAGGGTTGGTATTTGGTACTAATATTAGGTTTTTTATTAGTAACAATATAGCTAGGTAAATGGATAGGTTTACAAAGGCAAATGGATTTTATTGATCTAGCATTAGGACTAATGACGGGAATAGGACTTATTGTTGCTGCAAGTATTAAAATCAAAAGAGAAAGATAAATTTTTATTGACAAGTGTATTTTAATAAATATAATGAACATGAATTGAATAAACAACGGTAGGTGAGGTTACCGCAGGGATTTGGATATCCTAAGATTACTGCCGCAAAATTGTGGAGACACAATGCGCTGGTTAGCAGATAAAGTCGCAAAGGCTTTGTTTAATGTAATTGATATGCCCTGTGATACTAAAGCTTGAACGGATGAAATGAAGAATAGAACATCGCTCAAGCAGCGATGTTTTTTTGTGAGGAGGTGAGTTATATGGACGAGGGTTGTCAAAGGCAAATTCAAAGAAGGAGGAAATATAAAAATGAAAAAAGAATTAATGCTAGAATTATTAAATACAAAACAATACAAACAATTACATACTTTATTAATGGAAAACAATACTGTCGATATAGCTTATCTTTTACAACAAATAGAAATTGATGATTGTGCTATTGCTTTTCGTTTACTTTCTAAAAAGAAAGCAGCACAAGTATTTTCAAATATGGATATTAAAACGCAAAGTCAACTTGTAGAATTGTTTAGTGAAAAAGAGTTAGAATCATTGATTGAAAATCAATATATGGATGATCTTGTAGATTTAATCGAAGAATTACCTGCAAATTTAGTAACAAGACTTTTAAAACATGTTGATGAAAATCAAAGACAAGTCATCAATCAACTTTTGAGTTATCCTAAAGATAGTGCTGGAACAATTATGACTACTGAATTTCTTTCTTTAAAGAAAGAAACTCAACTTGAAGATGCTTTAAATTATATTAAACAAAATGGAAATCATTGTAAAAGCATTTATACAAGTTATGTTTGTCAAGATAAAAAATTAATAGGAATTGTTTCGACGAAAGATATTTTATTAAATGATGAAAATAAAAGTATTGAGGAAATTATGAAAGAAGATTTTCAATATGTTTATACTCATACAGATCAAGAAGAAGTTGTTAATATTTTTAGAAAATATGATTTAGTTGTTTTACCTGTTTTAGATGATGAAAAAATGCTTGTAGGAATTGTAACAGTTGATGATGTCATGGATGTTATGGTCGATGAAACAAGTGAAGATATTTCTAAAATGGCTGCTGTAGAACCACATGATAAAAGTTATTTTGAAACATCTGTTTTTGAACATGCTAAACATCGTATTATTTGGTTACTTGTATTGATGTTTTCTGCAACGCTTACAGGAAGTATTATTACAAGATATGAAAATGCTTTTCAAGCAGTTCCTTTATTAGTCTCATTTATTCCTATGTTAATGGATACGGGAGGAAATTGTGGCTCTCAAAGTTCTACTTTAATTATTAGAGGGATTGCTTTAAATGAAATTCGTTTTAAAAAAATTTTTAAAGTGATGTTTAAAGAATTTAGAATTGCATTAGTAGTAGGGGTGATTTTAGCAATTGCGAATGGACTTAGAATTTATGTGATGTATCAAGACCTTAATATTGCTTTTGTGATTGCTTTATCTTTAATTGTAACAGTTATTTTATCTAAATTAATTGGTTGTATTCTTCCTTTAGTTGCCAATCAAATTGGTTTAGATCCAGCAATTATGGCTTCACCACTTATTACAACAATTGTAGATACATGTTCTATTCTTGTTTATTTCAATATTGCAGTACACATTTTTAACTTATAAATTTTGTGCTACAATATAGAAAAATAAATGGGGGATGAAAAATGGAAATAAAAACAGTTGCTGTTTTAGGTGCTGGAGCAGTAGGTTCATATATTATTTGGGGACTAGATAAAAAAGTAAAATTAGGTGTTATTGGCGAAGGGGAACGTGCTAAACGTCTACAAAAGGGATGTTTGATCAATGATCAAATGTATTATCCTGAAGTATGGTCACCGACAGAAGCACATGGAGTGGATTTACTGATTGTTTCTTTAAAATATTGTGCTTTAAAAGATGCCTTAAAATCTATTCAAACGATTGTTGATGATCATACAATTGTCATGTCTTTAATGAATGGCGTAGATAGTGAAGAAATCATTGGAGAAGCCATTGGAAAAGAACATCTTATGCCATCTTTAATTAAGATTGCTTCACGTAAAGAAAATGGTTATCGTTTTGATCCTGAAACAACTATTGGAATTATTTTTGGAGAATTACAAGCACATTGTCAAAGCAAACGTGTACAAGCAATAGTATCATTATTTGAAAATACAGGAATCCACTTTCGTGCAAGTGAATATATTCAAGAAGAAATTTGGAGTAAATTTCGTTTAAATATTTGTAATAATTTACCTCAAGCTATTTTAGGTGCAGGAGTAGGATGTTATCGAGATAGTGAACATATGAAATTTATTCAAGATGGTTTACGTCATGAACTTGAAACTATTGCACACGCTAAAGGAATTGATTTAAGTAAAGCTGATTCTTCTTCGTCGCGAGGAAGTGCTGTGCCAGCAAGTGCTCGTTATTCAACATTGCAAGATTTAGATGCTAAACGTCATAGTGAAATTGATATGTTTTCTGGAGCGTTGATTAAAATGGGGAAGGAGCTTCATATTCCTACACCTTATAATGAATATACTTATCATATGATTAAAGCACTTGAAGAAAAGAATGATGGTTTGTTTGATTATGATCAAGAAAATCAAAGAAATATGTGTTCTAAATAAGAAGATACCAAATGTTATCTTCTTTTTTTATAAAATCAATCTTTTTATTATGTAAAAAATGATTTTTTTCTTTAAAAGTTTGAACATTATGATAAAATGAACAAGGTGGAGGTGGTAATAATGATAGTAGACCCGTTATCCGGTGGACACAATGGTAATAGTGAGGATCATTTACCACCGTCGGTAAAGTTCCTCTTTAAATAAGAGGGGGAAAATAAATGATAAAACAAATGACTTCTGAAGAATTAAAAAATTTAATTCTTCATGGGAATAAAGAAATAATTAAAGAAGTTTTAGAAAATATTCACCCGGCAGATATCCTTGATATTTTACATGAAGATGAAGATTCATCAAAAGAAATTTTAGAACATTTACCAAATGAAGTTATTGGTGATATTTTAGATGAAGAAGATGATGAAGAACTTATCTTAGAATGGTTGAATTTATTTTCAAAATACAAACAAAAACAAATCTTAGATGAAGTAAGTCATGACGTTATTACGGATGTTATCGGATCAATCGAAGATGAAGATGAAAAAAATGCTTTTTTAGAGTTATTGGAAGATGACGATAAAGAAGATGTCAAACAGTTATTACAATATAACCCAGAAACTGCTGGGGGAATCATGACAACTGAATATTTAGATATTCATGCAAATAATACAGTCAAAGAAACATTGTTATTTTTGCAAACAACGGAAGAAGAACCTAGACATTATCTTTATGTTGTAGATAAAGATAATGTATTAAAGGGGGTTGTTTCTTTAGGTGATATCGTTACAAGTACCTTTGATACACAAATGCTTGAGATTACAAATCAAAATGTTAAAGCTGTTTATTATTATGAAGACCAAGAAGAAGTTGCGAAGACTTTTAGTAAATATGGATATATTTTGATGCCTGTTATAGATGAACAACATCATTTATTAGGTGTTATTGATATCGATGATGTTATGGATGTCATCGAAGAAGAAACAACAGAAGACATGAACTTATTAGGAGGTGTTGGTTCTGAAGAACGTTTAGATTCAACACTTGTAGAATCTTTTAAAAACCGTATTCCTTGGTTGATTGTCAATCTTTTTACAGCAATTATGGCTTCAAGTGTTGTTAGTGTTTTTGAAGGAACAATTGCGAAAGTTGTTGCTCTTGCAACGATTAGCCCGATTATTACAGGAATGGGTGGTAATGCCGGAACACAAACTTTAACTATTGTTGTTCGTGGTTTATCACTAGGAGAATTAGATAAAGAAAATGCTCGCAAAGTTTTATTAAAAGAAATTGGACTTGGTATTTTAAATGGTGTTATCATTGGGGCATTAGTTTCAGCAGGGGCTTGGTTCTTTGCTGGTAATCCATGGTTTGGTGTTGTAGCTGGACTCGCCATGATTTGTAACATGATCGTTGCCACACTTGCAGGTTATTTTGTACCGGTTATTTTAGATAGATTTCATGTTGATCCAGCCCTTGCCAGTGGGGTTTTTGTAACAACATGTACAGATATGTTTGGCTTCTTTGCATTTTTAGGACTTGCAACCATTTTAATGTCACATTTACTCTAAAAAAAAACATTGGAAAAAAAGCCAATGTTTTTTTATATAAGTTGATATTTTTTCATGGTTTTATAAATACCATCTTCAGCAATATCATCACATACTTCATCAGCAATTGCTTTTAAACCTTCTTTAGCGTTACCAACAGCGATACCGATATGGCAATACTCTAACATATCAGCGTCATTCATGCCATCGCCAAAGGCAAAAGTATTTTCTTGAGGAATGTTTAAATGATTGATAAGTGCTTCAATGGCGCTTGCCTTGTTAACACCAACAACGGATAATTCTCCTGAGTCATCTCCAAAAGAAGGAACGGTACAATGAATAACATTGAATGCATCAGAAAAGTTATCTATAATTGTTTGAAAAGGAATATCTTTATTTTCTAAAAAACAAATTTTATTGACATCACTACGATACATACTTTCTCCCTCTATTAAAGATGTAATAAAGTGACTTGGTTGTTCAGCTTTTTTCTTTCTAGCCTTTTCGTCATTTTCTAAATCGCCATAAGTAATCATTTCTAAGCGAGATACTAAATTTTCACTAGCAAATAATCCACCATTACTTTCAAGATAGTAGTCATAATCATTTTCTTCAAAGAAATCAACGACACGATGTACATCTTTGTTAGATACTTTTTTATGATAAAGCATTTCATCACCAATGGTTACAAAGCCACCACCAGCACCAATGATGCCATCAAAACCGATATCTAAAATATGTGGGTAGATTTCAGCAAGTGATCTTCCTGTACATAAAAAACATAAATTCCCTTTTTTTCTTGTTTCTCTTACTGCTTTGATTGTTGATTCTGGTACATATTCTCTTGCAGGTCTAACATCAACGAGAGTACCATCAACATCAAAAAAGATAATTTTTTTATTCATAACTAACCTCCAACTTAATTTTATTATAGCGAAAAGAATGTATTGAAATTAATTTTTTTCATTTCGTGCAAATATTTTTGTTTTCAATAAAATAAGAGTAAAATTATAAATGGAAGGTGAATGTATGAAAGGAAATACACAGGATTTAACAAAAGGAAGTATTGTCAAAGCAATTATTTTGTTTTCAATTCCTTTATTAATAGGTAACTTATTTCAACAACTTTATAATGCAGTCGATTCTTATGTTGTAGGAAATTATGTTGGAAAAGTTGCTTTAGCGGCAGTTGGTGCAAGTACACCAATTATTAATATGTTGATTGGTTTTTTTATGGGCATTTCAACAGGGGCAGGAGTTGTCATTGCTCAATTCTTTGGAGCTGGTAATACTTGTAAAATGAAAAGAGCAATTCATAATAGTATCGCTTTAACTCTTGTTATGGGAGTTGTTTTAACGATTGTTGGTTTATTATTTAATGATCCAATTTTAAAAGCAATTGGTGTTCCTAGTGAAGTGTTTTCTGAAGCTTCAACGTATTTATCTATTTATTTTTGGAGTCTTATTTTTGTAATGGTCTATAATATGGGATCAGGTATCTTACGTTCGGTGGGAGATTCTAAAAGACCGCTTTATTTTTTGATTTTTTCAAGTGTTGTTAATATTATCCTAGACTTTTTATTTGTTAAATATTTTCATTTTGGTGTAGCTGGTGCAGGATATGCGACTTTAATTGCTCAAGCTATTTCAGCAATTATGGTCATGTATGTTTTAATGAAAACAGAGGATGATTATAAAGTTATTTTAAAGGAAATTGGTTTTGACAAAGAAATTTTATTAAAAATTATAAAAATTGGTTTACCTACAGGTTTTCAACAAAGTATTGTTTCTTTATCAAATGTCATTGTTCAATCTTATATTAATGTTTATGGAGCCTCTGTTATAGCAGGTTATTCTGTAACGATTAAAATAGATGGTTTTGTTAACTTACCTTTACAAGCTTTTAATATGGCTATTACAACTTTTGTTGGTCAAAATATAGGAGCTAAACAGTATGACCGTGTAAAAAAAGGAGCTTATATTACAACAGCATTAGCAACACTTACCATTGCTTGTTTTGTAGTAATTATGTATTTCTTTGGTCGTGATTTTATTGCTTTATTTAATCAAGAAAAAGATGTGATTGATGCTGGAAGATTGATGCAGTTAACATTCTTACCATTCTATATTGTTTTACCAATCAATCAAGTTATCAATGGAGTTTTACGTGGAGCTGGACGTTCAGCTGTTCCAATGTATGTGATGATATTCTCTTTTGTTTTCTTAAGACAAATTTATCTTTTCTTAATTACAAAAGTAACAAGTGATATTGTTTATGTCTTTTTAGGATGGCCTACAACATGGGTCGTATGTAGTTTGATTTTTATTATTTATTTTTTCAAAGTACAATGGTTACCACAAGAAAAAGATGCCTAGGCATCTTTTTGGTTTAATATTTTATTTTTATCAATGATAGGTTTTTGATATGTTTTAGAATCATTGATATCAAATTGTTTTAAATAATCAATTACTTGATTTGTAAGATATGTTGGTGTAGAAGCTCCTGAGCTTACAGCAGCGTATCTTTTATTTTTTAACCATTCAATTTCTAAATCTTCAATACTTTCAATCATATAAACATCACATGTATGATAATCATGAGCAATACTTGCAAGTTTTCTTGTGTTGTTTGAATGAGGATCACCCACAATAAAGATAATATCAACATCATCTTCAATGTTTTTAATAGCTTCTTGACGTATTTTAGTAGCTGTGCATGTTTCTTTTTCAATTTCTACAAAAGGTAAAATTTCTTTTGCTTTTTCGCATAAATCATAAACATCATAAAGAGACATTGTTGTTTGATTAGTCATAACATATTTTTTAGTAGGATCTATTGTTTTTAAATCATCTCTATTTGTTATTAAATGAATTCTTTTTTCATCAATTGAAATTGCGCCTTCTGCTTCAGGATGTCCCTTTTTACCAATATACAAAATTTCATAACCTTCATTTAATTTATCTTGAATAAGATCATGAGTTTTAATTACATCTAAACAAGAGGCATCAATTACTTCTAAACCTTTTTCTTTCGCTTTATCAAATACTTTTTGACTTGCTCCATGAGCAGTAATAATGACTTTTCCTTCATTGATTTCATCTAATAGTTCTAATCGTGTTTTTCCTTTGATATCAATTGTTTGAATTCCTAAATCTTCTAAGGCATTTACAATATATTGATTATGTACAATCATTCCTAGAATATAAACAGGTGTTGTTTGGTGTGCTTGTTTTTTAGCTATTTCAATTGCACGAACAACGCCTTTACAATAACCTCTAGGAACAATACCTTTTACTAACATCTTTTATCACCTCAAAGATGATTATAACATATTTTCAAATATTTCATTGTTTTCTTTAGAAATTGGTTTTAATTCCTTTTCTATTTCATCAAAATCTATGTCATTTAAATGATTCATTGCTTTTAATAAAGTCAAACCTTGTTTGGTATTATCAATTAATGGTTTTACTTGATAGATAATAGGAATAACTTGATTTGCGATTTGAATACCTCGTATCGTTGTATGAAGAGTATGTTGTAAATTAAATTTTTTAGGCATTCTTTGAAAATAAGGATACATCTGAGGTTGATAGTAATAATAATTGGGGTTTTGATAAGGATACATAAAATCACCTACTATAAAATATGATAAAAAGATAAAAAAGTGAAACTTAAAAAGATAAGATAAAAATTACAAAGAAAAATAAAAACCCTTACATTGAAATAGAGGGTATGTTATACTCACAAATAGTGAGGTGTTTAAATGATTAGAATATTATTATGTTGTGGTGGGGGCTTTTCTTCAAGTGCTATTGCAACAAGGATGAAAAAAGAAATTAAAGAAAAAAATTTAGAAGATAAATACAGTATTGAATTTTTACCATTTGGTTTAGGATTAAAAGAATTAGACCGTTTTGATGTTGTTATTTTATGTCCACATTTGAAGGTAGAATTAGATAGAGCTTTAAAAAATCAAACAATTGATAAACCACTTTATTTACTTCCATCTAAAATGTATGGACTCATGAAATTTGATGAAATCATTGTCGATATTGAAGATGTAATGAAAATGTATCAAGAAAATCCAGTCGTACCTTTGAAATTTCCTGGAGAAGATAATTTATTACGTATTACTAGAGGTGTTGCTTATCGCCACGCACATCCCTTAAAATAGGGAAAGTTGTCGATCAATATAAGAAACCTGTTTTGCTTCTTTAATAATATCGTCTTTTTGAAAGTCTCCAATTAAAAAAGGGGACTTTTTATTATGCTTTTTAATATTTTTTAAAACAGTTACACGATCGTAATTGGCATAACAATAAAGGCAACTATGTAAACACGTATTATAAACGCCAATATCATTATTTAATAAACAACGGCATCCTTGTCTAGCTTCATTTATTTTAGGTAGTTTTAATGAATGACCTAGAGCTCTTTCAATAATTTGTTGATTCATACATCCACTTGTATAAACACCTGTTGTTTTTAAAGCTTCATTTTCGTGACACGTATAGATTTCAAAGTTATATTTTTTTCCAATTTCTACAAATTTTTGACAAAGATAGACCTGATCTTTTTGATTTACTTCTTGAACTTCTTTAAAATTCTTTTTTGTTTTTTGATATAAATCGATAAAACTAATGACACATTGATGAGTATATCCAGTTAGTTTTTGACACATTTTTTCAAAGATTCGAAGATGATATTCAATGGTATAATAATCATTTAAAAAGATAGGGTCATAACGCCAACCAATACAATGACTTCCTATTTTTTTAGATAGTTCAATGAAGCTACGAATAATTTCATTTTTATTGGGAACATAGGGTTCAATCGTTTGATTGTAAGGGGTGATTGTTACAAACCAAAATTGTTTATAGTCTTTAATTAAATCTAGACGTGAAAGCATTGGTTTAGGATTTTTAGTACAAAAACAAATAATATCAATGACTTGAGGATCTAAAATATATTTTGTGACTTGATGAGGGAAATAGGGATTACGAACACAGACAAAACCTTCTTGAATACGATTAAAAAACCAGTCACTAAAAAAGGCAGGAATATCTGTACGATTACCAGTATTTAAGATCATCTAATCACCTCCAACAAGAATATTATAGAATAATTATAAAAATCCATCCATAATATTTGTTGAAATGTATCAAAAATATGGTATAATAACGTGACTAAAAAAAGAAAAAAGGAGGATTTTATGGCAACTTTTCAAGATTTTAAATTACAAGAATATTGTAATCAAGTAATTAAAGAGTTAGGTTTTAAAAAGCCAACCCCAATACAAGAAAAAGTCATTCCCCTTGTATTAAAAAATAGAGATATTATCGGGATTTCACAAACAGGGACAGGTAAATCACATGCATTTTTATTACCAATCATGTCTCGTATTGATGTCAATAAAGATTGTGTGCAAGCTGTTATTACAGCACCAACAAGAGAACTTGCTTCTCAATTATTTAATAACGCTAAAACATTTACAAAATATTTACCAGAATTACGTGTTTCATTGATTGTTGGAGGAAGTGACCGTCAAAGAGCTGTTAATAAACTTTCAACACAACCACACGTGGTTATTGGAACACCAGGACGTATCAAAGATTTATCTTTAGATGCGCAAGCTTTACAAATTACAACAGCAAAAACTTTTGTAGTCGATGAAGCAGATATGACATTAGAATTTGGTTATTTAGAAGATATTGATGCTGTGGCAGGAAAAATGGCTGATGATCTACAAATGATGGTTTTCTCAGCAACGATTCCACAAAATCTAAGACCATTTTTAAAGAAATATATGCAAAGTCCAATTACTATTGAAATCGATAGTAAACTTGCTACAACAGCCAATGTTGAACATATTTTACTCGCAACAAAGCATCAAGATCGTTATGATGTTTTAAAGAAGATCATGGCAACAATTGATCCTTATATTTGTATTATTTTCGCGAATAAAAGAACAGAAGTATCAAAGATTACGCGACAATTAAGAGAAGATGGTTATAAAGTTGGAGAAATTCACGGAGATTTAGAACCTCGTGAAAGAAAGAAAATGATGCGACAAATCAATAACAATGAATATCAATACATTGTTGCGACAGATATTGCTGCACGTGGAATTGATATTGATGGTGTTTCTCATGTCATTAATATGCAATTTCCAACAGAACCTGATTTTTATATTCATCGAAGTGGACGTTCAGGGCGTGGAAACTATACAGGTATTTGTTATAGTATGTATGATACAACGGATGAAAAAAATATTGCAATTCTTGAAAGAAAAGGGATTGAATTTAAGAATATGCAACTTAAAAACGGACAATTTGTGGATTTAGGACAAAGAGAAAAACGTAAAAAACGTATTCGTCAACAAACTGAACTTGAAAAACAAGTTCAAATGATTATCCGTAAACCTAAAAAAGTGAAACCAGGATATAAAAAGAAACGTAAATATCAAGTTGAACAAGTTGTACGTAAACAAAAACGTGCGATGATTCGTGATGATATCCGTCGTCAAAAGAAAGAACGTGCCCGTCAAGCACAAATCGCTAAACGTATGGAGGAAGGCAATGATAATTGGTAGTCATGTCTCAATGTCTGGAAAAGACATGCTTTTAGGTTCAGTAAAAGAAGCTTTATCTTATGGTGCTAATACGTTTATGTTTTATACAGGTGCACCACAAAATACGAGAAGAAAAGCCATTAGTGAATTAAAGGTGGAAGAGGCAAAAGCTTTAATGAAGGAAAATAACATTGATTTAAAAAATGTTGTTGTTCATGCACCTTATATCATTAATCTTGCTAACACGGTTAAAGAAGAAACTTTTGAATTAGCTGTTAACTTCTTAAAACAAGAACTCCAAAGATGTCAAGATATTGGGACATCGATTCTTGTTTTACATCCTGGAAGTCATGTAAAAGCTGGAGAAGAAGTAGGTCTTCAACAAATCATTAAAGGTTTAAATGAAGTATTAAAAGATACACCTTATCAAGGAAAGATTGCCTTAGAAACAATGGCAGGAAAAGGTAGTGAGTTAGGAAAGACATTTGAAGAAATCAATTATTTGATTTCTCATTGTGATTATCCTGAAAAATTAGGTGTTTGTTTAGATACGTGTCATATTCACGATGCAGGTTATGATTTATCAAATTTTGATGCAATCTTAGATGAATTTGATCAAGTGATTGGTTTAGATCGTTTACTTGTTGTTCATTTAAATGATTCTAAAAATGTTAAAGGGGCTCATAAGGATCGTCATGCAAATCTTGGCTTAGGTGAGATTGGTTTTGATATTTTAAATGGGATTGCTCATAATGAAAGAATAAAAGATGTTCCTAAGATCTTAGAAACACCTTATATTGATGGTAAAGCTCCTTATAAAGAAGAAATAGATATGTTGAAAAATCAAGAATTTAGAAATATTGAATGATGATTTTGAAACAAAGATTTCAATTTTAAACTAGTGGCAACACTAGTTTTTTTCATAATTGATTGAAATAGAATAGGTAAATAATGTTCACTACAGAGTAAAAAACGGTTTTGATCTATCACTTGATAGATTGCCTTCAAATCTTCTTCATTTAGCTCTAATGCTTGTATTTCCTTATTGCTTCTAAAATCTTCATACGATAAAAAATGTTCAATGAATAAATTTTCCATAGTTTTACGCCTCCATAGTTATATATATGAAAAAAAGATGGTTATTATGAATTAACCATCTTTAAAATTTCATCTTTGAGCGTTTGTACCATATCTTCTTGTTTAACTTTTTTAATAATTTTTCCTTTTTTGATCAATAATCCTTCTTTAACACCACCTGCAATACCAATATCGGCATTTTTGGCTTCACCTGGACCGTTAACTGCACAACCCATAATGGCTACGGTAATATCTTGATGGATATTATTTAAGAAATCTTCAATTTCTTTAGCGACTGGAATCAAATCATATTGAATTCTTCCACAAGTTGGACAAGACACAAGGGTAGGAACATTTTTAATTAGCCCCAATTCTTTAAGCAATGTTTTTGCTACTTTAATTTCTTCTACAGGATGATCACTTAAAGAAACACGAATCGTATTTCCAATTCCTTGATATAATAAAGTACCAATACCTAAAGAAGATTTAATTGTTCCTCCAAGTTTTGTTCCTGCTTCTGTAACCCCTAAATGAAGGGGACAATCAAAGGTTTCACTAGCAAGTGTATAGGCCTCAATTGTAAGCATTGTATCGGAAGATTTTAAAGAAATACAATAATCATGGAAATCTAGACTTTCCAAAATATCAATATGTTTCTTTGCACTTTCAATCATTCCTTTGGCAGTAGGACGACCATATTTTTCTAAGATATCTTTTTCTAAAGAACCACTATTGACACCAATACGAATAGGAATATGATGTTCTTTACAAGATTCAACAACGGCTTTTACCTTTTCAATACTTCCAATATTTCCAGGATTGATACGAATTTTATCAATTCCTGATTCAATCGCAATCAAAGCTAAACGATAGTCAAAATGAATATCGGCAACTAAAGGAATATGCACTTGTTTTTTAATATCTGCTATCGCATATGCATCTTCTTTGTCAAAAACAGCCATTCTAACCATTTCACAACCGGCATCTTCCAATTCTTGAATTTGTTTAACGGTTGCTTCTACATTTTTAGTTTTGGTATTTGTCATGGATTGAATAATGACATGATTATTACCACCTAATGTTAAATTTCCTACTTGAAACGCTCTTGTTTGTTCTCTTTTCATTTCTATCACCTAATACTATTATAAATTATTTTACCAGCTTTTCAAATTCATTTAACAAATCTTCAAAATAATGGAAAGCATCATCATAAAGAGCGTCATCTAAAGGATCAACACCCGCATGACTTAATAAGTCAACAGGAGATTCTTTTCCACCTGATTTTAAGAAGTTTAAATAACGTTCAACTTGTTGCGTGTCACCATTTAATATACGTTTCACGATAGCTAAAGCAACAGTCATTCCTAAAGTATATTTATAAACATAATAATCATAATAGAAATGAGGAACATAATAACAAGACCAACCTACAAGTTCATCCATTTTTACATCTTCACCAAAGTATTCTTGATTCAATTTTGCATAAAGATCAGTCATGATTTTAGAAGACATGGGTTCATTGTTTTTAGCCATTTCATGAAGACGGTGTTCAAAGTCCGCAAACATTGGTTGTCTAAAAATAAGACCAACACAATTTTCTAATTGTTCATAAATATAATAAGCTTTTTCTTCTTTAGATGAAGCATGATCCATCATATAGTTGATAAGTAAAGTTTCATTAACGGTTGAAGCGACTTCAGCGACAAAGATACGATAATTACTATTAATATAATCTTGATTATGGCTTGATAAATACGTATGCACACTATGACCTAATTCATGGATCATAGTTGATAAAGAATTATAATCGCCAATGAAATTCATTAAAATATAAGGTTGTGTTAGGTAACTTCCGCTACTATAAGCGCCACCACGTTTACCAACAGTAGGATAGTAATCGATCCATCTTTCCTCTTTAGCACGATTAATAATAGCTAAATAATCTTTACCAAAAGGTGCTAAAGCTTGATTAATGATGTCAAAACATTCTTCAATTGTAAATTTCTTAGAAACACTTTTTACAAGAGGAACTGATAAATCATAATTATAAAGTTCATCTAGCCCAAGAATTTCTTTTTTTAAATGATTATAGCGATGGAATAAATAGCGATATTCATTATTTGCTTTATCTAAAATTTTAAAGAATAAATCAGTAGGGACATCATCATTAAAAACACTTGCTGCAAGTGGTGAATCAAAATGACGGATATCACTATAAAAAGCATCTTTTTTCATAACCCCTGAAAGCGTAGAAGCAAAAGTATTTTCAAAACGCTGATATTCTTTAAAGAAATGATGGTAGGCTTGTTTTCTAACGTCTCTATTTTTATTCTTTAAAAATTCATTAAGTGTCGCTTGATTTAATGTTTTCTTTTGACCATTGACTTCAACATCTTCAAATTCTAGGCGTAAAGAATCAAAAACTTGTTCTGCTAATTCAGATATATTGTCTACTTTTGCAACCAATTCTTCTTGTTCTTTATCTAATAAATGAGGTTTAAATGCTAAAGCATTTTCTAAAGAATACCGATAAGATTTTAAACGTTCATCTTTTAAATATTCTCTTACTGTTTCATCATTTTCAACGATTTCATTATCAACAAAAACAAGTTTAACACTTGATTGTTGAATGAGTGACATCACTGTTGCCAACATCTTTTGATATTCTTGATTTTTAGGTTCTACATCGCAGTTTAAATGCGCAAAGCAATAGGCTTTACTTACAAGCATGGACATTTCGTCACGCTTTGATAAAAAACGTAGAAACGTTTCAATGCTTTCTGTAAGCTTTCCTTGAAATGAAGTCAATTCATCAAGTAATTGTTGACTGACTTCTATATCATGATAAAACTCTTGAGGATCTTGATAAATTTTAGAAAGATCCCAAGTATATTTTTCTTCTATATCTTTTCTTTCCATAAATACATCTCCTTGTAATGTAAAAATATTTTACTCTTATTTTATTTCAAAGTCTATTAACATTATAATCAAGAAAAGAAAGAATAAACAAAAAAACCAGACATTTGTCTGGTTTCAATGATTAGATTGAGTTAACTAATTTAGCTAATTTAGATTTTTGTCTAATAGCGTAGTTTTTATGATGGATTCCTTTGTTTACATAAGAATCTAATTTGCTAGAAGCGATTACTAATGCTTTTTCAGCAGCTTCTTTATTTCCAGCTTCAACTTCAGCTCTTACGTTTTTGATTGCAGTTTTTAAAGCTGATTTATAAGAAGCGTTTTTAGCTCTTTTTTTGTTATCGTTTTTATAACGTTTAATTTGTTGTTTCATATTTGCCATGATCTTTCACCTCGCTTTGCAATTTGCCATTTCATTATATATAAAAAGTCAAGTAATTGCAACAATTTTGTGTAATTTGTTGGAAATAAGGTAATAATTTTTAAGGTGAGAATATGAATAAGTACAATACACATAGTGATTTGGCGAAAGAATCTTTAGAATTATTAAAGGAAGGAAAACATTATAAGCGCTTTATTGAAAAAATGGATAATTTTTCAATAGAAACCTATGAATTTTTAGAAGATACGGATTATTTGAAAAAGGGAAAGTATATCGAAATTTTTTTTAAAGAATCTTTTATGTCAATTAGTCAACATGTGACTCGACTTTTAAAAGAGATGATAGATCAAAATGATTATCCCCGTATTTTAATTATTGGACTAGGAAATCCTTATTTAACCAGTGATGCCATTGGACCACGTACCTTAAGAGACATTCGTGTGACTCATTATTTAGATGATGGTCTTAAGTTAGAAAATCATTATTATGATATTTTATCATTGACACCAGGTGTGATGTATCAAACAGGAGTTGAGACAGTTGAAGTGATTCAAGCAATGGTTGATCAGTTTCAAATTGATTTAGTGATCGCTATTGATGCTTTATGTGCAAGAGATTATCAAAAATTAGGACATGTGATTCAAATTAATAATGTTGGGATTCATCCAGGGAGTGGTATTGGTAATCATCGTCAGGCCATTCAAGAAGAAACTTTAGGATGTCCTGTCATCGCAATTGGTGTTCCTACAGTGATTTATGCCAGTTCCATTGTAAGAGATGTTTTTCAATTAATGAAAGACTATTTTGGGGATGCTTTGGATATAAAAAATAAATTAAAGATTGGTAAAAGAAAGAAATATGAAGGAGAGCTTTCTGTAAGTCAACAACAGTATTTATTAGGGCATGTAGGAAGTCTTGAACAAGAAGAATTAGAATCGTTGCTTTATGAAATACTGACACCAGTTGATCGTAATTTTGTGATGTCTGATAAACAAATTGACGAAACGGTAGAAAAGGTAAGTGCCATTCTTTCAAAGGCTTTAAATGACTTAAGGTATAATTCTTGATTTATTTCATATATTTGAATACATACAAGGAGAGCGCCTATGAAAATAAAAGTATCTATTCAAATTATTTTCAAAATAATGATCATTGTTTTAATGATTATCTATTTACCTTCTTATAGTCATCAAAATGTGAAAGTTTTTAAAGCAATTTCAACAACGGAAGCCTTGCAGACAAGCGTACCAGTTACCTCAAGTAAGAAAATTCATCTATATAATACACATCAAGGAGAAGAATATGTTGGATATAATGTAAAAGAGGGAGCAAGTTATTTAAAGGATTGTTTAACAAAAGAAGGTTATTTTTGTGATGTTGAACAAAATGATTTTGAAAACTATAAAAATATACATCGAATTGCATATAATCAATCTTATGTTGTTTCAAAGATGTATTTAGAAAATTCTTTAAGAGAAAATGGGCAATATGATTTAGTCATTGATTTTCATCGAGATAGCCTTGATAAAAAATATTCTACACTGGTTTATAATCAAAAAAGTTATGCTAAGATTTTGTTTGTCGTAGGAAAAAGTAGTGGAAAATTTGATATGGTCAATCAATTATCTACAGAACTTTCTAACAGGGCAAATGAGAAAGTGCCAGGATTATCTAAAGGAATTATGGTAAAGAAAAATCATTATAATCAAGGAATTTGTGATCATACGATTTTAATTGAATTTGGAGGACAAAATAATACGAAAGAAGAAGTCCAAAATACAATCGAAGTGATGTCTCAAGTAATTAAGGAGTATTTACAATGAAAGAACTTTTAATTGATTTTACAATGGTCGGTTTATTATTATTTTGTATGAATGGTTTGTTGAATAATCATTATATTCAAAATGAAATGGTTTCTAAAAATATTGTTGCTTTTGAACAAAATGTACAAAAACAAAAAGAAGTTAATTCAGATGAAGGTCTCTATGATAATCAAAAAGATAATACACTTTCTTTAATTGTTAAAAAGATAAGTCAAATTTGTATCCAAATAATTCAAACAATTGTCTTGCTTATCTCTCAATTTATTAGTAATATCTTATAGAAGGAAGTGAAAAAAATGAATCAATTAAAAATCGTATTTATGGGAACAGCAACTTTCTCTGAAGCTGTTTTAAAAAACTTAATTCAACATGATTACAACATCGTCCAAGTTGTTTCACAACCAGATCGTCGTGTTGGAAGAAAAAAAGAACTTAAAATGCCTGAAGTTAAAGTTGTGGCCTTAGAACATGATATACCCGTATTTCAACCACAACGTATCAAAGATGATTATCAAGCCATTATAAATATGCAACCTGATTTAATTATTACAGCTGCTTATGGACAAATGATTCCACAAGAAGTTTTAGATTGCCCACGTCTTGGATGTATTAACGTTCATGCGTCATTACTTCCAAAATATCGTGGAGGAGCACCTGTTCATTATGCCATTTTAAATGGAGATGAAAAAACAGGAGTAACAATTATGTATATGGTAAAAAAGATGGATGCAGGAAATATCATTTATCAAAAAGAAACGCCTATTTCTAATGATGAAACAGTAGGAGAACTTTATGATCGTTTATCTATTTTAGGAGCTGAAGCGATTATTGAAGCAATGCCTGCTATTATTGAGGGGACAAATGAATCCATTCCTCAAGATGAATCAAAAGTAACATATTCTCCTGTTATTTCTAGAGAACAAGAAAAAATTGATTTCAATAAGCCAGCAGTAGAAGTTTATAATCATGTAAGAGGATTAAATCCTTGGCCTGGAGCTTATACAACGTATCAAGGAAAAACAGTAAAAATCTATCAAGGGCTTGTACATAATTGTCCAAATGCTATGACACATCACGCACACCAAGAACCTGGAACAATCGTGAAGATTTTTAAAGATGCTATTGGTGTAAAGGTACAAGATGGGGTTTATATTATTACTGAATTCCAATTAGAAGGTAAGAAACGTATGCTGGTAAAAGATTATCTTAACGGGCATAATATTTTTGAAGTTGATCAAAAGTTTGAATAGCGCTGAGGCGCTATTTTTTATATGTGACAACTTTTCGATGACCTGTTTGAAAATCAACTTCATTTTCTAAAGTTTCATGATTTTTTAAATGTTCAATATTTCTAATAACAAGCTCTGTATAATAATTACGAACACTTTGCCAAGCAAAACCACCTGAACTATGAGGAGTAATTAAAACACGATCATAGCTCCATAAAGGTGAAGTTGCAGGTAAAGGTTCTTCTTCCACAACATCTAAACCAACACCATAAAGATGCCCTTGATTTAATACTTCTATTAAATCTTTATTACTGATGGCACTTCCACGACCAACATTGATTAAGACAGCATCTTTTTTCATTTTTAATAATTTATCTCTGTTAAAAATATGAATTGTTTCTTTGCTTTGTGGAAGTGATAAAATCACAAAATCGCTTTGTGGTAAAATTGTATCTAAATCATTGATTGTTGCGACTTCATCAACATAAGGAAGCTCCTTTTGGACTCTTCTTTTAATAGCGGTAATATGACAATCAAAGGCTTTTAGTCTTTTCGCAATTTCATAGCCAATATCACCATAGCCAACAATACAAACACGACTATGATAAATTTCTTTTCCTTGCTTTGAAGGAAGCCAATTTCCTTCTTTCATTTGTAAAGCATACGTTTTTAAGCTTTTACAGAAAGTAATCATCATACCAATAACATGTTCACTAATGGCAATCCCATAACTTCCACTGGCATTAGTAAGTTTAGTGGTTTTATTTAAAATACCTTCTTTAATATATTGATCGCTTCCTGCACTATTAAGTAAGAGAGCTTGTAAATGTTCTTGATTTAAATTTAAATCAAGATGTGGATTTCCCACAATGACATCAACTTGATCAATATCTTCTTGAGTTGGTCTTCTTTTAATAAGAACAGTATCATTTATAAAATATTCTTGGATTTTTTTACTTTCGGCCTCTTGTAATGGGGCACATACTAAGATTTTCATAAATTCACCTCCAAGTACATTTTATCAAAAATTATTTTTTTCGCCAATTGGCACTAAAAGACTTGTTTTTACTTTCTTCAATACCACGATGTCCATAAGTTTCCGCCATATCAAAAAAAGTACAATCAAATTGATAAGCTTCTTGAATAGCTTCAATACCTAACTTTCTTTTGGTTGGTACTATGTCAAGATTTTTTATTATCGCTTGAATGTTAGATGAATGTCCATCCTTCTTTAAAAGAAGATTATTTTTTACCTTATGGGATTGTCTGTAGGAGAAATTCTTCTCAAAAAATGGAAGAATTTCTTTCTATGATTGAAAAGATTCTCTCGAAGTTATGAAAGTGTTTTCAAAATAAAATAAATTATAGTAAAATAAGATTAGATTGAAATAAAGGGGAAATGGCAATGAGAATGGTTGATTTAATAGAATATAAAAAGAATAATGGAGAATTCAATCAGCAACAAATTCAATTTATTATAGATGGTTATGTTGATGGAAGTATTCCTGATTATCAAATGTCAGCATTATTAATGGCAATTTGTTTTCAAGGACTTACTACAAAAGAAACGGCAATGCTTACACAAGCTATGGAATATAGTGGAGATATTATCGATTTATCGAAAATTGAAGGAATTAAAGTGGATAAGCATTCAACTGGGGGTGTTGGTGATAAAACATCTCTTGTATTAGGACCAATTGTTGCGGCTTGCGGTGGTAAAGTAGCTAAAATGTCAGGAAGAGGTTTAGGACATACCGGTGGAACATTGGATAAATTAGAATCGATACCAGGTTTTAATATTTATGTATCAGAAGAAGATTTTATCAAACAAGTCAATGATATTGGTTTAGCCATTATTGGGCAAAGTGCCACACTTGTACCCGCTGATAAAAAAATTTATGCTTTACGTGATGTTACTGGAACGGTTTCATGTATTCCTTTAATTGCTTCATCCATTATGTCTAAAAAACTTGCCAGCGGGGCAGATACGATTTTATTAGATGTCAAATATGGAAATGGTGCTTTTATGCAAACGTTAGAAGATGCTAAAAAGCTTGCTCAAACAATGATCGACATTGGAAAACATTGTCATAAAGATACACGTGCAACTATTTCAAGTATGTCACAACCTTTAGGAAAGGCAATTGGTAATAGTTTAGAAGTCATTGAAGCAATTGAAACGCTTAAAGGGAATGGACCTCAAGATTTAGAGGAACTTTGTTTAAAAGCAGGAAGTACAATGCTTGTTCAAGCAAAACTTTATCAAGATGAAAAAGAGGCGTATAAAGCATTACAAGAGGTAATTTCTAATGGAAAGGCTTTAGAAAAACTCAAAGAAATGGTTCAAAGACAGGGTGGAAATGTTTCATATATAGAAAATCCTGAACTATTTGAAAAACCAAGTGTTATAATGGAAATAACTTCAAAGGAAACAGGTTATGTCAAAGCATTAGAAGCAAAGAATTTAGGAATTGTTTCAATGAAATTAGGTGGTGGTCGCATGACTAAAGATGAAGATGTTGATCATGCTGTAGGACTTGTTTTAAATAAAAAAATAGGGGATCATGTAGAAATCGGTGAAACGTTATTGACTGTTTATGCAAGAAATAAAGTGAGTCAAGAAATCATAGAAGAAATTTATCAAAGTTATACAATTGTGGATGAATTTGTTGAAAAACCTATTTTGATTGAAGAAATCATGAAGTAAGAGGTAAGAAAAATGAAGTATGTATTTTTTGATATTGATGGAACAATTCGTGGGAAAAGTAGAGAAATTACAAAAAGAAATAAAGAAGCTATTTGTAAGTTAAGAGAAAATGGACATAAGGCTTTCTTATGTACAGGAAGAGCACCTGTTTCGATTACACAAGATATTTTAGATGTAGGTTTTGATGGTGTTATTTCAGCAGCGGGAAGCTTTATTCAAATTGATGGTGAGTATATCTATGAAAACTTTTTAGATAGTAAGCTTTTACAACAAGCTATTGTTTTATTTTCTAATGCACAAGTTGGCTTTACTCTTGAAACGAAAGATGAACTTTTTCAATCAGGTTATGCTAGAGAGTATATGGAAAGAAGACAAATCAAAGATACACAAGCCAATCCAGAATTAGCTCGTTTCTTTGAAAAACGTAATCAAGCCTTCAAACCAATTACTGAATATGATCCTGGTAAAGATAAAGTGACTAAAATTGTTTTTATTGCATATGATAAATATGCATTGCTTGATACAGTGCCTCATTTAAGTAAAGATTTTAATGTCGTTGTCTTTTCTAAACCAGAAGATGATTTTATTAATGGGGAAATTATTTCAAAGAACTGTACGAAGGCAGATGCCATTGAAAGAGTGATGGATTACTATCATGCCAGTATGGAAGATACAATTGCTTTTGGAGATAGTATGAATGATTATCAAATGCTTGAAAAAGCAAATCAAGGAATTGTTTTTGAAGGAGCAAAGGAAAAGTTATTAGATATTGCTTATGATACTTTCAAAGATCCTGATCAAGATGGAATTGCCTTAAGCTTAGAAAAACTAGGCTTAATATAGAAAGGAAAGGTACGTATGGGAAATGTACTACTTGCAAGAATACTTGAATACTTTAATGGAACTCTTTTTTTAGATGATAATTATCGATTTTGTGTATTCTTTATTGAAAATTATATAGATTTTTATAAAATGACATTAGAAGAAGTGGTTGAAAAATCAAAGATTTCTAAAGAAGCAATTTTAAATTTTTTAAGTCATTTGGGATTTGATGATTATGCTTCTTTCCAAGATAAGCTTTATGCCGATGTTATTTTAAGACAAGATCAAATTCGTTCAAGAATGCTTGGTTTAAAAATGGATGATCTTTTTAAACAAGTGCATTTATGTGATGATAAAGAAAAATTTATTGAAGATCTCGATCATATTTGTCATGATATTTCAACGTCTAAAAGAGTGGTTATTATTGGAGCACTTTATCCAATTTCTATTGCCGTTGAATTTCAAACAGATTTGATTACTTTTGGAAAGCCTGTTTTCCAATATCATTCTTTTGATACACAATTGGATCTCAATAAAGATGATTATGTTATATTTGTTTCGGCAACAGGAAGAGCTTATGATGCTTTCATGAATGATCATCAAGATTTTGATATCAATAGATCTCAATTCTTACTCATTACACAAAATAAAAAATATAAGAGTCAAATTGGGGATGAACGTGTGATCTATGTTGCAAGTTCAAGACATGATAGTATTGATTTTAACTATCGTTTGATGACAATCTTTGATATTATGCGAGTAACGTATTATAAAAAATATCATTTTATTTAAAGGGGAGGATGTTATGAATATACTACTTTCAAGAATTTTAAAATATTTAAATGGTACATTGTTTCTTGATGATGCGTATCGTTTTTGTGTATTCTTTATCCTTCATTATCAAAACTTTGGAGATTATTCGTTAGAAGAAGTTGCAAATGAATTAAAGACAACACCAGAAAGTATTTTAAACTTTTTAAAATATTTAGGTTTCTATGATTATCAAACATTTGTAGAAACTTATTATAAACATAAACGAATACGTCTTGAACAGATTGAAGAACGTATGGAAAATCTCAATATTTGTACGTATGTTGAACGCATTAAAGTTTCTAATGATAATAAAGAATTTTTAAAGAAAATAGAAGAAGTCTGTACAAAAATCCATGAATCAAAACGAGTAATTCTTGTAGGGGCTCTTTATCCTATGTCTATTGCGGTAGAATTTCAAACAGATTTAATTTCTTTTGGGAAAACAGTTTTACAATATCATACGTATGATAAAGATATGATTTTTAATGAAAATGATTATGTTATTTTTACTTCTTCTTCAGGAAGGTCTTTAGAAGGCTTTATGTATACAAGAACAAATCTTTCATTACAAAATACGACATCTTTGCTTATTACCCAAAATCCAACCTATGCAAGAAGGAAATTAACTACAGATACGATTCAAGTACCAGGAAGATTTGATGGTATTAACTTTAACTATCAAATTATGACGATCTTTGATTTAATTCGTGTGATGTATTATCAAAAATATATTGAAAAACAGGGATAACCTGTTTTTTTAAGGAGAAGCAATGAAACAAAAACTACTCAATTATCAACCTTTTAATGAACAAGAAGAAAAAGATAAAGAACTTTTACTTAAAGTGATTGAACAAAAAGATGTTCTCACACGTAAAAATACAATAGGACACTTCACTGTTTCTTGTTGGGTTTTAAATCAAAGTCATGATAAGGTTTTAATGTGTTTTCATAAAATTTATAATTCTTGGTGTTGGCTTGGAGGACATGTTGATGGGCAAAAAGATTTTAAAAAAGTGGCATTAAAAGAATTTCAAGAAGAAAGTGGTTTAAAACATGTTCAGTTTTTAAAGGATGACCCTTTTTCAATTGAAGTTTTAACTGTTAATGGACATATTAAAAATGGAGTTTATGTATCCAGTCATCTCCATTACAATATTACCTATTTAATGGAAGCTGATGATCAAGAAAGATTAATTATTAAAGAAGATGAAAATAAAGGATTACAATGGTTTGACTTTGAAGAAGCTCTAAAAGCTTCTACAGAACCATGGTTGGTCGAAAATGTTTATAAAAAATTAAATAAAAAAATAGAAAAAGGTTATCATTAAACGATAGCCTTTTTCAAATTTTCTAAATCTTCTTCATTTGGATGATTTAGTGCTTCATAGTAGTTTTCAATAAGTAAATCAATATTTTTTGGTGCCTTGTCACTTTCTTTTAAAGAAAGATAACGTTGAAGAACAGAGTCAGGCATCTTTCCTTGACACATAAAACTTCCAACAACTTCATTGGTTGAATCAATGCTTTCTTTCACTTTATTTATAATACGTTTAAAATATTCTTCACTTTTTCCAAAACCAGCAGTTCCAAAGAGAAAGATTTTTTGATGATGCAATGTTTTTAAATAATCTAAAGCTTCTTGATTGGCGTTTCCTTTATCTGTCCAAAAACCAACATAGATTGTTTTTGAATCATTGATATTGTCTTTTAAAAAATCTCCAAGGAGTTTGGTGTTTCCTGTTTGACTAAAATAATGAATCATCTTTTACAACTCCTGCAACTTTTGTAATAGGCATTGCAAAGGCAATCCCTGTATTATGTTTTTTTAAACCACCCAAAGCTTTATCAATTGTATCAAAAACAAGATCTGTTTGTTCATCGTTAATAATGAAAAACATTGTTTTACTATCAGGACGTGCTTGTTCAAGGAAAAGTCTTAAAGAACCTAAGATATAACTTTCATCACTTTCTTGAATATAAGAAATCATTCCCTGAGAATCAAGAATCGTTCCACCACTTACTCCTGCTTTTTTTAAACTTGTTAATAAATTTTGTAAAAGTTCTGTTTTATGTAAAACAACAAATACTACTTGCATAATTGTCACCCCTCAATGTTATTGTACACTGATTTTAGTTTTTAAAAAAGATATTTCTCAAAGAGAAAATTATTTAAAAGTTTGAATGTGTTGGTAAAGAGCACCAATTAAATTAGCGTCATTTCTAAATTTACAAGGAACAATTTCAGGATGATAAACATCAAAGTGTAAATTATCAAAAATTTCATTCATATTTTTATTAATGAGTTCAATAAGTAATGGTTGGGCAGATATACCACCACCAATAGCCATTTTTTCACAATCAAAAATAATGTGTACATTAAAGATTTGAGTTGCGACTTCCTTGGCAAAAGCATCGATTCCTGCAATGACTTTTTCATTACCCTTATTAGCCATTTCAAAGATTTCAATTCCAGTATATTCTTTGTCTGTTTCAAGTGCCTCTTGAACACGTTGTAATAACCCAGAAATACCATTTCTCGTACACCAAGCATGATTCCAAGTAAAAGGATCTAAGTTGTTTGTTTTAATAAAAGAAAATTCACCCGCTGAAAAATGTTTTCCTGTATGAACTTTATGATCTTTAATCAAACATCCACCAATTCCTGTTCCTAAAATAACCACAGCGCCATCTTGAATATCTTGGAGATTTCCAAAACCAATTTCCGCATTGGCGGCACATTTAGCGTCATTACCAATTGTAATGTTTGTTGGACAACGCTTCTTTAAAACTTCTACAGTTTCTAATTTATCAATATAACGTAAAGCACCACCAGTATATTGATAGCCTCTTTCAGGATCAATGATACCAGGCATAGAAAGAGCCATACCATCTATCTGATCTTGAAATTGATCATAGATTTTTCCAATTGTTTCAATAAAGTTTTCAAGGGTGTCCATAGGAGTTGGTACACTTGATTTTTCTAAAATAGTTAAATCTTCTTGCAATAGCGCATATTTGATGGCACTGCCACCAACATCTAATGTTAAATATGTTTTCATAAACTTCCTCCCATACATTATTATATAATAGAAGAAATGAAATAGGTATCATTTTTGTTTATTCATATCTTTTAAACAAGGCCCTTCAATAAGTTTTCCATAACAATCAAAAACAGATTGATGACAGGGACAATGCCATATTTGATTTTTTTCATCAAAAGAAAGTAGACCTTTTAAATGAGGACAGTAGGGAGAAAAATAATGATAAATGCCTTGCTTATCTAAATAAACAGCATAGAGTTTATGATTGATTTTCATTAATCCTCCTTGACCTCTTTGTAAATTTTTCTTGGTACGAAAATGAAATTTGACATAACCAAGATAAAGGTGATGAAGCATTTGTTTCAAATATATTTTAGAATAGCTTAAAGAATAATAATGACAAGAAAATAAGGAAAGATAGGCATTATCGTTATTTAAATAAAGATCTTTAATGATTTTAGACGCTAAAAAAGAATTTGTCATACCCCATTTTTGAAAACCATAAATAAAATATTCATGTTCTTTATAACACCCCATATAAGGAATACCTCTTAAAGGAATCGTATCTTGTGCAAACCAGTCTTTACTCTTAGAATTAATAACTAAAGCATGATTTTTTAAAGGACGATAACTTTCTGTAAGATCAATAGAGAGGGTACATTGATTTCCTGTTCTTTGTTTTAAATCAACATTTTCTAAAGATTGAAACATTTTTAAAAAGTAGAAACCTTTTTTTATAAAAGGATAACGCGAGGCATGAATGAGATCTTGGCAGATAATACGATGTCCTTGTACATAGACAAGAAAATCGTTTTTTCTTTTTATGATTTTATCAACACGACTATGTTCATAAAATTGAACATTTTTCTTTTGACAACATTCCACAAGATGATAGAGATATTTTAAAGGATGAAAGATATATTGATGATGCAAACTGATTGTTTTTAAATGTTTTTGATTGTCAAAAACAGTTTCACCAAAGAGGTGTAAATAATGTTGTTCTTTTTCAAGCATTCCAACATTTTTTAAATCATCGGTATATAAAGACATCGTACATTCTTTTAAACAACAATCGATTTTTTCTTTTTCAATTAAATCTTTAATACCTTTCATTGCTTCTTTTTGACTTTGATAGTAGAGATAAGCTGTTTCAATATTATAATGTTTTACAAGTTTTTGATAAATAAGACCTTGTAAAAGAGTAATTTTAGCCGTTGTATGTCCACTGGTATGACTACCTAAAAGATTCTTTTCAACAATAGTTATTTGTTTACCTGTTTCTTTTAATTGATAAGCGCATGAAATGCCGGATAGACCACCGCCAATAATAAGAATATCGGTTTTTATATCTTTATTTAATTGTTTAAAACAAGGATGTTGACTTGTCTTTTGCCAATAAGATTCATTCATAAAATCACCTGCTTTATTATGAAACAAAAACGCATTTTTTATACAGAAAATGATATAATAATCAAAAGGATAAAAAAGATTTATAAATTTTGGAGGTATACATGAATATAACAGTTTATTTAGGGGCAAGTAATGGAAATGATCAAAATCTTTTTTTAGCAGCAAGAAAACTTGGAAAGTGGATTGGCGAAAATGGACATACACTTGTTTATGGAGGCTCTAAATGTGGTTTAATGGGAGAACTGGCGGAAAGTGTATTAAAGGCAAAAGGAAAAGTCATAGGAGTTGAACCACAATTTTTCATTGATGCCGGTTTTGATTATCCTAAAATAACACAATTAATTGTGACACAAGATATGAGTGAAAGAAAAACAAAAATGATTGAATTAGGGGATGCTTTTATTGCTTTTCCAGGAGGAACAGGAACTTTAGAAGAGATTACAGAAGTCATGTCTAAAGTTTCATTAAAACATTTAAAGACACCTTGTATGCTTTATAATTTAAATGGATATTATGATGATTTAAAGAAACTTTTAGATAAGATGATTACTTTTGATTTATCCTCTAAAGAAAAACAAGAAGGTATTTATTTTGTGGAAAATTTAGAGGAAATAAAAGAAATATTAAAAAAAGAAAATCGATGAAAATGATTTTCTTTTTTTACAAAATCAACTACAATAAAGGCATTGGAGGATTATTATGAAAGTACTAGCAAGTGATTATGATGGAACATTATTATTTAATGAAAAATTTAAAGAAGGGGATTTAAAGAAAATCAAAGAGTTTCAAAAAGCGGGTAATTTATTTGGTTTATGTAGTGGAAGGCCTTTTAAAGGCATCTATGAATTTTGTAAGCCTTATATTGATTTTGATTTCTATATTCTATGTACAGGAGCACTTGTACTTAATAAAGAAAGAGAAGTTATTTATAAAAGTACGATTTCTAAGCATTTATTACATGAATTTTATGATTGTTATCAAAAAGATTATGATATTTTTATTCAAGCTAATATGCAAATCTATACATTTTTAAAAGAAGACTTAGGTCCAATGGTTAGACAAGTTATTACTTCTTTAGATGAAGTAGAAGGAGATATTTATGGTTTATCCATGAATGCAAAAACAGATGAAAACGCTAAAAAAGTGTGTCTTGATATTGAAGAACATTTTCCTGAATTAACTGCACATCAAAATAAAGAATATATTGATATTACTGAAAAAGGATGTTCTAAAGGTTTAGGAATTTTAAAATTAAAAGAATTAATGCATTTAGAGGAAGTTGCCGGAATTGGAGATTCGTATAATGACATTCCTATGTTAGAAACAGTGGATCATTCTTTTACTTTTCCAACATCACCAGAAAGTTTAACATCGATTGTTGATGATGTAGTTGATAGTGTGGAAGAAGCGCTTGATATTTTAATGAAAGAATAATGAAAATATTACAACAACTTAAAGAAAATCATTATACTGAATCAGAACAACAAGTCATTGATTATTTATTAGATCATTTAGAAGATTTAACTTTACTTTCAATCAATGATCTGGCAAAAAAGAGCTATACTTCAAATGCAACGATCATTCGTTTATGTCATAAAGTAGGCTATCAAGGTTATCGACAATTTAAATTGGCTTTATTACAGGAACTTGAAGCTAATAAATATATGGTAAGTCAAGTAGACTATACAATCCCATTTCAAGTCAATGAAACAAGTGAACAAATCATTCAAAACATGTTTTCTCTTTATCAAGAAAGTATTCAACAAGTCTATCATCATTTATCTATTGAGACCTTAAATAAAATAGCAACATTGATGGTACAAAAGAAAAGAGTTTTTATTTATGGCTATGGCGATAGCCAAATAACAGCAGCAAACTTTATTAATAAACTTGCAAAGCTTAACTTATTTCCTGTCTTAGCAACTCAATACGGGGAAGAAATCTATATTTCCAAACAATTACAGCCAGGAGATTTTGCTTTGTTTATCTCTTATAGTGGAGAAAATACATCCCTTTTAGAATGTATGAAAATCTTAAATCAAAAAGGAATTCAAACAGCTTTGGTTACTGCTAATCTTCAAAGTCCACTTGTTGTTTATAGTCAATATCAGATTATGATTCCTGACTATGAAAAACAAAACAAGATTGCAACCTTTTATTCTCAACTTGCTTTTATGTACATCTTAAATAATTTACATGCCCTTATTTATCATCTTAAAAATAAGTGAACCAAAAGTTCAGTTTAACTGAGCTTTTTTTCATTTACCTTGAACCTTATTTCCATAATGAGATGCATCTCTTAAAAAGAGAAAGAAGATATGTTATAACAAAATTGAGGTGAAAGAGATGACAAAAGAAGAAGTCTTACAATTAGAAAAAGAACTTTCTTTTCAAGAATTCAATAATCATGATGCCTATCAATTAGGACAAATCATTGTAGATCATATTGAAAAGAATCATTTAAAAAATGTTAGAATCCGTATTGTTTTAGATAAAGATATTATTTTTCAATATTTAATGGATGGTAAAAAAGGAGTCATTTGGCTTGATCGTAAACAAAAAACAGTTGAAAAATATGGACATAGTAGTTATTACATCTATTTAGAAAATGAAGAAAATAAAACGTATCAAGAAGATGAAAAAGATGAAAGTCTTGTTATTTGTGGAGGAGGTTTTCCTTTAATTATTCATGATGAATTAAGAGGAAGCATTCTTGTTTCAGGGCTTGTCCATGATGAAGATCATCAAGTCATCGTTGATTGTTTAAGGAAACTAAAAGATGAAGGCACTTGCAAGTGATATAGATGGCACACTTGTTTTTAATCAACAAATAAAAAAACAAGATAAAGAGGCTATTGAAAAGTATCAAAAAAAACATCTTTTTGGAGTATGTAGTGGAAGACCTCGATGTGCCCTGTTTGATTTAGAAAAGCTAAAATTAGATTTCTATATTCTTTCTTCAGGAGCAATGATCTTAGATAAAGGTTTAAATATCATTCAAGATTTTTCAATGAAAAAAGAAATCGTTCAACAAATCTTTAATGAATATAAAAAGAAAGCACACATCATTTTACAAACAGGAAATGCAGATGTCTTTTATGCAACCCTTAAAGAAGATTATAATCCTAAATTAAAAATCATTTCTTCTTTTAAAGAAGTAGAGCATGAAATAATTTATGGCATATCTCTTGTTTTTAAAGATGACAAAATAACCAAGAAAGCTTGTCTTGAAATTAATCAAAAATATCAAGAAGTTGAAGGTTTTCAAAATAGAAATTCAATTGATATTGTAAGAAAAGGCTGTTCAAAAGGAACAGGGATCAAAATCATTAAAGATTATTATCACTTAGAAAAGGTAGCAGGAATAGGGGATTCCTATAATGACTTACCGATGTTAAAAGTCGTAGATACAGCCTTTACTTTTAAAACATCCCCTCAAGAAATACAAAAACAAGTACATTATTGTGTTAATGATATTGCTGAAGCAATAGCGTTATTGGAGGTAGAAAAATGAATTTTGGAATTATAGGTTATGGAAACATAGCGCGTAAGTTTGTTAAAAGTATTACTTATACTAGTGGGGGAAAAGTGCATGCCATTGCCTCACATTCTTTAGATGAAAACGACAGTTACTTACAAAGTCATCCTTTAGTTAAACTTTATCGTGATTATGAGGAACTTTTAAAAGATGAAGATATTGAGGCCGTTTATATTGCAGTTCCTCACTATGAACATAAAAAATGGATTATAGAAGCCATTAAACATCATAAAGCGGTTTTATGTGAAAAACCACTTGTCTTAAAAAGTGAAGATATTGATGAAATTAATCAATATGTTAAAGAATATCAAGGCTATTGTTTAGAAGCTTTTAAAACAAAATTTAATGTAGGTTTTGATCATTTAAAAGAAGATTTAAAGTTGATTGGAAAATTAAAATCAATTGAAGCAAACTTTTGTTTTGATGGGACAGATAAAAAAGATTCTTACTTGTTTGATCCAAAACAAGGTGGGGCTTTAAATGATGTAGGAAGTTATGTCGTTGGTTTTGTCCTTGGTTTAGTGGATGCACCAGTTGAAAGTGTTGAATCTCATATTGAAAAAGAAAATGAGATTGAAATGAATTTTAAAGCAACTTTAAATTTTAAAAATGAAATTCAAGGAAAAGTAGAAGGTTCAATTAATTATAATAAAGAACGTTATGCTTTAATTAAAGGAGAAAAGGGAGAAATCTATGTCCCAATGTTTAACCGTGTAGTTGAATACACAATTCATTTAGAAAATGAAGTCATTCAAAAAACATATCCAATTGAAGGAGATGACATGACTTTAGAAATACAAGCTTTAATTAATCATAATCAATCAACACATACATTACAAGATTCAAAAAAATTACAAGAAACAATTGAAAAAATTAGAGAGGAAGCAAAATAATGAAACTAGGAATTTTAGGAACAGGAATGATCGTTAAAGATGTTCTTACCATGTATCATGAACTTGGCGTTGAAAAGACTTATCTTTTTTCAACAAAAAAATCAAAATCACAAGCATTAGAACTAATTGAAAAATATCATTTAGATAAAGTTTACACAGATTATGATGAATTACTTCAAAGTGATGTTGATACAATTTATTGTGCTTTACCTAATCATCTACATTATGAATTTTCAAAAAAAGCTTTAGAAAATGGTAAAAATGTCATTATTGAAAAACCAATTACAGCGAATAGTAAAGAATTAGAAGACTTAATTGAAACCGCCAATAAAAAGAATTTAATGATTTTTGAAGCTATGAATTTACATTACACACCTGCTTTTCTTTCATTAAAAGAAGATTTAAAGAAATTAGGAGATATTAAAATTGTTTCATTTAACTATTCGCAATATTCATCAAGATATAATGCTTTTAAAGAAGGAATAATTTTACCAGCTTTTGACTTTCATAAAGCTGGTGGAGCTTTAATGGATTTAAATGTTTATAACATTCATGCTTTAATCGATTTGTTTGGGAAACCTGTTTATCATAAATATATGGCAAATATTGAAAGAAATATTGATACAAGTGGGATGATGATTTTTGATTTTGAACATTTTAAAGCTTTATGTATTGGGGCTAAAGATTGTAAAGCGCCTTTAATGAATACGATTCAAGGAAACTTAGGAGCAATCGTTGTTAAATGTCCGTTAAGTCAAATGACAGAATATGAAATCTGTTATAACGATGGGACAAGTGAAATAAAATCTTTTGAAAAGAAACATCGTTTAATTTATGAATTTAAAGAATTTATAAGAATGATTAAAGAAAATGATGTTAAAAAACAAAAAGAAATGTTAGAACTTTCATTATTGATTTCTAAATTAATGGAAGAAGGAAGAATGCAAGAAGGGATCGTGTTTGATAATGATAAATAATAAAATTGTTTTAGGATATATTGGAAATGGAAAAAGTACCAATCGTTATCACTTACCATTTGTGATGCAAAGACCGGATAAGTTTATTGTTAAAACAATTTATAATCCACGTATTCATCATGATATATGGGATGAAATTGAAGGAGTCAACTATACTGAAAATCAAGATGATATTTTCTTAGATGATGAAATTGATATGGTGGTTGTATGTACAGGACATCATTATCATTATGAATATACTAAAAAAGCACTTGAACATAATAAACATTGTTTATGTGAAAAGCCTTTTATGGAAAATAGTGAACAAGCTAAAGAAATCTTTGCACTTGCAAAATCAAAAGGACTTTATTGTTCAGCTTATCAAAATAGAAGATATGACAGTGACTTTTTAACTGTACAAAAAGTGATTGAATCAGGGAAATTAGGAGATTTATTAGAATTAGAAATGCATTTTGATTACTATCGTCCTGAAATACCTGAAAGTGTTGATCATTTTGATCCAGCAATGTCTTATTTATATGGACATGGTTGTCATACTTTAGATCAAGTCATTTCTTATTTTGGAAAACCTGATGATATTCATTATGATGTAAGACAACTTTTAGGAACAGGTCGTATGAATGATTATTTTGATCTTGATCTTTATTATGGAACATTAAAAGTATCCGTTAAATCAAGTTACTTTAGGGTAAAATCAAGACCTTCTTTTATCGTTTATGGTAAAAAGGGAATGTTTGAAAAATATAGTAAAGATCGACAAGAAGAACATTTAAAACTTTTCCATATGCCTACTAATAGTGATTTTGGAAAAGATTTACCAGAACATTATGGAACCCTTACTTATTATGATGATGAAGGCATTTATCATGAAGAAAAAGTTCCAACAGTTGACGGCGACTATGCACGTGTGTATGATGGTATCTATGATAGTATTGTAAATGGTAAGGAACAAGTCATCCAACCATGGCAAACAATTCTACAAATGGAAATGTTAGAAACAGGAGTAAAGGATTTAAAATAGTATGAAAAAATATTTTTTCTTTGATATTGATGGAACACTAACTGATTTAAAAACACATCAAATTGTCCCAAGTGCCAAGATTGCTTTAGAAAAGCTTAAACAAGCAGGTCATTTTGTTTGTTTGAATACAGGAAGAGCCCATTATAAAGCGGAAAAAACAAGAAAAGAATTTAATTTTGAAAATATGGTCTGTAATGGGGGCAATGGAATTGTATTAGGTGGTATTTTAAAAGAAAATATCCCCTTAGATAAACAAGGAGCTTTAAAAATCATTCAAGAAGCTAAAGAAAAAGGGATTGGTTATTTAGTAGCAATCAATGATAGTCAAGAAGTCTATGGTGAAAATGATTTATTTATTCAACAAGTAGGCTATCGTAAAGAACCAACAACTTATATTTTAGATCAAGATTTTGATTATACACAAGTAGAAAACTTTTATAAAATCTATCTTGCTTTAGATGAAAAAGAAGAAGCTTCTTTTCAAAACAAAGATCAATTAGGCTCATTACGTTTTGAAAAAGAATACTTAATGTTTCAACCAGATAATAAAAAAGGCGGTATTTTCAAAATGATGGAAATACTCCAAGCACCTATTCAAGATGTAGTTGTCTTTGGTGATGACTATAATGATCTTGATATGTTTGATAAAGATTTATGGACAGGTGTCGCTATGGGAAATGCCTGTGATGCTTTAAAAGAAAAAGCAACTTACATCACAGATAAAAATGTTGATGATGGTATTTATAATATCTGTGAAAAAATGGGTTGGTTTGAATAAAAAATGAAGAGGCTGTAACAAAATAAAATAAACCGCCAAAAATAGAAAAAGAACAATGAAACAGCAAAAACTGAAACATTGTTCTTTTTTGTTGTATAATTTATATATGGAAAACAAAATTCTAAAACAAATGATTATAACGCATTACAACTGTCTTTGCCAATAGATTTAGGTATTAAAATTGATGAAGATGATATGGTTATTTCTTTCCTAAAGGCACTAGAAGGAGTGAATTTGTCTAAACATTTCAAAAAAGGTAAGTGTCGAGGAAGAAAGGAATATGACAGATGTAAGCTTTTGAAGGTTGCACTTTTTGCCTATATGTTATGCGATAATGATTTGAGATCCATGGAATCATTATGCAGATATGATATTCGTTTCATGTACATAATGGGTGAAGAAAGACCCAGCTTCATGGCTTTTGAAAGACTTTTAAAAGACTATCTCGTTAAGAATATTGATGAGATATTTTTTGAACTTTCAAATAGTATAGGTGCTTTAATGAAAATAAATAAAGAAATTCAGTACATAGATGGAACAAAACTGGAAGCAGATGCAGGAAAATATACATTTGTCTATAAAACAAGGATCATCAATGCAAGGAAAAAACTGTGGCAAAAAATAAGTGATTCAATAGCTGATATCAATAAAAACAGAGGATTAGGATTCAATCAAAATGATAAATACTGTGCTCAAGAAATAGGATATATCGTACAATATCTTTTTGAAATCATGAAACAAGAGATGCTGAAGATGCCGATTTGGATAGGTATACAAGAGATAGTCTTATTAGAATCGGCGATTCGGATCAGGCTGAGGCTGTTAGAAGAAAACTTGATACACATACAAGTAAAGAACTTCCTAAACTAAAAAAACAGAGAGGTATTAAGAACGATGAGATAACCGGTGAGCCATTAGGTAAAAATGCTGCATTTCATCATTCGAATGAGAAAGAGCTTTTTACGGATCCAGTCGACGTTCTCGATGAAAATAAAGGTATTAACGTAAATAATGATACGCACAAAGAAATTCATAAACAGAACATCAGGACTACGGATGAGCTTAAAAAGAAATCGGTAAGTATAAAGAAAGTGATAGCAAAATAGAATTTGTCCGACGGAATGGTGCAACTTTTTTGCATTTGCGTTAAAGGGTGTAAAAAAATATGATTACATCACCACGTGCGCGAATGTTAATGCGATGCAGGATTTCAATGCATGTGGAAACATGCATTACACTTGGGAAAAAATATGTAGATGAATTCATGTTTCAATATAGGGAGTATTTGATATTATGATTTTATTTGATTTGGTTATAAATATTATTGAGGTTTTAATTTAAAAAAATAAGATTAATATTTGTTAATTTTATTAGGCAATTAGCGCAGCATTTAGATGTTCGATATAAAGTGACACAAGATAATGGGTTATGTATTTTTAAAAGCATTCAATCAATGAAGTAGGTTTAAATTACCTACTTTTTTATTTTCGTGCCATAAAACTGACTTCCATGCCAGAAAGATACTGATTTAAAAGAAAATAATAAGTGTAGAGAGGAAATATAAAAAATATTTCAAAAAGTACTTGAGTATAAAGTGACTCTATAGTCTATGTTGAAGGTGTCAAAGGAGGAAATGACTTATGGAAAAGAGTAAAAAGACATTAAAAATGTTAGGAATTTGTATTATTGGACTTGTAATTGTGGTAGCAGTAAATATGTTGAAGAAACCAGAAGATCCATTTAAAAATCCAAAAGATGTTGGATTTAGGTATCAACATATAGAAGAAAAGAATCTATTAAATAATTCTGAAAATGATACGTATTTTGTATATTTCTATGAAACAGGAAATAAACAATGTGAAGAAGTAAATGATGATGTCAAAAAAACTTTAAGTGGGCATTCAAATCTTTATTTTTTCAATGTTGAAGATACTACATTAAAAACAGGAAAAGATTTTGATTATAAAAACGTTACAGATTATAAAGATATTACAATAAAACAAGTACCAATGCTTATTCATGTAGAAAACAAAAAGATTGATCATGTTTATTACAAAGCAAGTGATATAAAAAAAGCATTAGAATAGTAGGTGAAAGTTATGTTGAAGTTTGCATTAGAAATGTTGTGGACAGAAAGAAAAAAAGCATATGGCTTGATTGTTTCTATTGTCACAACACTCAGTATTTGTTTATTGTTTTTACATTTTATTATTAATCCATATCTCGCTAAAAAGGTGACATATGATGATATTCTTGATTTTAGTGAACCTTATTGCATTATGTTGATGGGATTGTTTATTTTAATGGTTTGTGTTTCATTGATTTGTTATTCATGTAATTATTATATGAAACTTCATGCTAGAGAAATAGGAATGCTTAAAATGGCAGGATTTAATCAGGGTAAAGTAGTGCTTTATCAATTGATTCAAATGATTATGATCATAGTTGTTTCAGTAATAATCACTTGTTGTTTATCACTAGTGACAACACCAATCTTTTTAACAGTTGTTTATCGTTATTGTCATATTCATCAAAGTATTTTCTATTTTAATACAAGATTATTTTCAATGATAGGAATTTTAGTTGTTTGTATTTTAATTGTTTTAATTGGAATGCAAGTGAATTATATCAACAATAATTCTTTATCATCGCTCATTAAAGATAAATATATTACAACACAAAAAGAAGATCATCGTGTATTTGTCATACCTGATTATATCTATATTTTAGGTTATTTCTTAGGACTTTATGCGATGTATGTAGGAGAAGAATTAGATGCAGGATTTGCGATTGCTTCTTGTATTGGGGCTATCAGTGCTTATGGTTTGTTTTATTATTTCATTCCTCATACTTTAAATGAAATGGTTGATTCGTTGAATCTAAAAGGAGAAGATACGATTGTTTTAGGTGATTTAGCCTTATTTATGCAACAAAGTAAATTACTCATTGTCTTTATTATGTTAGCTGTCATTTTAATACCAACATTTATTTTCTCATCGCTCCATATGAAGATGTTGCATATTGCTTTACACATTGGTGCTATCTTAATTAATTTTGTTTTATGTTTAAGTGTTGTCAGTCGTTTTGATATCGATGCTTTAGAAAAGAAAGAACATTTTAAAAACTTATGTAAGATGGGACTTACAAATCAAGATGTCAAGAAAATATCTTATAAAGAAGGAAATGGATTTTATGTTGTATTATGGATTTTTGCAGGTATTTATATTTTAAGTATTGCTTGTACGTTTTTAATTCGTGCATCAATTGATTTAGGACTTGTTGGTATTGTTTTACTTGAGTTTGTTGTTCCTTATGGAATGGCTGAATTGATTGTTTATTTAAAGAAAAGAGGTCAAAATTATGAGTTACATGGAAATTAGAAATTTAAAGAAAGTTTATAATCCTTATGGCATTCATCCTAAGGTGGCTTTAAATGGATTAGATTTTGAAGTAGAAAAAGGAGATTTTATTTGTATTATGGGAGCCTCTGGTTCAGGAAAAACAACACTTGTTAATATCTTGTCAACGATTGATGAAGCAACTCATGGACAAATTTTTCTTAATCAAAAAGATTTACTTCTTTTATCAGAAAAAGAAAAAGCAAATTTAAGGAAAGAAGAAATTGGTTTTATTTTTCAAAATTATAATCTTATTGAATCATTAACAATCAAAAATAATATTTTATTTTCATTAAGACTAAATAAAGTAGATCAAAAAATACAATTAGAAAAATTAAATGAACTTACAAAAATGTTAAATATTGAAGAAATCATTGATAAATATCCATCCCAATGTTCAGGTGGACAACAACAAAGAGCAGCGATTGCTAGAGCGTTGATCAATGATCCAAAGATTATCTTCGCTGATGAACCAACAGGGAATCTAGATAGTTTAAATGCCAGAGAACTGATGGAATATCTTGTAAAAATCAACGAAGAAAAACATACAACGATTATCATGGTGACGCATGATAGCTTTGTGGCTTCTTATTCAAAGAAAGTTTATTACATGAAAGATGGACATTTAGACTTATCGATAGATCGTCTTACAAAATCACAAGATGATTATTATAAAGAAATCGTTAAAGTTACAACACAAATGCATTTATAAAACAGGAGCTTTTCCTGTTTTTTATATAGAATTATTTTTTCTAATTTTGTAAGAGCTTTCAATGATATGCAATAGTGTGTTAAAATAGCAATAAAGGTGGGATTGAAATGGATGATTTTTTAAGAGAAATACAAACCTCTCTATTTAGAGAATGGATCAATAATCAAAAAAGAGATTATTATCATCTTCATCAAAGTGAAACAGATCCAGATGCAATTATTATAGAAAATGAATATTGTTATAGCTATGTAACATTTAATCCACAATGTATTATTGAATTATGTGTAATGAATAAAAGAACAGATGAAATGGCTTTTTATCTCCATTTTCAATTCAAAACGCTTAAACATGCCATTTCTTTGTTTGAAGAAATGGATCAATGTATTAAAAAAATGATAGATCAACCGATCTGTCGACTTTTACTATGTTGTAGTGGTGGAATGACAACAACCTTTTTTGCAGATAAAATAAAAAATGGTATAAAAGTATTAAATTTAAATATGGAAGTAGCCGCTACTTCTTATCAAAAAATATATAATGTTGCTCAAAACTATGATGTTATTTTATTAGCACCACAGGTATCTTATGTTAAATTACAAGTTGAAAAAGTCTTTAAAAACAAACTTGTTTTAAAGATACCAACACAAATTTTTGCTTCTTATAATGTGGGTGCATTGATTACTTTTATAGAAGAGTCTTTAAAACATAAAGAAAATAAATATAATGGTTATGTTGAACCATTAGCTTCAATGATGGAAATAAAGACAAATAAAAATGTTTTAGCGGTATCTATTAACGCTAATGGTGAAAATAGTCATATTTCTTATCGTTTATATAATTCACATCAAGATATTGTCTTAGACAGTAATATTATTAAAAGTAATATTAAACTTCAAGATGTATTGGATGCTTTGGATACAGTTGTTTTACAAAATGAAATGATTGATGTGATTTCTATTGCTTTACCGGGTGTTATGGTTGAAGGAAATGTTTATTCAGGGATTATAGAAGGTGGTAATCATCAATTAAAAGAACGCTTAGAAAAAAGATATGAAAAAGAAATTTATTTAATTAATGATGTTAATGCCGCGGTTGTTGGTTATTATGCTTCACAAAATGAATATAAATCACTTGCTTTTTTATTTCAACCAATTGGACGTATGGCTGGAAGTGGGATTGTTGTAAATGGACAACTGGTAAGAGGAATGGATCATTTAGCAGGTGAAGTAGCATTATTACCTTTAAATCTTTCGGATGCTTATTTAACGCTAGCTAATACTCCAGAAGGTACTTTGGAGTTGGTGACTAAAAATATCATGAGTATTATTGCGATTGTGGCACCTGAAGCGATTGTTGTTTATAGTGATTTGATTTTAGATAGTCAAGATGTTAGTGATGAAATCAAAAAAGCATTAAGTCAATATCCTTTAAAAGTGTATCCACAAATTATTAAAGTAGAAAATATCTTAGAATATATATTATTAGGAGCAATGATTTTAAGTGCAAAGGAGTAAGAAAATGAATATTATTTGGCATGGACATTCATGTTTTGAAATAACAGGAAAAGATGGAACAATTGTTTTTGATCCTTATCAAGCAAATTCAGTTCCAGGATTAAATTCTTTAAAATTGAAGGCAAATCTTGTGTTGTGTTCTCATGAACATGATGATCATAATGCAAGAAATTGTGTAGAAGTAGCACCAAAAGATTTTAAAGTGACATGTATTGAAACCTATCATGACCATCATCAAGGAAGTCATCGAGGTAAAAATACGATTTATATCGTTGATTTTGAAGATCTGAAAGTTGTTCATATGGGAGATATAGGTTGTATGATGGATGATGTTTCAAAACTTAAAAACTGTGATGTCTTGATGATTCCGATCGGTGGCTATTATACAATTGATACTAAAGAAGCTTTAAAATATATTGAACGTATTCAACCACGTATTGTCATACCAATGCATTATTGTAGTCATGAATTTGGTTATGATGTATTATCAACTAATGAAGGATTTATTCAAAAATCATCAAATATTGTTTATGTTGATGATTATTTAGAAGTTCATAAAGAAACAAAAGGACAAACGATTGTATTTAAAAAACCAAGGAATTAATTTTCCTTGGTTTTTGTTTTGACACCCCATGTCTAAAGACAGGGGATTCTTGTTGCCTGCCAGTATTGATGGCTGACCAGTTCATTTCTAATAGGATGGGTATTTACGATTTCATGACTTAGCTTATGATCTATATCTTTCATGATACGTTGTTCTTTGTTGTTGATTTTAACAACTGCCTTAGGCTTCTTAGCTTTTTGAAATCTTTTTCTAAGATTATTGTAGTGCCTTTTTATATATTTATTTTTTTATCGTTTCCATAAAACTTGATACTTCCTTCTGATTCTATTTTATAAAGAATTTTATATAATGTCTAATACTTATAATTTATGTTTTTAATGCTTTTTAGGCATTAAAATAAATATGATTATATTTCTTTAATTTTTTAGATAAACGTATTAAAATAGTTAACAGTAGGGGGATAAAGAGATGAGATTAGAAAAAGTACTTAAAGAAATGCAAAAAAGACAATTAACACATTTAATTATTAATGATCCATCATCAATTGATTATTTAATCAATTATAAAAATAATCCAGGTGAAAGAATGTATTTACTTCTTTTATCAAGTGATGGACATCATAAATTATTTATGAACAATTTATTTTATTTAGATCATGAACTTGATATTGAACAAGTATGGTATAGTGATACAGATAATTATCTTCAATTACTTGCAGATGAATTTGATGGAGCATGTTCTATTGGAATCGATAAAAACTTTCCAGCAAGATTCTTAATTCCTTTAATGAATTTAGTAGATGAATGTCATTTTGAATTAGGATCTGAATGTGTTGATCGTGTGAGGATGATCAAAGATGAAAAAGAACAACAACTCATGATAGAAGCTTCAAAAATCAACGATTTAGTTGTCGATGAAGTCATTAATATTTGTGCTAAGGGAGACTTAACAGAAGAAGAAGTTTCTAAACAACTTGAAGGAATTTATCAAAAACATGGGTGTGTAGGAAATTCCTTTGAACCAATTGTTGCCTATGGTAAAAATGGTGCTGACAACCATCATAGTGGAGATGACAGCCGTTTAAAAGCTGGTGACAGTATTGTTATTGATATTGGTGGTTTATATAAAGGATATTGTAGTGATATGACAAGAACTGTTTTCTATAAAGAAGTATCACCAAAACAAAAAACAGTTTATGAACTTGTTTTAAAAGCGCAAAAAGCAGCTGAAGCAATGATTAAACCAGGTGTTAGACTTTGTGATATTGATAAATGTGCTAGAGATATCATTGCTGAAGGTGGTTATACGGTTGAATTTAACCACCGTTTAGGACATTTCATTGGACGTGACGTTCATGAATGGTGTGATGTTTCACAAAACTTTGATTTAGAAGTTCAAGAAGGAATGACTTTCTCTATTGAACCAGGTGTTTATTTACAAGGTGAATTTGGAGTTCGAATCGAAGATCTTATACTTGTTACAAAAGATGGATGTAAGGTCTTAAATAGTTATCCAAAAGATTTAAGAGTTATTGGTAATGACTAATTAAAAGCATAGGTTAGAAAATCTAATCTATGCTTTTTAAATACTCTAAAAATAAAGCAAGTGTTTTAGAGTGGTTTTGATGATACAAAGCACTACTTGCTCCTAAAAGACCAAGATTTAATTTATTAGATCATTTAAAACAACTTCATGTAGAATTTACTTTAGAAAATAAAGTTGTCAAAATTAATTAAGATAGTATTGTTTATGAAAAACATAATCAATTTGAAATACTTTCTCATTTTGATACGATTGTTTTAGCTTTTGGTTCTAAAGCAAATCAAGATCTTTATCAAGAAATAAAAGGGGAACATGTTCATTTAATTGGCGATGCAAGTAAAGCGGGCGATGCTAAAAAGGCTATCTTTGAATCTACTCAACTTGCTTTAAAACTTTAGAAAGGGAAAACCCTTTCTTTTCTTTTTCAAATTATGAAAATAGCATCATCTTAAAAAAAATATGTTAGAATGTATTTTACGATTAGGGAGGAAGAAATATGTCACTAAAAGCAAAATATAATTTTTTACATTTATTTTATTGGTTTACTGGATGTTGTATTAATGGTTTCATTGCCGTTTTCTTACAATCAAAAGGTTTATCAAATACGGAAATTGGAATTGTAACAGGTGGTTCTTGTGTTGCTACAATTTTCCTATCACCATTTATGTCATCTTTAATTTCTAAAATTAAAGGCATGACAATCAAAAAATTAATGACATTTTTAATGTTAACAACAGTTTTGTTATATATTGCGATGGCTTTTTTACCAATACCAGCCTTTTTAGTTATGATTTTCTATGTCATCATGTATGCATTAAATATGTCAACAGTACCTATGCTTACGATGATAGCAATGAATTATATCAATGAAGGAACATATGTTAACTTTGGACTTGCGCGTGGAATTGGTTCAGCTTCGTGGGCGACAAGTGCTTTGGTTTTTGGACAAGTCGTTTCATTTTTAGGAGCTAATATTTTATCAATTGCCTACTGTGTCTTTGCCTTAGTGACATTATTTATTTTATATCATTTACCTGAATCAAAGATTACAAAGACAAAAACAGAAGAAGTTCAAGAAGAAGGCTCTGTTGTTACTGTTATTAAAAAATATAAAATCTTCTTTTTCTTACTTTTAGGTTTTTGCTTTATGTTTTCTGGAGCAACAGCGATCGGTACTTATTTAATTAATATTGTTAAAAGCTTAGGTGGAAATACGTCACTTTATGGGGTAGCTATGTTTGCGATGGCCTTTAGTGAATTACCAGTCATGATGACTGTACCAAAACTTATGAAGAAATTTAATAGTGTGACCCTTATTTTAGTGGCTTCTATTTTCTATATTTGTCGTAACTATACCATTGGGTTAGCACCAAATCTTATTATTTTAATTATTGGAATGATGTTCCAAGGACTTTCTTATGGATTATTTACAGGGGTTATTACTTACTATGTGACTTATAATCTAGATACCCAAGATCAAATGTCAGGACAAACAATGATTGGTATTATGACATCAGGAATAGGGTCAACTTTAGGAAATGTTTTAGGTGGTATTTTACAAGATACTATAGGTTTAAATGCGTTATTCACTTTTGTTTATTTAATGACAGCTCTTGGGGCCGTTATTATCTTTATTTGTAAATTTGTAAGTGTAAAAGTCAAAAAATAACTTGCTTTTACTTAAAGACTTTGATACTATCAAGATGTTGAATGAGGGAGTAGTACACGTCTTAGGACGCGGTTTGTCAACATCATGGCGTAAGCCTGGCAAATCTTAAAGAACGAGACTCATGCATAAGTTTTTTTATGCATGGGCCTCTTTTATTTTAGGAAGAAAGGAATTTGGTATGAGTTTGTTTATTGAAATCTTTTTGATTGGAGTAGGTCTTTCAATGGATGCTTTTGCAGTATCTATTTGTAAAGGTTTATCAATGAAAAAGATAAAAAAGAGAGATGTTTTTATTATTGCACTATTTTTTGGAGGCTTTCAGGCTTTAATGCCTTTTATTGGATGGTTTTTAGGAAAAGGTTTTGAAAGTTATATTACGAGTATTGATCATTGGATTGCTTTTATTTTATTAGGTATTATTGGTGGTAAGATGCTTATTGATGGAATTAAAGCAGAAGATGATGAAGAAACAGGAGAATTTAAATTAGATTTAAAGGAATTATTTTTACTTGCGATTGCAACATCGATTGATGCTTTAGCTGTAGGAATTACGTTTACTTTTTTAAATTATCCAATTGTGGAATGTATGAGTATTATTGGTTGTACAACTTTTATTATTTCTTTTATTGGTGTTTATATTGGTAAGATTTTTGGGTCAAAATATGAACATAAAGCAGAAATTGCTGGTGGGATTATTTTAATTGTAATTGGTTTAAAGATTTTATTAGAACATCTAGGAATATTTTAAAGGAGAGAAAGTTATGACAAATGTATTTGTATCATTATTAGTTCTTATTGTTGGTTTTATTTTATTAATGAAAGGAGCGGATTTCTTTGTAGAAGGAAGTTCTTCTATTGCCACAAGATTTCATATTCCTTCATTAATCATCGGTTTAACAATTGTGGCTATGGGAACAAGTTTACCTGAATGTGCTGTCAGTATTACAGCATCAATGGATGGAAATAATGCTTTAGCGGTGGCAAATGCCGTAGGTTCTAATATTTTTAATTTAATGGTTGTTTGTGGTATATCTGCTTTATTTGTACCGATTGCAGTGCAAGTAAATACGCTTAAAAGAGAATTTCCATTTTCTGTTTTATGTGCTATTTTATTAATGATCTTAGGTTATTTTGGGATGATCTTAGGACATATTGATGGAATTGTTCTTTTGATTTTATTTGTAGGATATATTGTTTACATGATTGTTTCGGCTAAAAAAGCCATGAATACATATCAAGAGGAAGAAGAAATTAAAGTTATTTCAATGGGATTAAGCTTGGTTTATATTGTTGGTGGAGCAATCGCTATTAAATTTGGTGGAGATTTTGTAGTAGATAGTGCTTCCAATATTGCTTTATCTTTAGGAATGTCACAAAACTTAGTCGGTCTTACCATTGTTGCTCTTGGAACTTCTTTACCAGAACTTGTTACTTCAATGGTAGCTGCTAAAAAAGGTGAAGTAGATATGGCTCTTGGAAATGTTATTGGTTCAAATGTTTTTAATATTTTATTTGTTTTAGGTATTGCAGCAACAATTAGTCCAATTACTTTTATCTTTGAAAATATTATTGATATTCTTATTTTAACAATTTTTTCTTTAATAGTTTTATATTTTGGATTTACGAAACATAAAATTGATCGTAAAGAAGGAATTATTATGCTTCTTCTTTATGTCGCTTACTTAGCCTATATCATTATACGTTAGAGAGCATTGCTCTCTTTTTTTGTTGCTAAAAGAAAGAAAAACAATTAAAATAGAGTCATTGAAAAAGGGGTAGAAGCATGAAAAAAATAGTATTTTTAGATATAGATGGAACATTAGTTACACCAAATTATCCTTTATCAGCTCTTGTAAAAAAAGGAATTAAAAAAGCAAGAGAGAATGGACATTTGATTTTTTTATGTACAGGAAGAAATCGTGTCGGTATTGAAAGTATTATGTCAGATGATTTTGATGGTTGTATTTGTTCAGCGGGTGGTTATCTTGAAATTAAAGGGGAAATGATTGAAACAACTTATTTAGATAAAGAAGAAGTTGAACAAGCAAGAAAAGTTTTTGAGCAAAATCATATGCTTTATAATTTAGAATCAACTTATATGACTTTTGCTAGTGATGAATTACGTCATTATTTTGCTCATGCCTTGTTAGGTGATGAGGGTACTAATTCAGAGTTTGAAAGATTAAAAGAACAACAAAGGAAAGAATATCATATGATTGATATAAGCAAATATCAAGATCAAGGAATTCATAAACTTTGTTTCATTGCTTTTAATAGAGAAGATATTGAAAAAACAAAAATACTCTTACCAAATTACCATTTTATTGTTCATGAAATGTTTAGCCAACATTCTATCAATGGTGAAATCATCAAAAAAGGAATGGATAAGGGTCTTGCTATTAAAAAGGTCGTTGAAACACTTCATATGAAAATGGAAGATACGATTGCTTTTGGTGACAGTATGAATGATTATGAAATGTTACAAGTTTGCAATTATGGTGTAGCAATGAAAAATGCATGCCAAGAGTTAAAAGCAAGTGCTGATAACATTTGTGAAAGTGTTGAAAATGATGGTGTGTATTATGAAATGGAAAGGTTAGGATTGTTTGAATGTTTGGATTAGGAACAATTGTTAATACTATAGCTGTTGTTGTAGGTGGTATTATTGGTTTGTTGTTAAAAAATGGTTTAAAAAATAGGTATCAAGAAACGATTATGCAAGGAATTGGTTTAGCAGTTTTGTTTGTCGGTATTTCAGGGGCGATGACAGGAATGTTAAAGATTTCTAAATCAATAATAGAGTCAACGGGTTCTTTAATTCTTGTTTTATCTTTATGTTTTGGAGCTTTAATAGGAGAATTTATTAATATTGAAAAAAGAATTGAACAGTTCGGTTTTTATTTAAAAAGTAAAGTAAAAAGCAATGATTCTAAATTTATTGAAGGTTTCGTTTCAACTTCACTTGTTATATGTGTAGGAGCCATGGCTATTGTTGGTTCTTTTCAAGATGGTTTACTACATGATCCAAGTATCTTGATTTCAAAAGCGGTCATGGACTTTGTTATTGTTATGGTCTTTGCTTCAACATTAGGTGTGGGAACTATTTTTTCCGCAATTCCTATCTTTGTTTATCAAGGATTACTGACAGTTTGTGCTTCTTTTCTAGCACCTTATTTTACGATGACGATGATTTCTAATATTTCTTTTGTGGGTTCGGTTTTAATATTTGCGGTAGGGACAAATTTATGTTTTCATACAAAAATTAAAGTAGGCAATCTTTTACCAGCGGTATTTATGCCCTTGTTATTAGCACTTTTTATGTAAGTGCTTTTTTTGTTTGCTTGTCAATTGTCTAAAAATAATGTACGATAATAACGTTTGAAGAAGGGGGAAATTTATGTTAGACAAGTTTTTTAAGTTAAGTGAAAAAGGCACTACAGTAAAAACTGAAATTTTAGCAGGTGTGACAACATTCTTAGCAATGGCTTATATTTTAGCAGTCAATCCAGCAATGCTTGGTGAAACGGGAATGTCTGTTCAAGGGGTATTCCTTGCAACTGCTATTGCTTCTGCTGTAGCTACCATTATTATGGGACTTGTTGCAAACTATCCAGTGGCTTTATCTGCTGGTATGGGTGTGAATGCTTTATTTACTTATACAATTTGTTTTGGTATGGGCTTATCTTATAAAGGAGCCTTAGCCTGTGTTTTTGTCTCAGGTATTATTTTCTTAGTTATTTCTATTACAGGAATTAGAACAATGATTATTAATGCTATTCCTGCACAACTTAAATTAGCAATTGGGGCAGGTATTGGTTTCTTTATTGCCTTCATTGGTCTAAAAAATGCAGGTATTATTGTCGCAAATGAATCAACATTTGTCGGTCTTGGTAACTTACAAGAACCAACAGTTATTTTAGCAGTAGTTGGTATTTTAATTACTTTATTATTTTTAACTAAAAATGTTTCTGGAGCTGTTTTCTATGGTTTAGTTGTTACAGCTGTTGTGGGAATTTTTGCTGGAGTTTGTGGTGTTGAAGGAATGCCAGAAATTCCTACTGGAGTTATTTCATTTGACTTTGATTTTTCATTAGTAGGAGCATTTGCTTCAGGACTTGGAGAATTAACTTCACATCCACAATGTTATGTAGCCATCTTTTCATTATTATTTGTTGATTTCTTTGATACTGCAGGGACTTTAGTTGCTGTATGTAACAGAGCAAACTTAGTTGATGAAACTGGAAATCTAGAAAACGTAGATCGTGCTTTATTAGCTGATTCAATCGGTACAGTTATTGGTTCTATTGCTGGAACTTCAACTGTTACATCATTCGTTGAATCAACTTCAGGTGTTGAAGTAGGGGGAAGAACTGGTTTAACTGCGGTTACTACTGGGGTATGCTTCTTATTATCTGTTTTCTTTTCACCATTACTTTCATGTGTTACAAGTGCAGTGACAGCGCCTGCATTAATTATTGTTGGTATTTTAATGGCACAACAATTAAAAGGTATTGAATGGGATAATCTTGTTTATGCAGCAAGTGGATTCATGACAGTTATTTTTATGATCTTAGCTTATTCTATTTCAAATGGTATTGCTATTGGATTTATTACATATACCGTTTCTATGATTGGTGTTGGTAAAATTAAAGAAATTAAGCCAATCGTATGGATCTTAGATATCTGTTTTGTAATCTTCTTAGTGTTCTTACCTAAATAGTGAAGAAGTGAGTTTTACGCTTAGGCGTAAGACTCTTTTTTTATTTAAATGAAAAGGATGTTTTGTACATCCTTTTCAATATGATAGGGTTAGAGTGTAAGATTACATGCCTCCGGGACTGCGGAAAGTCATATGTGCTTGTGCTCTTGAAATTTCATAGTTGTCACTATGAACATCTCTGGATAAATCATGAAGTTCTTTTGTTTTTAAGTAAGTTTCTTTGTTTTCTTTACCTTTATTTTTTCTATCTTGGATGAATAAATAAAGATAAATTCCAATAATGATGATAATAATAAAAACTACTAAATAAATAAGCTTCATATAGATCACCTCTTATCTTTATTATATTATAACATTATTATGTGTAAATATTATGTACTTACAATTGAAAACACAAGATTTACACAAGTAAGTATTATAATTTATAAAAAAGGAGGGATTATGTATGTTTGATGTTCATCTTACGACAATTAAAGTGATTGATATTGAAAACAATAAAGTGGTGATTGATAGTACTTTTGGAGAAAAAGAATATGTTTTAGATAAGATTAAAAATGGAGTTAAATTTGAACTTCCTAAATACAAAAGTGCCTTACAATATCAAGAAAAAAACGATATATGTTATGTATTCACAAACAACCAAGGTAAAAAGCTATTTACTGCTTTAGATTCAAAATTAACTCAAGAATTATTAAAAATAATATCGTAATTTTAAATAATAAAAAAGGAGCCACACTTGGCTCCATTATTATTATGCTTTACATTCAGCGCTTCCTAATTCATTACCTTCATTGAAGTTACGTGCATTTTCCATTGTAACAACAGCGATTGCTTGTAAAGCTTCACGAGTAAAGAATGCTTGGTGACTTGTTAAAACAAGTTGAGGGAACATTTGTAAACGAGCTGTGATATCGTTTGTGATAGCAACATCACTTTTATCTGTATAAACGTTATTATCTTCACCTTCATATACGTCTAAAGCAACAGCATGGAATTTACCTTGTTTTAATGCTCTGATTAATGCTTCAGGATCAATGATAGGTCCTCTGCTTGTATTAACTAACATAACTGTATCTTTCATTAAAGCGATTGTTTCATCATTAATTAAATGATAAGTTCCATTATCTCCCATAATTAATGGACAGTGTAAAGAAATTAAATCAGCTCTCTTTAATAATTCTTCTTTACTTACATAAGTTAATAAACCTTCATCAACTAATGCTTGGTTAGGATAAGCATCCCATCCTAAAACTGTCATACCATAACCTTTACAAATTCTAGCCATACATTGACCGATTTTACCAGTACCCATGATACCAGCAACTTTATTATGTAGGTCTAAACCTAATAAACCACTTAAAGCAAAGTTGTTATCTTTAACTTTTGTATAAGCTTTGTGTAAACGACGGTTTGCTTCTTGTAGAATTGCCATTGCATGTTCAGCAACTGCATATGGTGAATAAGCAGGAACACGTAAAACTGTAATTCCACATTCTTTTGCAGCTTGTAAATCAACATTGTTGAATCCAGCACAACGTAATAAGATTAATTTAACACCACATTCATGTAATTTTTCAACAACTGGTCTTGAAGCGTTATCGTTAACGAAGATACATACAGCATCATAACCTTGAGCTAAACCAGCAGTTTCAGGTCCTAATTGAGAATCAAAATATTTGATATCTGAATTGTAAGTTCCTTGACCTTTATCTTTTACTAATTCACTAAAGAAAGTTCTATCATAATCTTTAGTTCCAAAGAATGCGATTTTTAAAACATCTACAGGTTTCTTTTCTTCAAAAGCACCATGTAATAATTCTTCAATTGCTTTTGCTGCAACTTCTTCGTCATCACCATCGATATCAACTCTTAAAGTATCACCTTTTTTAGCACCTAATGCTAAGATTTGAAGAACGTTATCTCCATCAGCAACTTTTTCGTCTAAGTAAATTCTTACTTGGCTTTTGAAATTCACGCAACATTGAGCAAGCAATGCAGCAGGTCTTGCATGAATACCTAATGTGTTATTAACTACATAACTAATTTCTTTCATTTTAAATCTCCTCCATTTTGCAAGACCATTTTAGCACAAAAAATATGAGAATAAAGAAGAAATTGAGAAAAATTACAAAAGTAATGGAAATTTTATAAAATATCACTATAATAAGCTTGTCAAGAGGGGGAAAAATAATGCTAATTATTAATTTTATCTTAGGTTTATTACCTATTATCTGGTTAGTAATCGCTTTATGTGGTTTAAAATGGCCAGGATATAAGGCTGCTTTAGGTGCCTTAATTATTGCTGCTGTTGAAGCATTAACATATTTTGGATTCTCTATGTCAGATACATTAACTTCTATTTTAGAAGGTTTTGCATTTGCAATGTGGCCAATCGTTATTGTAATTATTGCAGCTGTTTTTACGTATAACTTATCTTTACGTACAGGATCAATCGATATGATTAAAAAATTACTTACAAGTGTATCCGCTGATAAACGTGTTTTAGTTTTATTAATTGGATGGTCATTTGGTGGTTTCATGGAAGCTATGGCTGGATTTGGTACAGCTGTTGCAATTCCAGCAAGTATGTTATGGGTTTTAGATTTTAATCCAATTCTAGCATGTCTTGTTTGTTTAGTTGCCAATGCAACACCAACACCATATGGGTCAATTGCTATTCCTACAGTAACACTTGCAACAAACTTAGGTTTAGAAAATAACTTAATTGCTTTTGCTACTTCATGTGCATTAAGTGTTTTAATTATTTTAACACCATTTGTAATGGTTTATATTTTAGGAAAAAGTACAAAAGGAAAATCTTCTGCCTTTAAAGGCATTGTACCAGTTGTTTTAGTTTCAGGATTATCTTTCTTAATTCCAGAAATGGTTGTTTCATATTTTGTTGGTGCTGAACTTGCGGGGGTTGCAGCTTCAGTTATCTCATTAGTATGTACAATTTTAGCTAGTATGAAATTTACAAATCCAGACGCTATTCCTGATGAATATCGTTTAGAAGTAAAAAAAGGAAGTCCTTTAAAAGTAGGAAAAACTTTACAAGCATTATCACCGTTTGTTTTAATCTTTGTTGTTTTATTACTTACAAGTAATTTAGTACCACCAATTCATGATGCGTTATCATCATTTGCGACAAGTGTAAAAATTTCTACATTCAAAAACGCAAGTATGACAACATTTACATGGATCAATACACCAGGTGTCTTAATTATTTTATGTGCAATTGTTGGTGGATTTATCCAAAAAGCAAAAGTATCAGAAATGGTTGCTGTCTTTATTGCAACATTAAAACAAATGATGTTTACAATTTTAACAATGTTATTTATTTTAGCAACAGCTCGTGTTATGCAATATTCAGGAATGATTGCTGCCGTTGCCGCTTTATTTTCAGTATTTGGACCTGTTTATCCATTCTTTGCCCCAATGTTAGGAGCATTAGGTACATTCGTTACAGGATCAGGTACAAGTTCAAGTGCTTTATTTGGATCAGTTCAAATGTCAACTGCTGCAAGTATTGGTGCTAATAAATATTGGCTTGTTGCCGCAAACAGCTTAGGTGTTGCTACTGGTAAAATGATGGCACCACAAAGTATTGCTATTGGATTAGTCGCTGTTGATGAAGCGGGTAGAGATGGAGAATTACTTAAAAAAGTATTACCATACGCTGCTTTATTCATTATTATTAGTGCACTCGTATGTTTCTTTGGACAATACGTATGGGCAATCTTTGGAATTGCTTAAATTAAAAATAAAAGATTTAGGAAGTGTTTGTAAAAAGATACTTCTTTTTCTTTTGGTAGATTTTAAATTATTATATGAAAAGAGAAATCACAGTAAATGATTTCTTTTTTAATTCATTGTAAAAAGCAAATATGTATTAATTTCATAGAAAATTCTCGATAAAAAGGAGATTTTATGAGATAATAGGTGCCAAGAAGGTGGAAAATATGAAAAAGGGAATTATGAGTAGTTTTATTATTTTAGGGGTTTTATTATCAGGATGTGGGAGTCAAAAAGAAGAACTTTATTCTTCATCAAATCCTGTTGATATTACAGTATGGACCTATTATAACGGAGATCAATTAAGTTCGTTTAATACGTTAGTTAAGAAATTTAATCGTACACAAGGGAAAGAAAATGGGATATATGTTGAAAGTGTTTCTTGTGGAACGGTAAATGATTTGGAAAAAAACCTTAAAGATTCTATTGAAAAGAAAGTAGGAGCAAGTGAGATTCCAGATATGTTTTCAGCCTATAATGACATTGCTTATACAATTGATCAAATGCATGGTATTGTTGATTTAAATAAATATTTTAGTGATGATGAACTTGATGAATATATTGAGGGATATGTTCAAGATGGGGATATTTTAAATAATGGAAAATTGAAAGTTTTTCCTGTTGCAAAATCAACAGAAATTTTAACAATCAATAAAACAGATTTTGATGTTTTTGCAAAAGCAACCAATGTAAGTTCTAAAGATTTATCAACAATTGAAGGACTTGTAGAAGTTTCACAAAAATATTATGAATGGACGGATAGTTTAACACCAAAACCAAATGATGGAAAAGCATTCTTTGGTCGTGATGCGATGGCAAACTATATTTTGGCGGGTTCTATGCAATTAGGACATGAAATCTTTAAAGTTAAAGATGGAAAAATGAAACTTGATTATAATGAAAAAGTGGCACGTAAATTATGGGATAATTATTATATTCCTTATATTAAAGGTTATTTTACTGCTTCTGGTGTCTTTAGAACAGATGACATTAAAACAGGAAATATTATTGGTTATGTTGGATCGAGTTCTTCAGCAACTTATTTTCCTAAAACTGTAACAAATAGTAATGATGAAACATATTCAATTAAAATGGAAACCTTACCATGTCCTCAATTTAAAGATAGTAAAAATTATGCGATTCAACAAGGTGCAGGAATGGCTGTAATGAAAACAACAAAAACAAGACAACAAGCTGCTGTAGAATTTTTAAAATGGTTAACAGATGCTAAACAAAACGTGCAATTTTCTAAAGAAACAGGATATCTTCCTGTTAAAAAAGAAGCCAATAAAGTAGAACCACTTGTTGATAATAATGACAATAAGGATACCCAAAAAGTTGTAGAAGTTTCAATTGACACAGTTAAAGAAAATACAATGTATTCTCCAAAAGCCTTTAAACAAGGAACAAAAGCAAGATATTACTTACAATCAATGATGTCAGATAAAGCAACTGAAGACCGTCAAGTTGTTGAAACTAATTTAAAAAATGGGCAAGATCTTGATCAAGCAACAGCCTCATTTACTAGTGATGAATACTTTGAACACTGGTATCAAGAAACAAAAATGCAATTACAAACATATGAAGATTAATAGGAGATTATCGTTATGAATAAGATGGAAAATTCTAAAACGGTATATCGGACGATTTTAAGGCCACTTTTAATAGTGCTTCTTGTTGAAATTGTCTTAATGACAGGGAGTTATTGGTTTTTGGGGATTAATGGCCAGCTTAATAAAAATGCTAGAGATATTTTGATACAACAAACAGAAAATAGAAAAAGTTATCTACAAAATGAAATGATTCAAAAGTGGTCTAATTTATCAACGATTTCACAAACAATCAATGAACGTACCCAACAACTTATTGATCAAGATGTCATTTCTTTACAAACATTGGATTCTTCAAGTAAAGCAAGTGCACCGCTTTTAAATGAGATTTCTAAGGAACTGATTTCAACGCTTTATAGTAAAGAAACAACAGGAATTTTTGTTATCTTAAATACACATGATTTAAGAGAAAATAAAGATAATAAACCAGGAATTTATATTCGAAACGATGATCCTAGTACGGTTTCTGTAAAAGAGTATGGAGATTTACTTTTAGAAAAAGCACCTGTGGAAGTTGTTCGTTCTCTTAATATTTCAACGGATACGCATTGGGAATCGACCTTTGATCTTTCAACAGAAGAAAACACTTTACTCTATAAACCTTTTGAAAAGGCATATCATGATAAAATAAAGATGGAAGCAAAGGAATATGGTTATTGGAATGAAAAAAGCTATCATTTAAAAAATAATGAGAATTCTGCAATCTCTTATTCGATGCCACTTATTTTACCAGATGGAACCGTTTATGGAGTGGTGGGTGTTGAACTTCTTACTTCTTATTTAGAAAATTTAATGCCGATCGATGAACTTAAAAATGATAATCAAGGAAGCTATGTCCTTTCTGTAGAAACGAATGCTCAACACAATTCTTTAGTTGTTTCCTCGGCATCATTAAAGCGTAAGCAATTAAAAAAATTCTATTTAACAGAAGATTATGATAAAAATAATTTTGTATTTTTAAATGGGAAAGAATACTATGCAGCAATTCAAAATTTAGATATTTATAATAGTAATGGTCCTTTCTCCAAACAACAATGGCAATTGATGTCACTTGTTGAACGAAATCAACTTTATTCATTCGCTAATCATTTTTTTTACCTACAAATTTCAATGATTATATTAGGAGGAATTGTTTCATTAATTGGAATCTTTTATGTGTCTAGAAAAATATCTGGATCAATCAGTCGTCTTTCTAAAGAAGTGGATAATTCAAGACTCGTAAAAGAAATACCAGAATTACACGCGACAGGTATTCAAGAAATTGATCAGTTTTCATCCGCAATTATTGATTTAAGTCAGGAAGTTTTGGAAACGTCGACAAAATTCTTAAACATTATGAATATGGCAAGTATTGATATTGGTGGTTATGAAATTAAAAAGGGAAGTAAAAATGTTTATGTCACAGACAATTTCTTCTTGTTGCTTGGTATTGATAAGGTCACTCTTCCTTTAACTTATGAACAATTTGAAGAATTATTTAAAGAAGTAGAAAGGGATTATCAAGTTGAAATTAAAAATGAAAACGAACGTATTTACTGTATAAAAAAATATGTAGGCTTACGTTATGTACGTTTGAAAATGAGAAAAGAAGCAGATCGTGAAATTGGTATTGCCGAAGATATTACGACAAGTTATTTAGAAAGACAACGTATTGAACATGAACGTGATTATGATGTTTTAACAGGATTGTATAATCGTTTTTCTTTCCAAAGACACATGGATTATCTATTTGAACACTCTGAACAACTAAAAAATGCTGCTTTGGTGATGATTGATTTAGATAACTTGAAAAAAATCAATGATGCCTTTGGACATGATTGGGGCGATAACTATATTCGTCAATGTGGAAAATGTTTCCAAGAAAATGTTCCTGAAAAAACAATTTGTGCGCGTGTTTCAGGAGATGAGTTCTATTTATTCTTATATGGTTTTGACAACCAAGAAGAAATACGACAAAGACTTATTTCAATGACATCAATTATGCAACATAGAACAGTTTTATTACCTAATGGCAATAAAATGAATTTAAGTGCCTCTATTGGGATCTCTTGGTATCCTCAAGATAGTATTTATTTTGACTTTTTGAAAAAATATGCAGATTTTGCAATGTACCAAGTTAAGAAATCTACAAAGGGAAACCTTGCAGAATTTGATAAGGCCCTTTATGAAGATGAAAAACATGATCGACAAATGCATTTAGAGTTCTATCAATTAATTGAAAAGGAACAATTAACATATCATTTCCAACCGATTCTTTCCGCAAAAAATGGAGAAATTATTGCTTATGAAGCTTTAATGCGTAGTCAACTTGCTACTTTGAAAAATCCTGAAATGATTTTAAGAATTGCACGTGAGGAAAATAAACTTGAAGATGTAGAAAGAATTTGTATTTTTAAATCAACAGAAACTTTTGATCAATTAAGAAAAAATAAATTAGTTAAAGAAGATGCTTTATTATTTATTAATTCTATTGCATCGGTGTCTTTAAATGATGAAGACCGTGAACGCTTCCATCGCTATTTTAGTCATATTCAATCACAAATCGTCGTAGAAGTAACAGAAGAAGAAAATATGTCAGAAGAAGCTTTGATTCGTAAAAGAGGAACCAAAGGTTTTTCAGGAATGTTTGCATTGGATGATTATGGTAGTGGTTATAATACAGAAATTAATTTATTAAATTTAAGTCCAAAATACATAAAAATTGATCTTACTATTGTAAGAAATATTGATAAAGATTTTGATAAGCAACAACTTGTTTCAAATATTGTTGAGTATGCACATCAAAGAGAGGGTTATATTATTGCAGAGGGTATTGAAACGAAAGAAGAACTTCTTAAAGTCTTAGAGTTAGGGGTGGATTATTTACAAGGCTATTACTTATCTTATCCTCAATTAAACCCTCAAGAAGTTTCTAATGAATCTATTAAAACAATTGAAAATTATTGGAAGAAAAGATGATGAAAAATCATCTTTTCTTTGTTATAATTGTTAGCGTTTGATAACATGAGGATAGAAATGAGCAGACATACAAGAAAATATCAATGTAAAAAAAGTACATTGTTAGAGTATCATGAAATTATTGAATGTATCATGACAGCACTTGACGCTAAAAGCCCTTATACAGCAGGACATTCAAAAAGAGTAAGTGATATGGCAGAAATTCTTTGTGGATTACTCGGTTTAAATAGAAGTGAAACACGGATGATTCATATTGCTGCCCATTTGCATGATATTGGGAAAATAGGAATAGATGACGCGGTTTTAAATAAAGAAGGAAAATTAGATGGGCGAGAATGGGAAATGATGAAGACACATCCTCAAATTGGTGCAAACCTTCTTGATAAATCTCATTTATTAGCACCTTTTAGTAAAATTGTTTTACACCATCATGAACGTTTTGATGATAAAGGATATAGTTATGGACTTAAAGGAAAAGAAATTCCTTTAGGATCACGTATTATTGCTTTATGTGATTCAATTGATGCGATGTCATCAAAAAGAAATTATCGTGATATACAATCATTTGATTTTTGTTATCATGAAATAGAAAAGAATTTAGGAAAAATGTATGATCCACAAATTGGACAAGCGGTTTTGGATCATTGGCCTCTTTTTGAACAGTACATATTAAAATCAAGGGAAAAGTAATTTTCTCTTTTTTTTCGTTTTTATCAAGAAATTGACAAAAAAACATACAATGTCATGAGGTGGTTTTACATGTTAAAAAAAGGATTATGTTTGTTCGTGGGGATCATGATGCTTTTTTGTCAAATCAATGTTGTTCATGCAACGAATCTTGCAAGTGGGGCAGAAAGTGCTGTTTTAATAGATGCTCAAAGCCAACAAATTTTATATCAAAAAAATGCGACAAAAAAGCTTTATCCGGCATCGACAACAAAGATTATGACGATGATTTTATTGTTTGAAGCCATTCAAGAAAAGCGTTTGAAATGGGATGATATTTTAACGTGTTCAGCTTATGCTTCAAGTATGGGAGGAAGTCAAGTCTATCTTGAAGAAAATGAAACAATGAGTGTCTTTGAACTCTTTAAATGTATTGCAATTGCTTCGGCTAACGATGCAAAACACATCGGGTAACTGTTTATATTGGAATGTTAAATATTGACTTATCAAAGTACAATGATGAGTTTCATCATAGTTATGGAAATTGCAAAGTGAAGATACATATTGTTTATTAATGAGGGCGTGTTCGCTCCAAAATTCAACCGTGTGCGATTTGTAAGGAAAAATAAAGGAATAATGCCATTATGAATTATAAGAGAACGTGTGGCGAAATATGAAAGAAATCTTAAAATGAAGATTTCTTTTTTAACGTTATGAGGATATATTAATTATTCAAATCATGAATTTGACTGTGCAGGTTAAAGGCTAGGTGTAAAAGTGGGTGTAGGATCTTTAATAACAATTGAATTTATCTTGATAAAATGGGACTAATTTAGAAATAAAAGAGGGTGTAAATAACATTAATAGGAGGAGATTATGGCAGAAACTAGAGAAAAAATAACATTTTTGGTATCAAAGGAGCAAAAAGAAAAACTTATACAATATATCAATATATCTAACGATAAAGGAATAACTGATTTTATACTATCGGCTATGGAGTTTTATGGTGGGTATTGTATGACGAGTCAAAAAAGTTAAGTGTGTAATCTTAACTCAAAAAAATTATATATACAAGACTAGATGTTTCATGATTATTCATCGATAATGCTAGCAAGGAGTGGATAGTCATGAATGAAAAAGTCAAAGTGATAAAAGTAGAATTAAAACAAGAATATGGTGAAGAAAAATTAAAAACATATTATCCTGAAGATGTAGAACTTGATGATATTATTATGAGTGTTTATAGTTTATTAAATTTTACAAGTATTATGTTCGAGTACAGTTCTTATCAATTTGATTTAGACATGTCACAAATAAAAACTTGTCTTTATGAGTCAAAAGAAAACATAGAAAATATGCTACAAAAAATCAGTAATTAAAAAGATATGATTTTCTTGTAAGAAAACCATATCTCTATTTGTTTATTGGGATGAGTCTGTCTATTTGATATCACTAGAGGAGTGCCACTGTGTCATACCTGTAACTACTTTTATAACATCTCGTTACAGAGAACATAAATATATTATGCAATCATTTATAATATATGTTGATGCATTTTATAAAATTTTATTTATTAATTTTAACAGATGACCAATATTTTTTAGTCTGAATAATTATAGTAGGAATCAATGCAAATGCATAAATAACAAATAATTGAGTTATCGAGATTGTTTGAATCATAAATAAACTGTGCATAAATGGCACGAATAAAATGACATGCAGTAAAGAAAATCCAATTAAGAATGCATAGATGCTTGAACGATTTGTATAAAAACCAATCTTTGTTAATGGAAGATTGCTACGACAATTGAAACCATGTAATAGACGAGCTAGACAAATTGTAGCAAATGCCATAGTAGATGCAACAAGAGGATCTTGTTTTAGTCCAAATAAATAAGCACACATTGTACAAATTGCAATTATAATACCTTCAAAAGTGATTTGTAAAACAGTTTGTTTGTTTAGAATAGAATCGGAAGAACTTCTTGGTTTTTCTTTTAAAACACCATTTTTTCCTGTTTCCATACCAATTGCGATGGCAGGTAATGAATCTGTAATTAAGTTCATAAATAGTAGGTGTACAGGGAAGAAAGGTGTTGGCAATAAAAGTAATGATGCAATGAAAACACAAAGAATTCCAGCAAAGTTACCAGATAATAAATAGTTGATCGAATTTTTAATATTACGATAAACATTACGTCCAGTGATCACTGCTTTAACAATTGTTGAAAAATTATCATCAGTCAAGATCATACTTGCTGCATCTTTAGAAACCTCTGTTCCAGTTATTCCCATTGCAACACCGATATCACTTTGTTTTAATGCTGGAGCGTCATTGACACCATCACCTGTCATTGCGACGATATCGCCACGTTTTTGCCAGGCTTTTACAATTCTAATCTTATGCTCAGGAGCAACTCTTGCATAAACACTAATATGAGGTAATTTTTCATCAAGTTCCTCTTCACTCATCTTATCTAATTCATAACCTTCAATAGATAAATCCCCATCTTCATAAATCCCAATTTGCGTAGCAATTGCTCTGGCAGTCACAACATGATCACCTGTAATCATAATAGGTTTAATACCTGCTATCTTACATTTAGCTACCGCATCTTGACTTTCAATACGTGGTGGATCCATTAAAGAAACTAAACCTATAAATGTTAAATCATGTTCATCTTCTAATGTGACTTGATTTCCTCTGTAATCTTTATATGCAAAACCTAAAACACGTAAACCATTGTTTGCACATCTTTGATTTTCTTTTTCAATCGCATCTAGATGTCTTTTTGTAATGGGTTCTTTAATACCATTAATTAATATTGTTGAACATCTTTTAATAATAACATCAGGAGCACCTTTTGTATAAATATGATTTAAAGAAGAAATGCTCATTAATTTTCTATCAGAATCAAAAGGTAATTCAGAAGTTCTCACTGCAGTATGTTTGAATTCAATATCATTCTTTGTATATTCATGAACCAAATCAATTAAAGCAAGTTCAGTTGGATCACCAATTCTTTGTTCACCGTTGATAACTGCATTATTACATAATAAACAAGATTTTAATAAGACACTGTGATCATGATGACGATTATCTAATTCAGAAATTTTCATTAAATGATTATAAAAATAAATTGTTTGTGGTGTCATTTTATTTTGGGTTAAAGTTCCTGTCTTATCGCTACAGATGACAGAGACACACCCTAAACTTTCAACTGAATTTAAGTTCTTGATAATCGCATTTTCTTTGACCATTTTTTGAGTACTCATTGATAAAACAATTGTGACAATTGAACTCAATGCTTCTGGAATTGCTGCAACTGCTAAAGCGACAGCAATCATTAAAGAATCAATTAAAGATTGTTTTGCTAAAAAGAGATTTAAACATAAAACAATGAGTGAAATAAAGAAAATACCAATAGATAGCTTTCCACTAAAATCATCTAGACTTTTTTGTAAAGGTGTTTTTCTTTCTTTGGCATTGTTTAACATTGATGCAATCTTTCCAATTTCAGTTTGCATACCAATATGGGTAACGATATAACGTCCTGTTCCATTTGTAACTAAACTACTTGAAAAAACCATATTTTTTTGATCACCAACAACAACTTGACCAGTAATCACATCCGTTGTTTTATCGACACTTTCTACTTCTCCAGTTAATGCACTTTCATTGATTTGGAGAGATGAGCATTCAATAATACGTCCATCACCACTAATCACATCACCTGCTTCAATTTGGACAAGATCGCCAATTGTTAGTTCTGTAGAATCAACTTCTTGAAGTGTTCCCTCACGTATAACTTTCGCTTTAGGAACAGAAAGTTTCTTTAAACTATCCAATGATTTCTCTGCTTTTAATGTTTGAATCGTTCCGAGTATTGCATTGACAATAATAACACTGACAATAACAATTGTACTTTCTATCTGTCCGCTCATTCCAGAAATGATTGCTGCAATGATTAAAATAATAACTAATAAATCTTGAAATTGTTTAAGAAAAATCATAAAAGGATTTTCCTTTTTCTTTTCATCTAAGATGTTATAGCCAAATTGCTGATGACGTTTGATAATTTCTTCATGACTTAATCCATTTTCACTTGTTTCACAAGCTTTCATAACTTCAGATATTCTTTTTTGATAATACATATATGCCTCCTATCTCTTTAGCAAACAAAAAAAGACAAGCTCGCTAAAGAAAATTATTCTTTAACGAGTCTTGTCTTTAAGATGCACCAGGATATTAAATCCGCGTCTGTTGATAACATCACACATTTTTGTGAGACTACTCCCTCATTGGAAAGTATAATAACATAGTCATAAAAATATGTAAATAAATTTATGAAAATAGTGGTTAAGTTTCGTCAACCGAAATTGATAATGTCTCAAAAATAATCAAACATTAGCACCATAACGGTGCTTTTGTTTTGCAGCATAACTGACAAAGCTCGCTTTTCTCCATGGATGATTCATTGGAGGAATATACTTTTTCTTTTCTTTCTTAGGTGCTTCCTTAGGAGCATCAAATTCCTTTGATATTAGTTCATATTCGGGTACTTCTTCCATCAGATAAAGCTTATCAGCGATATTTGCCAGAAGCTGTCCATCAAATGTCTCAATGACCATGTAGTCAGTCTTTCCTGCAAAGTATCTTCTGTCACCATTTTCAGGTACTGGAAAATGGTATTTACTCTGGAATCTGATGCAGTGGCCTTTGTCTATAGTTCTAGTTGAAAGTACTGCAAGAGTACGATTAATTTCCTCCATAGATGGTTGCTTCTCATATACCGATTCGGTACTGTTAAGGCGTAGAGCGAACTGATCATTGAATTTTTTTATGTAGGAGTTTAAAAATTCATTGACGTCCTCTATGTTGGTGATATGAGTGTGCCTTCGTTCGACTGGTAATCGTGACTGGAGCGTCTGGTTGAGTCTTTCGACTCTCCCTTTTGCTTGGGGTACGCTCGTAGTTTTTATATCGATTCCCAGATTATGACAGGCATAAGAGAACTGAGTGAATGTGTCCTCAGCATCTGAAGGTCTGTTTTTTTCTTTTATATTCAAATACAGTACGTCTGTCAGTATAAAATAAAGTAGGGATACCATGATTCGTTAATATTTGATGGAGGACATTGTAATATCCTTTAAGAGTTTCTTGATAATCAAAGTAGGCACCAACGATTTTACCATCGGCATCATCAATTGCAACATGCAGATGCCACACTTCTTTTTCAATCCAATGGAATGATGATGCATCCATCTGTATCATCTCACCTGCATATTTTGATTTAGGACGTCTTGGATGTTCATCCTGTTCATCAAATATTTTGGAGAGAGCACTTCCTCAGCTTTCATCCAGTTGTTGAGTGTTGTATCACTTATCTTTATACGAAAGTCACTTTCCATAATCTCACAGAAGTGAGTGAAGTTTGCGCCAGAGAAATCATTAATATAAAGAGAGATGATCTTATTCTTTATATCTAAAGGAACTGCAGAAGCGGGCAGTCTTCCACGGTTTCCATGCATGAATCTCTTCTTTCCCTGTTTCTTGTATTTAATGATAAGTTGTTGATTGTTCTTACTGTACATCCAAGCTTAGTAGCTGCTCTTTTCTTATTTTCATCTGTTTCTACAAGTTTCTTGATTATTTCATACTTATTCTGTTCATTCATTCTCAATTCAACCTTTTTCATAATAACCTCCCCTGGATACATTGAGATATTATCATTTTTGAATCAGAAATAATCAAAAAATATTTAAAAAGCTGTTGACTTTTTAATAATATTAAATTATTATAAGGGCGTAGAAAAAAGAATAAATAGGTTTGTAACTTCCTTTGAAGGCTTTCCCGAAAAATTCTTATGATTTTTTGGTTGCAGATAAGGAAGTTTTTTTGTTAGATAAAATAGAAAAAGGAGAAAAAATAATGTTTAGTTTATTTAAAAAAGAAAAATTTAAAATTGTTTCACCACTAGATGGACAATTGATATTATTAAAAGATGTACCCGATAGTGTATTTTCTCAAAAACTTATGGGAGATGGTTTTGCAATCATTCCACAAAGTCAAGTTGTTGTTTCACCAATAAGTGGTGTTGCTGAGAGTGTTTTTCCAACTGGTCATGCTGTAGGAATTAAAACAAAAGATGGGATTGAATGTATTGTTCATATAGGTTTAGATACTGTTGAATTAAATGGAGAAGGTTTTACCTCTTTAATTTCACAAGGTGATTATGTAAAAGCTGGAGAACCTATTGTTCAATTTGATAATCAATTTATTAAAGATAAAGGTTACAATTTGACAACAATGGTAGTTTTTCCTTCAGGGTATGAAAAAGATTTTAACTTAGGTGAAAGAGAAGTTAAAAAAGGTGAAGTTCTATTTTAGTTATAATTGACAAGAGTGAAGTGAATCAGTAATATTAAGTTATGTTTTAAATAATCAATAACAAATGGACTGGGGTTGAAAAGAATGAAGGTTATAAAAAATATTAACAATAACGTTGCTATTTGTGTTGATGATAATGGTCATGAAGTGGTCGCGATGGGTAAAGGAATTGGATTCTCAAAGCCTCCATATGAAGTTGATTTATCAAAGATAGATAGAACATACTATAGTTTAGATTCTCATTATGTTACTTTATTAAGTGAGATTCCTGAAGAGGTAATTGATGTCACATTAGAAATTGTTGAAAAAGGAAGTGATTACTTAGGAGTTAACCTTAGTAGAACATTTTGGTTTTCACTTTGTGATCATATTAATTTTGCAATTGAGAATGTAAAGAACGGGCTTGTCATAAGTAACCCAATGACAAATGAAATCAAGCATTTGTATGAAAAAGAAATGTTATTAGGAAAATGGGCTATTAACCATATAGAAAAAAGATTATCTATTCAGTTGCCTTTGAGTGAGGTAAGTGGGATAGCGTTGCATTTCATTAATGCAGAACAAATGACTACAATTGGAACACAAAAAGATGAAATAACACATTTTATAGATGATATTACAGAAATTGTTGAGAGTGAAATGAATATTATTATTGATCGTAATGATTTTAATTATTCTCGATTTGTAACACATCTTAAATATTTATTAAAACGTTCGACACGATTAAATGAAACAAATTCTGAGAATGTCAAATTATATGATGAAGTATATGAGAAATTTCCAGAATTAAGAAAAACTATAGAAAAAATTAAATTATATATTTTGGCTGAATTAAATATAGAACCTAGTAAAGAGGAGCTTCTATATTTAGTTATACATATTAATAGATTTTGTACAAGAGCAGGATTGTAACTTAAATAAGGCTTTACCTGATGTATACTAAGAATGTTTTCATAATGTTCTTATTAGCATCAGGTTTTATTTTGGGCTTTTACAAGATAAAATAGCGCGCAAATATCTTGTTAGCATATATATTATATTAAAGAGAGGAAAGAAAAATGGCAAAGTATACAGAGTTTTGTAATGAAGTTATTAAAAATGTCGGTGGCAAGGAAAACATTTCAGGTGTTGTTCATTGTATGACAAGATTACGTCTTAATGTTAAAGACAAATCAAAAGTAAACGTTGAAGCAGTAAAAGAAGTGAAAGGTGCAATTGGAGCACAATTCTCTGGGGAACAGTTCCAAATTATAATTGGACAACATGTTTCAGAAATATACCCAGAGTTTTGTGAAATAAGTGGAATTGAAAAAACAAAATCAATCGAAGAAAATCTAGATAAAGAACCGTTTGATTTTAAAAAGATTCCAGGAAAAGTCTTAGATTTTATTTCAGGATCTATTGCTCCAATTTTACCTATTATGATGGGTGCAGGATTATTTAAAATGTTATATGCAATGTTGGGTCCAGATTTGTTCAATGTTATGAATGTGGAACATCCTTTTATGAAAATGATATCAATTGTAGGAAATTGTGGATTTTACTTTATGCCTATATTTGTAGCATGGTCAACTGCTAAGAAAGTTAATACAAGTATTCCGATGGCATTATTATTAGGAGCATTGTTAATTGATCCTAATATTCTAAGTATTGTAACAACAGGTGAACCTTTTAAAATGTATGGTATTCTATCAATGCCTTTAGTTAATTATGCACAAACATTGTTACCAACTTTACTTACTGTTTGGGTATTGCAATATGTTTTTAAGTTTTTTGATAATGTTATTCCAAAATCATTTAAGATTATGGGAGTACCATTTTGTACATTATTTATCATGATTCCTTTGATGTTTTGTGGATTAGCTCCAATTGGTAACTGGTTAGGTGAAGGTATGTCATGGGTTATCACAACTTTATATGATGTTGCAGGACCATTGGCTATTGCTTTGGTAAGTGCAGTATTCCCATTTTTAATTGCTACTGGTATGCATGTCGCAGTTGGTCAAATTGGTTTGGTCAATATGACAACTGCTGGATTTGATCCTGTAGTATTCGTAGGTATGAACATTGCATATTATGCTATGTCAGGTATGATTGTAGCTTATTTAATTCGTGCAAAGGGCGAAGAAAAACAAATGGCAGGAGTTAATGCAGTAACTTTAATTGTTGGTGGTATTAGTGAGCCTACAATCTTTGGTGTATTAGTGAGAAATAAAAAAGCAATGATTGTACAAGTTATTGGAAGTGCAATAGCAGGGTTAGTTGGTGGTTTCTTAGGAGTAACTGTTTATTCTTTTGGAGCAACAAACTTCATGACTATTCTTCAATTTGCTGGAGGACCTGGACAAGATTTTATCAATGCATGTATTGCTTGTGGTATAGCATTTATTGTTCCTTTGGTTTTAGGCTTAATGATTGGATTCGATGAAAAAAAAGGATTTAAATTAAGAAAATTTAAATCAAATAAATTATCAAAATAGTTATAAGATTTAGGTTCATTATTGAACCTATTTCTTTGTATAACAAGAGGAGATATTCATGTTAAAAATTTCTAAAAACAAGCAAACTTTATTAAAAGATGGAAAAACATTTTTTTACTTAGCAGATACTTGTTGGTCTGCATTTACAAATATAAGTGATGAAGAATGGGATTATTATTTGTATAAAAGAAAAGTTCAAGGTTTTAATACGATTCAAATTAATATTCTACCACAATGGGATGCATCTCTAACCAATTTCAATTTTAATCCTTTTATTAATAATAATCCAAATTATTTGAATGATGAATATTTTGAACACGCAAAGAAAATGTGTGAAAAAGCTAAGAAAGAAGGATTTGAATTATCATTAGTGATTTTGTGGTGTAATTATGTACCTGGAACATGGGCGTCTTCTTTAATTCCTGATGGCGTGTTACCTTTTGATTGCTTAAAAAATTATGTTGAAAAAGTTCATGAAACATTTAGTAAATTTGAACCATTATATATTGTTAGTGGAGATACCGATTTTCCAACTCAAGAATCTATAAAGTATTATGCTTACGTTGCTTCTGCTTTAAAAAAACTTGCACCAAGTTGTTTATTAACAACACATATCAAAGGAAGATATACATATATTCCAAAAGAAATATATCAGTATTTAGATCTGTGTTTTTATCAAAGTGGACACAATGCAAAAGATTTATCCATGCCATATTCATTAAGTGAAGAAATGCAAAATAAATATCCAGGGAAACCATTAATAAATTCAGAACCATGTTATGAAGAAATGGGATACTCAGGACAAATGTACGGGCGTTGGACTCGTTTTGATGTACGTCGTTGTGCTTTTATGAGTATTTTATCTGGAGCATGTGCTGGTATAACATATGGAGCAGCAGGAATATATAGTTGGCATAAAGTGAAGAAAAGTTTCGAAAGTTCTTTAGGTGAGGGATTTGATATGCCTAAGTCATGGGAAGAAGCAATGTCTTTTACTGGTGCTTGGGATTATGGATATATAAAAGCAATATTTGAAGAATTAAAGGTTAATTCAATAATACCAAAACAAGATATATTGATTAATGATACTAATGATATTCGAGTTGCTCAAGCGAATAATGGATTGATTTTTGTATATGTTCCATATAATACAACTATTCGATTATCTATTAATCTCGATGGGTGGAGTATAAAAGCTGTTGATTTAGCAGAGCGATTTATTGCAAATATAAAAATGATTGTGAAAGAAAAGCATACTGTTATTGATATGCATCCATTTTCTCAAGATGCATTACTAATATTAAAAAAAGAAAATGAAGAGGTGTGTGAAGATGTTTGATAAAGATTTTTTATGGGGTGGTGCTACTGCTGCTAACCAGTATGAAGGTGGTTGGCAAGAAGGGAAAAAAGGTATAAGTACTGCTGATTGCTGTACAAGAGGTTCTAAAACGGAACCTAGAAAAGTTACTTACAAGACTAAAGATGGTAACATTAAAGCAGATAATCTGTTTGGTATGGAAATTAATGATGATGTAGAATTTGGATGTTTTGAAGGCTATGATTATCCTAGTCATAGAGCTAGTGATTTTTATAATCATTATAAAGAAGATATAGCTTTGATGGCAGAAATGGGATTTAAATGTTATCGTATGTCAATTGCATGGACAAGAATATTTCCAAATGGTGATGAAGAAGAGCCAAATGAAGAAGGATTAAAATTTTATGATCAAATTTTTGATGAATGTTTGAAATATGGAATCAAACCGTTGGTCACATTATCACATTACGAAACACCAGTTGGTTTAGTAAATAAATGGGGTTCATGGAGTGATTCAAGAACAATTGATTGTTTTCTTCGTTATGTGAAGTCAGTAGGTGAAAGATATAAAGATAAAGTTGAATATTGGTTAACTTTCAATGAAATCAATTGTATAGATTTTAGTGGATGGGTTGCAGCAGGTATACCTAATCAAAATTCCCAAACAATTGCTGATGCTGCTAAAAACCAATTGATTGCTAGTGCTAAGAGTGTTATAACATTACATAATATTAATCCAAATAATAAGGTTGGAAATATGATTGGCTATGGTATCAAATATCCGAATACTTGTCACCCAAATGATATTTTAAAAACATGGGAAGAAGCAAATGAAGATTATTTTTATTGTGATGTACAAGCACGAGGATATTACCCACGTTATAAATTAAAAGAATATGAAAGAAATGGAGTTGTTTTTTCTTTAAATGATAAGGAAAAAGAAATTCTTAAATCTGGAACAGTTGATTTTATTAGTTTTTCTTATTATATGTCAAATTGTATTTCGGCAGATCCAAAGGTGGCTCCTAATCAAAGTGGAAATATGTCATTTGGAGTGAAGAATCCATATTTAAAAGCTAGTGCTTGGGGTTGGCAAATTGATCCAAAAGGCTTACGAATTGCCTTAAATTATTTATATGATCGTTATCAAAAACCATTAATGGTTGTTGAAAATGGATTAGGTGCACAAGATGAAGTTGATGAAAATAATAAAATACATGATACATATCGTATTGATTATTTGAGAGATCATATTCTAGCAATGGAAGAAGCTGTTCGTATTGATGGTGTTGAATTATGGGGTTACACCTCTTGGGGATGTATTGATCTTGTATCAGCATCAACTGGTGAAATGCATAAAAGATATGGATTTGTTTATGTAAATTACCAAGATGATTGTAGTGGAAATGGAGAAAGAATACGAAAAGATTCTTTTTATTGGTATAAAAAAGTTATTTCTTCACAAGGAAGAGATTTAAAATAGGAGGATTTTATATGAATAGATTAGAAAATAAAGTTGCAATTATTACTGGGGCAGCAATGGGACAAGGAGCTGCTGAAGCTTATCTTTTTGCAAAAGAAGGAGCTAAGGTTGTAGCAACAGATATGTGCGAAGATATTTTGAGAGAAACTGTTCAAAAAATTAATGAAGATTTTTCACATTCTACAATTGCCTTGAAATTGAATGTAACTGATGAAGAAGAATGGAAGAAAGTTGTAGAAGAATGTATTAATCAATTTGGTACTGTTGATATTTTATTGAATAATGCAGGTATTGGATCAAAAGGTATTAATTATGATAAGACAGATTATCAAGCGTTTGAAAATGTGATGAAGATTAATGCTTGGGGACCTTTTGTTGGAATGAAAACAGTTGCGCCAATTATGATTAAGAATAAAAAAGGTTCTATTATTAATGTTTCATCTTTAGCTGCAGTAAAAAGTATTGAATTCAATGCTTATAGTCTTTCTAAAGGAGCAGTTATTTCATTAACAAAAGCAGCTTCTGCTGATTTAGGGAAAAATGGTATTCGTGTTAATACTATTATTCCTGGTACAATAGAAACACCAATGACAAAAATTATTTGTGATTATCCCAATGTTTTGAATTCATGCATTGAAAAGACTGCTTTAGGACATATTGGTGAAGCTGATGATATTGCATATTGTGCCTTATATTTAGCAAGTGATGAATCAAAGTATACAACAGGTACAGATATAACGATTGATGGTGGGCAACGATATAAAGATACTTTAGAATTAGAAATGTAAACATTAGAGGTGAATATTTTAAAACTAGCTTGATGTTTGATTTTATTATTTGGAAAGTGCAGTATTTATTAATTCTTCTTATTATGTAGATATTATAGATAAATTAAATATGAAATAATTAATAGTAAGAAAAATTTATTCTGTTATAAAGTGTCACCAGAAATGTTAGAAATAATTTCTTCTCTTAGTAATTATGCAAAGTATAAATTAGTGAGTACAAGTATTTTTAAAGTTTTAGTACAATGATTAATGATATATTATAGATGTTATTTTAATTATAATACTTTAATTGTTCATATTTTTGGTATTATTCGTGTAACATATCAAGATTAAAATAGGAATTAAATCTAGATTTAATTCCTATTTTAGATTCTATTGTATTTTTTATTGAAAATATAAAATAATTATGGAATTGTATTAGAACTGCTCTAAAATAAATAATCTCCAAAGTTGATAAATTATGATAACTTTATTTTATGGTTTATCATAAGGAGCATAATAAAATGGCAGAAAATGATTTATCTATTCGCAGTTCAGCTGCTGAATATTTAACATATATAGCATCAACAGGAAATACTGACGAAAGTATTGAAATTCGTTATGAAGATGAAAATATACGGTTAACACAAAAAATGATGGCTGTTTTATATGATGTTGAAGCTCATACAATCAATTATCATATTAAAAAGATATTAGAAGATAATGAATTAAATGAAAATTCAACTATTCGAAAATTTCGAATAGTTCAAAATGAAGGTGAAAGACAAATCACTATAATTTACAAATGATTATAGCTGTAGGATTTAAAATTAATAATGAACGTGCTATTCAATTTATAAAATGGGCAAATATAATTGTAAAAGATTATACAATTAAAGGTTGGGTTATGGATGATGAAAGATAAAAAAAGGAACATTCCTAACTGATAAATACTTTGAAGAACAATTAGAACGTGTTCGTGAAATTAGAGCGAGTGAACGTAAATTTTATGCAACTGTTCAAAACAAAATGCATTATGCAATTCATGGTCATACTGCAGCTGAACATATTTTAGAAAGAGCTGATCATCAAAAACAAAATATGGGATTAATGACTTGGCAAGATGCACCAGATGGCAAAATTAAAAAGAGTGATGTCATAATTGCTAAGAATTATTTATCTGAATTTGAATTATCACAACTTAATCGTATGGTTACATCTTACTTGGATTTTGCTGAAAATATGGCTCAAAGAAAAATACCATTAACAATGCAAGACAGGGAAACAAGACTTAATGGATTCATTGAAATGTTTGAATATGGTTTATTAAAAGATGCTGGTAAAGTAACTGCTGCAATTGCTAAAATTCATGCTGAAACAGAATTTGAAAAATATCGAATTATACAAGATCAATTGTATATGTCTGATTTTGATCGCTATTTGTTAGAGTTAGAAGAAAAAATGAAATAGAATTTGAGAAGATATGAGTTATTCATTATGAATATATTCATATCTTTTTATTGTTGGGTTACCGAGGATTCCTCGATAACAGGGAAGGAGTGTAAAAAATGAACGACATATATTATTTCGTTAAAACATAGATTTTAAAAAGGGGGAATTATTATTGAGAGGAAATGAAATTGATATTTCAATTATTGTACGAAATGCAATTTTAGAAGAACTCTATGAAGAAAAAGAAATAGATGAAAAGACATATCACAAAATGAAAGAAATATTTTTAAACCAAGAGAAGAATTCACTAGATAAATAAAATAATCTTAGTAGTATGTTGATTGAAATGAGTGAGCGAATAATGAAAAAATTAAAAGCTGTTTTTTATGCAAGAGTATCTACAGATCATAGTGATCAACTTCATTCTTTAAAGGCACAACAAGATTATTTTTATCAATATTTAGATAATCATCCAGAGTTTGAATTAGTTAATTCATATGTTGATGAAGGTATTACAGGAACAAGCATTAAAAAAAGGAAATCATTCCAAAAAATGATTAATGATGCTTTGCATCATCATTTTGATATTATTCTTACAAAAGAAGTGACACGATTTGCAAGAAATACTTTAGATACTTTACAAATGGTCAGGTTATTAAAAGAAAATAATGTGAATGTGTTATTCTTGACAGATATGATTGATACAAGAACACATGAAGGTGAATTGCGTTTATCTTTAATGGCTACAATTGCTCAAGAAGAAGGTAGAAAAATTAGCCAAAGAGTCAATTGGGGATTTCAAAGAGCATTTGAAAATGAAAAACTTGTAATTACTAATGTTTATGGTTATGACATTGTCAAAGTTGGTCATGTGAGAAAACTTGAGGTGAATGAGCAACAGGCATATGTGATTCAACATATATTTAAATGGTACTTACAAGGATTGGGATATGGAAAAATTTCAAAAAGATTATATGAATGGAATATTCCTTCTCCTTCTGGTAACGCACATTGGGATACATCGGTGATTGCTAAAATATTGGCCAATGAGAAATATATTGGTAGACTTGTGCAAGGAAAACAAAAGACAAATAATTATCTAGAAAAGAAAATATTAAGAAATATATCAAGAAATGATATGTATATTACTAACAATCATCATGAAGCCATTGTTGATAAAGAAATATTTTATGCAGTCCAACAATTAAGACAATCAAAAGTAAAAAATGGAGAAAGAAATCGAAGATATCCGTTGTCTGGTAAAGTCATTTGTGCAATGTGTGGAAAATCATATGCTCGAATGAAATATGGAAACAGTATTGGTTGGGGATGTAGAAAATGTGAAAATACGAATATTATTAATGAAACAGTACTTATAGAATTATTACGTTCATTTATAAGTACTGTTTTCATAAACAAAGAAAAGGTCAAGAAAGAATTGGTTGATGCGTTAATGAATTCTTATGATTTTATGAACTGTGAGAATCAAATTAATCAATTACACAAAGATATTGGATATATTAGACGTCGAATGAAATTATATTTAGATGATTATTTAGAAGAAAAGATATCAATAGAAGTCTATAAAGAAAATAAATTAAAAGAAGAAAAAGAATTAGAAGCAAAAGAAAAAGAACTTCAAGCATTAGAAATGAAGGAAAGTAATAATGATATGAAGAATGCTATTCATCATATTGTGAAAGTGATTGAAAAGAAAGTTGAAATAGATAAAGGAGTTATTCATCAAATCATTATCCAATATATAAAAGCAATCATTCCTAAAAAGATGAATGAGTATCACTTATATATGGATTTAAGTGATTGTTACTTTAAAGAAAATGTGGATTTATCACAATTTGAATATGTGAAAACTTATATATTTGATTTACAAGACTATCAATCGCCATATGTTAAAAAGAAATATAAACAACTTCAAAATACAAAACTTCATCTTTACATAAGGAGGTTGTCGTTATGAAAAAGACAAGAGTCGTTTTCTATGCCAGAGTTTCAAAAGATACCGAAGAACAGTTACATTCTTTTGAAGCACAGAAAAAATATTTTGAAGAATTTATTAGTAGAAATAAGGATATGGTATTCATAAGAGGATACGCAGATGAGGGAATATCAGGAGTTAATGTAAAGAAAAGAAAACAATTTCAACAAATGATTGAAGATGCTAAGAATAGCGAGTTTGATTTAATTCTTACAAAAGAAGTCACCCGTTTTGCAAGAAATACAGTGGATACTTTAGTCAATACAAGATTGTTGTTGAAATATAATGTTGGTGTTCTTTTTACAACAGATAATATTGATACAAGAAGTAATGATGGTGAATTACGTCTATCTTTAATGGCTACGCTTGCTCAAGAAGAAAGTCGCAAAATCAGTTCACGTGTCAATTGGGCAACAAAAAGAAATTATGAAAATGGTGTTGCACATGGGACAATGCCTTATGGTTATAAGCGAGAGAATGGAAAAATTGTTATTGTTGAAGATGAGGCTAAGGTTGTTCAACAGATCTTTCGACTTTATATTGATGGGTATGGCACAAGACGAATCGCTAACACATTAAATGAACAAGGTTATTATAATGCAACTGGTGGAGAGTGGCTTCCTTCTACGATAAGAGGAATGTTAAAGAATCGAAAATATTGTGGAGATCTTGTTCAAGGAATGAGTAAGACAATTGACTTTTTAGAAAAGAAAAGAGAAGTTGTTAAAGATGAAAGTCAATATTATGTATGTGTTTCGCATCATGATGCTATTATTGATAAACAAACTTTTGAATATGTTCAACAACTTCAAGAGAATCGTAAGAGTATAAATGATAAAAACGAGGTTAAAGTTCCCTTTAAATATAGCAATCAAAATATCTTTTCTAATAAGATTTTCTGTGGATATTGTAATGCAAGCTACCGTAGAATCAAAAGAAAGAATGATAGTATTTACTATAAATGTTCAACTGCAGACAAGAAAAAACGTGTTTTCTGTCCTGAAAGTGAGAACATAAAGGAGGAGGCTTTAAAAGATATTATTAAACAGACTGCTCAATATTTTAAGGTCAATGAAGAAGATATTATTAGACAATTTGAAGATGTTTTAAAAGAAATTGAAATGGATTTAGATGAAGATTCAATTCAAGGTATCGAAGAAAAGATACAAAGTAATCGTTCTAAGCTAGAAAAACTAGTTGATCTTTATATGGAAGGTTTGATTGATAAAGAGATTTATTTTCATAAAAAAGAAGAAATTGAAAAAGAAACTTATGAACTGAACCAAAAGATGAATATGACGAGTCAAACACAAGTCAGTGTCATTCAAAAGGTTAAAAATTTGATAGAAACTATCAAAGATAAGCTGAATCATTGGAGAGATATGAGTGATACTTTGATTAAAGAATTAATCTATAAAATTGTGGTCTATAGTAAAGAAAAACTTGATATTTATATCAATGTTGCGAGTTATCAAAAAATAAGTTATGAAAATGGGGTGTTTGTGTTACCGAATGTGAGTGAAATGGAATGATGCCTGTGTTGTCGTGGCAGAAAATATTGCAGGAAGTCATGAAGAATTTGTTTCGATGATGAATGAAAAAGCAAAAGCTTTAAAACTTAAAAATACGCATTTTGTCAATTGTACAGGATTGCATGATAAAAATCATTATACTTGTGCGAAAGATCTTTCAACTATGGCCGCTTATTTACTACAAATTGGTGGCAAGAAACTTTTAGCCGTCACATCGCTTTATGATAGTTATGTTCGCGAAAAAACAAAACAAAAGTTTTGGCTTGTAAATACCAATAAACTTTTAAAACAATATCCAGGAGTAGATGGTTTAAAAACAGGTTTTACCAAAGAAGCTGGGTATTGTATTGTCACAACATGTAAGAAAAAGGATTTAAGATTAATTGGTGTTGTCATGAATGAAGATAAGCCACAAACACGCAATGAAGATATGAAAGGGTTATTGAATTTTGGTTTTTCGAAGTATCAACAAGTTAAACTTTATCAAAAAGGAGAAGTGATTGATACTGTAAAAGTCAAAGATATGGTTGAACAAAAGATCAATGTTGTAAGTCATAAAAATCTTTATTATTTATCTGAAAAGACAAATCAAGAAAAGTTCAAAAAGAAAATTGTTTTTGATTCTTTACAATTACCAATTAATCAAAATAAAAGTATTGGAAAGCTTATTTTATATAATAAAGATAAAGCTGTTGCTAGTTATCCTTTATATAGTGAAATAAATGTCAAAAAAATGAGTTTTTTAGATAAATTATTAAGAGTCTATAAATCGTTGATTTAGGCTCTTTTTTTGTGTTTTATTCTAGTTTTGTCGAATCTATTTTTTTTCTTTTTAAGATGAGCTAAGATGCATTTAAGGAGATGAAAAAATGGAAAATAAAATGGAACATGAAATTGAAAATGGACAACTGATTATTTCATTTTACGGAGAAATAGATGGTTATAATGTTGCGTATTATCGAAATAAATTAAATGTACTTCTAGCAATTAATGATGATGATGTCATTTTTGATTTTAAGCATACGACTTTTATCGATAGTGCAGGGGTAGGGTTGGTTTTAGGCAGGTATCAACAATTATCTAAAGAAGGAAGAAAATTATCACTTAGAAGATTGTCTAATACAGCTTATAAGGTTTTTGAGTTAAGTGGGTTATTTGAAATTATGGAATATTTAAAGGAGGCGCAAATATGACAAATGAAATGTCATTATCTTTTAGTGCAACTTTGGAAAATGAACCTTTTGTAAGAACATGTATTGCTTCTTTTGTGGTTTGTTTAAATCCTACGGTAGATGAAATTGTAGAAATTAAAACGATTGTAGGAGAGGCTGTTTCTAATGCCATCATTCATGGTTATAACGGTGATAAAGGCTGTCTTGTAAAGGTTAAAGCTTATATCGAAGATGATTTGCTTACAATCTATGTCATTGATAAAGGACAAGGTATTCAAGATATTGAAAAAGCAAGACAACCGATGTTTACTTCTAAAAAAGAATTAGAACATGCTGGAATGGGACTTAGTATTATTGAAGCATTATGTGATGAAATGACAATCGAATCTTCTTTAGAATTAGGAACTCAACTCATAATGAAAAAAAGAATTGTTCATGAATAAAGAAGCTGTTTTAAACAATATTCAATTAGCACAACAAGGGGATGAAGCAGCTAAGGAATTAATTGTTAAAAATAATTTAGGTTTAGTTTGGTCGATTGTTCATCGCTTTAAGAATAATTATTATGATAAAGAAGATCTTTTTCAAATTGGTTGTATTGGATTAATGAAAGCTATCAATAATTTTGATGTTCATTATGGTGTTCAATTTTCAACGTATGCGGTGCCTATTATTATGGGAGAAATCAAACGCTATTTTAGGGATGATGGGACAATCAAGGTTTCTCGTTCACTTAAGGAATTGAATATTAAAATTAACAAAGCAAAAGAAAAATTAATTACACTTTATGGTTATGAACCGACGGTTCAAGAAATAGCAAAGGAACTGGAAGTAGATGTCATGGATGTTGTAGAAGCTATAGATGCTTCTTATTATCCAACTTCACTTTCTGAACCGATATATGAAAAAGATGGATCTACAATTTCAATGGAAGAAAGAATAGAAGATAAACATCATACAATGTGGTTTGAAAAAATTGCATTGAAATTAGAAATAGAAAAACTTGATGAAAAAGAAAGACTTATTTTATATATGAGATATCAGTTGGATTTCAATCAAGAAAAAGTGGCGCAAAGATTAAATATTTCTCAAGTACAAGTATCTAGATTAGAAAAGAAAATCATTACAAAATTAAGAAAACATTTGAATGAATCTCATTAAGTGATATAATTCATTCAGGTGATTTTATGAATGAAAGAAAAGAAAGTACGACTTCAATTATATTGGAATATGTAAGAGTCATTGTTTTAACAGTTATTGCAACTTTTATATTTTTACAGTTTGTGCAAATATCAAGAGTTAATGGTTCAAGTATGGAAAATACTTATTTTCAAAATAATATTGTTTTGATTGATAAAGTTTTTTATAAACATAGTCAACCTAAAAGAAATGATATTATTATTGTAGATTATGATGATGGTTTAGATGATACGCTTATTATTAAACGAGTTATTGCTGTTGGTGGGGATCATCTAGATATTAAAAATAATGAAGTGTATATTAATGGTAAAAAGATAAAAGAAAGTTACATTAAAGAGAATATGAAGACAGAAGATCTTTCTATTGATATTCCTAAAGGAAAAGTGTTTGTCATGGGGGATAATCGTAATCATTCTTTAGATTCTAGAAAATTAGGCTATTTTGATTTTGATAATGATGTCATTGGTAAAGTCTTTTTTAAGATTCCTTTATAGGAGTCTTTTTTTGTATAGATATGTAATAAAAAAATATCTATATGATAAATAAGCCTTAATTGTATAATTTTAAGCAAAAAAAACGAAAAATAAATCATATTTTTACTGTTTTTATTTTGCTTGTGAAAAAAATTATGGTAAGATAATGTCAATCAATAAGGCAATTTATGGGGAATCTTATTGGTGGAAAGGATGATAAAATGTCATATAAATTTAAAATTACTAGAGGAAATGCAATTCTTAACTTTTCAGAAGAATACTGTCAATCACGTTGTGAGTTGATTGAAAGCGAATCTTTTGCGCGTGTACTTAAAGGGTATATACACGATATCAAAAGAAAGAAAACAACAGCTTATGAATACTTGAGAGAAGTTCAAAAAGAAAGTATTGATATTGTTGATGATTTAAGAACGGTTTTTAGATTATTACTCGTTATGGATCCTAAGGAATTAGCTTCAATTTATCCTAAATTTGCTCCATATTTTAGAGATATGGATGAATTTACACAAGTAATTGAAGATGTCTATTTATTCTGGCGTCGTTTACAACGTTATAGTGTGGTTTATAATGAAGAATCAAGAGGGGGATATCAAAACGTTCAATTCGCTGATGCACAAGTTAACTTTGAAGCGCTTGTTTTATCAGTATATCGATCAATTAAAAATAAATGTATTGGACAAAGTGAAAATGTTTTACGTCAAATTACTGCAGGTGTCAATGCAGGGTTACGTGTTTCAAATATGCGTTCATTTTTACCATATGAATATCGTTGTTTAGACAATATTCCATTTATTGAATCAGTTATTATTCATCCACCTTTTATTACATATTCAAAACGTAATAAAAGAGATGGTGTTTTCCCTGAAACAAAGAAAAACCCACTTGAAGATTTAAAATTTGATCCAGATCAATGGTTCTGTTATCCTGCGAAAGTAGGAGATCTATTATGTTTTGTTTATTTCAATGTCGCTTATATGGCACAAGGTGTTACTTTATGTAACTTATTCCAATTAGCAACTGAAGAAGAATATCGTAATAGAAAACCAGATATGATTTATGTTTATGGATATGAAGATGGTAAAAAACATCAATATTTCTATCAAGATGATGAAAATGATATGATGGTTGCTTTACTTTCAGCAAACGATGAATTTGATTATTTCGGTTACATGAAGAAAATGATGCTTACATTACACAATGTAAGAAAAATCAATAAAAAACAACTTCCAATCCATGGGGCAATGGTTCAAATCACTTTACAAAGTGGAGAAACAAAAAATATCGTTGTTATGGGTGATAGTGGAGCTGGTAAGTCTGAAACAATCGAACAAATTAAAGTTTATGGAGCAGCTTATATCAGAGATTTAATCACTGTTTATGATGACATGGGGTTATTATCATTAGACGAAAAAGGAACTGTTAAAACATCAGGTACAGAAATTGGGGCTTTCGTAAGACTTGATGATTTAGATGCAGGTTATAGTTTTAAAGAATTAGATAGGTCTGTTTTCATGAATCCTGATAAAGTCAATGCTCGTATCGTTATTCCAATTACAGAATATAAAGATGTAGTTGCTAAGCATGATGTTGATATGTTCTTATATGCAAACAATTATGAAGAAGATGGAGATTCATTAAGTTTCTTTGATAATGTTGATGATGCTCTTAAAGTCTTCAGAGCTGGTAATCGTATGGCTAAAGGAACAACAACTGAATATGGTTTAGTAGGAAGCTACTTTGCAAATCCATTTGGACCTGTACAAAGACAAGATCAATGTGAACCATTATTACAAGATTATTTCCAACGTATGTTTGATCAAGGGGTTAAGGTTGGACAATTACGTACTCGTTTAGGAATTAAAGGTAATGAACATAATGGTCCTAAAGAAGCAGCTACTGAAATCTTAAAATATATTACAGGTGAAAAAGAATTAAAAATGTTAGAAGATGATGAATAATCATCTTCTTTTTTTATATTTTATACTATGGAAAAGAAAAAACGTTGGTTAATTAATTTTTTATATTATGGAATTATTTTTAGTATAGGATGTTTGATAGTTTATATTTTATTTAAAAAATGTCTGATTGTCGTTTTAAGTTATTTATCCGCTATTTTATTAAAACCTTTTATTGACTTGATATTAGAAAAATTGCATATAAAAAATAAAGTTTTTTCAATAATTATGACAATCATCATTTTTATTCTTTTGTGTACTTGTTTCTTTCTCTTTGTTTTCTTTTCATGTCTTTTTTTTATTAAAACACTTTCTTTTCTACCAAGCTTTATAGAAACGGTTTATCAAGAACTTCTTAGCCATCAATATCTCATTTCTTTTTTTACGCAATTTTATCAACAAATTCAAACTCTCATTCAAAATATTCTTTCAACAAGTATTCATTATGTATTATCGTTTGCGATGAATATGGTTCATTTTATTGCTTGTCTGTTTATTTATTTCTTTCTAACAATACTTTTTTTATTTCATCAATCACTTATTCAAAGAAAAAAAGAAAATCTTTATACGACCTTTATATCTTCTTTTACAGAGACGTTTATTATCATTATAAAAACATATAGTATTTTATTTGTCATCACATTTATAGGGCTTTTTTTAGGCTTTCAAGTGATAGGAATCAAACAAGCATTGAATCTTTCTTTTTTTATTGCCTTCTTTGACTTTTTTCCAGTATTAGGAATTGAGATGATTATGTTTCCTTGGATCATTACTCTTGCTTTATTAAATCAAATATCTCTATCATTAAAACTATTAATTCTTTATGGAATCATTGCTCTGATAAGAAATATTTTAGAACCACATCTTTTATCTAAAAAAATCAAAATACCAGCTCTCTATATGTTTGTTGCTATGTATCTGTTTATGAAATTGATAGGTATTTGGGGGTTTATGGTTGCACCTTTTGTTTTGTTAGTTTTAAATAATTTTAGACAAAAAAATAATTTTCAAGAGATTTACAAAATAATTAAAAAAAGTCTTTGAAATTTATATATGTTTTGTTATAATAGTCGTGCAACAATGTCTAGGATATGCGAATACTCAACGTATAGCTTGGATATTGCCAAGAAATTAACATATGGAGGATAAAAGAAATGTTAACAAAACAAGAAAAACAAGCTATCATGAAAGAATATGCTACTAAAGAAGGAGATACTGGTTCTCCAGAAGTACAAATCGCTGTATTAACTGCAGATATCAACAAATTAAATGGTCACTTCAAACAACATCCAAAAGATAAACACTCAAATAGAGGTTTATTAAAGAAAATTGGTAGAAGAAGAGATTTATTAAAATACTTAAAAAATAAAGATATCGAAAGATATGCTTCTTTAGTACAAAGATTAGGATTAAGAAGATAGTTAAAAAAGCGCTTAGGCGCTTTTTTGTTAAAAGAATAAAAGGATAAAAAAACTCTATGAAATAGGAATCATAGAGTTTTCTTTTTATTCAACTGTAACTGATTTAGCTAGGTTACGTGGTTTATCAACATCACAACCTTTAAGACCAGCTGCATAGTAAGCAATCAGTTGTAAAGGTACAGCAACTAAAACAGATTGTAAGATTGGATCAACGTCAGGTAAGATATATGTTTCTTTAACATTTCCTACTTCTTGTCCATCGATTGTAAATAAGATAACATTAGCACCACGAGCGATTGTTTCTTGAATGTTAGAAATTGTTTTAGCAGCAATATTTGGTTGTGTTGCTACAGCAATTACTAAACTTCCTTGTTCAATTAATGCAATTGGACCATGTTTTAACTCACCTGCAATATAGGCATCAGCATGGACATATGAAACTTCTTTTAATTTTAAAGCTCCTTCTAAAACAGTAGCATAATCTAAACTTCTACCAATATAATAAGCATCTTTTAAATCTTTTAAATAAGATGCATAATGTTCAAATGTTTTTTCATCTTTTAAGATGTTTTCAATATGTTGAGGTAATGAAGCAATACCTTCAATAATACGTTTATAATCTTCATTTTCATTTCCTAAAGCTTGAGAAATATACATACCAAGTAATAATAAGACAATTAATTGTGTTGTATAAGCTTTTGTTGAAGCAACAGCAATTTCAGGACCAGCACATGTATAAATTGTATGATCAGCTTCACGAGAAATAGATGATCCTAAAACGTTTGCAACTGCAATTGTTGTACATCCTTTTTCTTTAGCTAAACGTAAAGCAGCCATTGTATCAGCTGTTTCTCCTGATTGAGAAACAAAGACACACATTGTTTTTTCATCAACGATAGGATCACAATATCTAAATTCACTGGCAACTTGAGTAAAAGTAGGGATTCCTGTTAATCTTTCTAAAATGTTTGCCCCTGAAAGGCAAGCATGATAAGCTGTTCCACAAGCAACAAAGTAAGCTTTGTTGAAAGTTTTGAATTTATCATGAATGGCATCAAGCTCAGGCAAAACGATACGATCTGTTCCTTCAACACGTCCTCTTAAAGTTTCAGCAATAGCATAAGGCTGTTCATGAATTTCTTTTAACATGAATGTATCATAACCACCTTTTTGAGCAGCTTCATTATCATAAGGAATAGTAGTGATTTCTTTTTCGATAGGATTTCCGTATTGATCGAAGAAAGAAACATTTCCTTTATTTAAAATAGCAATTTCATAATCTTCTAAGAAATAAACATCTTTTGTATAATCTAAAATAGCTGGAATATCACTGGCAGCGACAGAAGCATCAGCTGTTTTTCCAATAACTAATGGACTGTCTTTTTTAGCGATAAAGACTTTATCAGGCTCAATTGTTGAAACAATACATAAAGCATAGCTTCCTTCAATTCTTGTAATAACTCTTTCTAATGCTTTTTGTAAATCTTTTTCTTTTTTATAATAATAATCCATCATATGAACAACAACTTCACTATCTGTTTCAGAATGAAATTGATATCCTTGTAAAATTAAGATTTCTTTAAGTTCTCTATAATTTTCAATAATTCCATTATGAACTAAAGAAATAGTCTCATCATTATTTGTATGAGGATGAGAGTTTAAATTTGATGGGATTCCATGAGTAGCCCATCTAGTATGACCAATCCCAACATGACCTAAAACATTTTCATCTTTTAATAAATCTTTTAAATTTTGAAGACGACCTTTAGCTTTTTTTGTAAATAAATGGTTCCCTTCAATTGTTGTAATACCCGCTGAATCATATCCACGGTATTCTAGTTTTTCTAGCCCTTGAAGTAAGAATGGTAGGGCTTCTTTGTTTGCACTAATGGCAGTAATTCCACACATAAAAAAATCCTCCTTTATATATTCATATGTGTGGTTATAAAAAAGAGGATACTAGATGAATTTGTTTTACAATCACTTGTAGTTTTTGTTCATCGTTTAGGTAGTATCATACCTCTAGACCATCCGCCGAATTTTTCGATAAGTCTAGTCCTCGTCAACTGCAATGCAGTCCTGGCGCTCTATTTTCAAATCTCGTTTTATAACCGCATCTATTATATAGAGTACTTATTTATAAATCAACTACAAATTTTTTAAAAAAAGAAGAAAAAAAAGAAGAAAAAATGATTTTTTTAGGCGATATAATAATGGAGGTATTTTTATGGAAAATAAAAAAAGTGAGATGTCTGTAGAATATAACATGGACGAAATGAAAAAATCATTAAAAAAATTGAAAGAAACAGAATGCTATGATGTAGAAAAGTATACCTATTCTTTGTTGCATCAAACAAGACAATTAGAATATTTTTATTGTCAATTAGTTGAAGAAGAGAATCCAGAACCTGATCAAACTTATTATCATGTTTCTCGTCGACCTATGGTTCACCAAATGGCCTATTTTAATATTGGTAGAGGATTTCCTAAAGAATTGATGGATGGGCATTGGTGCTACGTTTTAAAAGATTTTGGATCGAAAATGCTCGTTATTCCCTGTACATCTATTAAAGAAGATTCGCCAGAAGCAACTGAATATGAATTAGATATTCGTGCAAAAATAAGAAAATATCCAATAAGGAGTCGTATGCAGTTGAGTGATATGCGTGTTGTTGATCTTCAAAGATTAGATATTAGAAAAAGATTTTGCAATGTAATTACAGATAAAAAAGAAATAGAAAATCACATAAAACATATTATTTTTGATGAAGATGATGAATATTAAAAGGTCTCACGAGGGAGACCTTTCTTTTATCTTATAAATTTAACAATCTCTTAGTATCTCTAGCGATAACTAATTCTTCGTTTGTTGGAATAACGTAAACTTTAACTTTACTATTTGGCGTAGAAATTAAACGATCACCTTTACCATTAACGTTTGCATCATCATCAATTTCAATACCTAAAGCTTCAGCTAATAAATTACAAATTTCTTTTCTTGCAAAGAATGAGTTTTCTCCAATACCTGCTGTAAAACAAATAGCATCCACTCCACCTAAAGCAATGAAGTAACGACCAATATAAGCAATAACTCTTCTAAAGAAAATATCCAAGGCAAGTTGCGCTCTTTCATTACCGTTGGCAGCAGCTTCTTGTACATCTCTAAAGTCACTTGATACACCAGAAACACCAAGTAATCCAGATTCTTTATTAAGCATCTTGATGACTTCTTTCATATCTAAACCAACTTCTTCGATTAAATAATCGATAACTGAAGGATCAACATCTCCAGAACGTGTTCCCATCATAATACCAGCAAGAGGTGTAAATCCCATAGATGTATTGATTGATTTACCATCTTTAACAGCAGTTAAAGAACCACCAGCTCCTAAGTGAGCAACGATAATACGTGAGTGTTCAGGGTTTCCCATCATTTCACGACAACGAGATGAAACATAGAAATGGCTTGTTCCATGAGCACCGTATTTACGTACTTTGTTTTCTACATAATATTTGTAAGGAATTGGATAAATATAACTTTTTGGTTCTAATGTTTGATGGAAAGCTGTATCAAATACAGCAACAGCACCAGCATTAGGAATAGCTTCTTTAAAAGCATAGTATCCAGTTAAATGAGCAGGATTGTGTAAAGGGGCTAATGATTTTAATTCATCAATTTTAGAAACAACATCTTCATCAATAATGACTGATTGATCAAAATAAGCACCACCTTGGACAACACGATGTCCAACACCTTTGATTTCATCTAGGTCCTTAACGATTTCTTTTTTGATTAAAGTGTCTAATAAAAGTTGAACAGCAACTTTATGGTTTTCGATTGGTAAAGTTGTGACATCTTTTTCTCCATTATACTTAATAGTAAAAATAGAATCTTCTAAACCAATTCTTTCAATAACACCAGAAGTAATAACAGTTTCATCATCCATTTCAAATAATTGGAATTTTAAAGATGAACTTCCAGCGTTTACGGAAATAATTTTTGACATAACATTCAAGTCCTCCTTATTAATACTTTTCTATTATAACACCGACAAGGAAGAAAAAACTATAAAAAGATTGAAAAAAAGAAGAGATTGATTTATAGTAAGACTTGCCAGGGGCGCAAAATGCTGAGAAAGGTGAAAACCTTGTCCCTTATAATCTGAACTAGGTAATGCTAGCGTAGAGAGTGCAAAATAGTTTATTTGCCTTTTTGCGTATGTAAAAAGGTTTTTATTTTGCCTCATTTAAAGGAGGATGACTATGGAAATTAAATTAACTACGAAGAATATGGCTTATATGGCAATGTTTGCGGCAATGCAAGTTGTTTTAGAATATTGCACAAAATTTTATGAGATGCCAAAAGGTGGTAACTGTGCTTTTTCACTTGTTGCAATTATTTTATGTGGCTATTTGATGAATTGGGGTTACAGTTTGATTGTTTCACTTGTTTGTTTAGGTCTACATTTTGCTTTAGGACTTGCAACATTTTATGGTCCTTTATCGGTAATCTTTGATTATTTATTACCAATGGTTTTAATTGGACTTACACCACTTATTCCTTTATTAAAAGTAGGTAAGTATGAATTACCAATTGGAATTGTTATTACGGGTGCTTTGAAAACAATTTGTCATTTAATTTCAGGATGGTATGCTTTCCAAACACCATTAAAAGCAAATTTGGTATATAACCTTCCATATAATATCGCGACAATTATTGCTTGCTTTATTTTATTTGTTCTTTTATATCCAAGACTTAAAAAAGCAGTTCATTTATAAGACTCGTTTCGAGTCTTTTTTTCTTTGAAAGAAAGATGAATTTGTGTATAATGTAAATGTTAATAAGGAGTCGTTTGTTGTGGAAGATATTGTAGGAAAGAAAATCTTAATACATGGATATAAACATAATGGTAAAATACATAGATGTTGGTCAAAGGGACTTGTTTTACAAGAAACGGATGATCATTACATTGTTATTAATAATCGGACATTGGTGACAGAATCAGATGGCAGAATGTGGCATACACGTGAACCTGCTATTTGGTATATGCCCAAACATAAATGGTACAATGTAATTTGTATGATTAGAAAAACAGGAGTGTATTATTATAGTAATATTGCTTCACCAACTTTATATGATGGAGAGGCTTTAAAATATATTGATTATGATTTAGATTTAAAAGTATTTCCAGATGGAAACTATCGCATTTTAGATCAAGAAGAATATCGTCAACATGCTCGTGAAATGGGCTATAGTGATGAATTAGACAAAATTTTAAAGAAACAACTAGATGTTTTGATTGATTTAGCGGTAAAAAAGGGAGGACCATTTGATCAGAATTTTACTAAGAAATGGTATGGTTTTTATCAAGATTTAAAAGAGGGTTATTATGGAAAAAGTGATTACTATAAATAATAGAGATGAAACATTAGCTTTTGGTGAATATTTAGGAAAATTACTAAAACCGCATATGTTATTGACACTTAATGGTGATTTGGGTGCAGGCAAAACAACCTTTACTAAGGGAATAGGAAAGGGTTTAGGAATTAAAAGAATTATTAATTCACCAACTTTTACAATTTTAAAACAATATCAAGGAAATTATCAATTATCTCATTTTGATGCTTATCGCTTAGAAGGACAAAGTGAAGATTTAGGCTTTGAAGAAATTTTTGATAGTGATGATATTTGTGTGGTTGAATGGCCAGAATTTTTAGAAGATATTTTACCTCAAGAACGTTTAGCAATGACGATAAAAAGAATCGATGATGATCATAGAGAATTTATTTTAAAACCAATTGGTAAAAAATACGAAGAACTTGTAAAGGAGATTGAATATGAAAACAATTGTCATGGATAGTGCTAATAAGTATTTAGTAGTAGCTTTATATGAAAATCAAAAATGTTTAGCTTCTTTACAAGAAGAAGGAAATCGAAAGCAATCTGAGTATGCAATCGTTTATTTACAAAAATTATTACAAGAAATTCATTTAAAAATGAGCGATTTTGATGAAATGGTCATTACTATTGGACCGGGTTCTTATACCGGTGTACGTGTTGCTTTAACGATTGCGAAAACATTAAATGCAACGATGAATATTAAGGTAAAAACTGTTTCTTCTTTAAAGGCGATGGCAGGAATGAAAAAAGCTATTTCTATTTTAGATGCAAGAAGCCATAAATTATTTCTAGGAATTTACAATGAAGGAAAGGTTATTGTTGATGATTGTTTAATAAATATTGATGAATTTGAAAATTATCAAAAACAATATACTGATTATGAAATTGTTGGTGATACACATTTAGTAGGAATACCTGAAAAAGAAGTGGATCTTGCCAAGCATATTTATACACTTTCTACTTTAGAAAAAGAAATAGAAAATGTTGATGGTCTTGTTCCAAGATATATTAAGGAAGTTGAGGCTAAAAAAATATGTCAATAAGAGAAATGAAAGTTGATGATTTAAAAAGAATTGTAGAATTAGAAAAAGATCTTTTTTTATCACCATGGAATGAAGAAGATTTTATACATGAATTAAAAGAAAACCCTATGGCGGGTTATTATATTCTTGAAAAAGAAAATCAAATTATTGGATACATAGGATTATGGTTTTTAGGTGATCAATGTCAAATTACAACAATTGCGACGGATCGACATTTTCAAGGACAAGGGTATGCAAGCCAACTGATGGAATACGCTCTTGAAAAAAGTGAAGAATTACATTATCAAAATGTTAATTTAGAAGTACGTGTTTCAAATGTAAAAGCAATTGCTTTATATCAAAAATTTGGGTTTAAAAATGTTGCTGTTAGAAAAAGATACTATAGCAATGGTGAAGATGCGTATTTAATGATCAAGGAATTGGAGGAATAGAGATGTCATTATTACTAGCAATTGAATCAAGTTGTGATGAAATGGCGATGGCTGTCTTAAAAGATCAAAGAGAATTTTTAAGTAGTGTCGTGGCAAGTCAAATCGACATACATGCAATGTATGGTGGTGTTGTCCCTGAAATTGCCAGCCGTAAGCATGTTGAATGTGTATCTGTTGTTTTAAAAGAAACGTTAAAACAAGCAAATATAAAAATGAAAGACCTTGATGCTATTTGTGTAACAAAAGGTCCAGGACTTGTTGGCTCTTTACATATTGGTTTACAAGTCGCTAAAACACTTTCTTTGGCTTATGATAAACCATTAATTGGGGTTCACCATATTGCAGGGCATATTTATGCAAATAATTATGAAAAAGATATTGTTTATCCAGCACTATGTCTTGTAGTCAGTGGTGGGCATACAGAGCTTGTTTTGATGAAACATCCTTATTCTTTTGAAGTGATTGGTGAAACTTTAGATGATGCTGTTGGAGAAGCATATGATAAAGTGGGAAGAGTTTTAAATCTTCCTTATCCAGGAGGACCGGTTTTAGATAAAATGGCTCATTTAGGAAAGGCAAGTTATCATTTACCTAAACCATTAGATGATGATAGTTATAATTTTAGTTTTAGTGGTTTAAAATCAGCAGTAATCAATTTAGCACATAATCATAGACAAAAAGGTTTAGAAATCAATCAAAATGATTTAGCAACGTCTTTTCAAAATGTTGTTGTTGATGTTTTGGTCGATAAAACGATTCGAGCTGCTAAAGAATATGGTGTTAAAGAAATTATGTTAGCTGGTGGGGTTTCTGCTAATAGGGGTTTAAGAGAAAAGATGAAAGAGCAAGTTGCCATGTTAGAAGACGTACAATTGTCTCTTCCACCAATGAAATGTTGTACAGATAATGCAATGATGATTGCTTTAGCAGGAAAAGTTATGTATGATAATAATAAGTTTAGTGATTTATCGCTTGGCATTAAACCACATCTTGATTTAGAATTAGAATCAATAGGAGGGGATTAGTGTGGAGAAAAAAATATCAAAAGCGACAATGTCCCGTTTTCCTGTTTATTTAAAAGCGCTTAGAAAAATGCAACATGAAGGAAAAGAAACATGTTTATCGAGTGAATTGTTTGAAATTACAGGAATACAAGATACAACAATTAGGCGTGATTTTACATATTTATCAAAAACGGATAATTTTGGTAGACGTGGAAGAGGCTATGATGTTAAACATCTTATAGATGGTTTAAGTGAAGTTTTAGGTTTACGATTAGATGAACCTATTATTTTAATTGGGGTTGGCAATTTAGGAAGTGCCATTTTAAAATATAATCGTTGGCAATATACAGTAGGTAAGATTGTTTGTGGTTATGATATGGATAAAAATAAAGAAGGGGAAAGATTTGGTGTGAAAATTTGTCATATTGACAAGTTGGAAGAAACTTTTCCAAGTGATTGTAAAATTGCTATTTTGGCGATTTCAGAAAATGTTCAAGAAACAGTGGATCGTTTAATGAAATTAGGCATTAAAGGAATTGTAGATTTTACGCATAGTCATTTTATGGTTCAAGAAGGCGTTGAAGTCCAAACAGTAGATGTTGTGGTAGCTATTCAAGAATTAGTAATTAAAATGAAATCAAATGATCAAGAATAGGGAGAGAAAAATGTTTGAATTTATTACAGTAAGAGAATTATATGAATTATATATCAATGATAGAGACCAATTAGATGGTATTGAATATGTTGAATTACAAGGATGGATCCGTACAAATAGAAATAGTGGGAAAGTCGGATTTTTAGCTTTAAATGATGGAACATATTTTAAAAATGTACAAGTTGTTTATTTAGATGAAATTATTGATAATTATGAAGAAGCTTCTCATATTTCTACAGGAAGTGCTGTTAAAGTAACTGGTAAATTAAAATTAACACCAGATGGAAAACAACCTTTTGAAATTGAAGCAACACATTTAGTGGTTGAAGGAACTTGTGATGAAGATTTCCCATTACAAAAGAAAAGACATTCTTTTGAATACATGAGAGAAATTCCTCATTTAAGACCAAGAGCAAATACTTTTTATGCAATCTTTAGATTAAGATCTGTTTTATCAATGGCTATTCATGAATTCTTCCAAAACCAAGGATTCGTTTATGTCCATACACCAATCATTACTTCAAATGATGGTGAAGGTGCTGGAGAAATGTTTAGAGCAACAACAATCGATAATACAGAATTTGATAAAGATTTCTTTGGAAAAGAAGCTTATCTTACAGTTACAGGACAATTACATGTTGAAGCTTTTGCTTTAACATATCGTGATGTTTATACATTTGGACCTGCCTTTAGAGCGGAAAATTCAAATACTTCAAGACATGCTAGTGAATTCTGGATGATTGAACCTGAAATTGCTTTTGCTGACTTAGAAGATGATATGGATTTAATTGAAGATATGGTTAAATACTGTATTGATTATGTCTTAGATAATGCACCAGAAGAAATGAAATTCTTTGAAAGCATGATTGATAAAGAATGTATCAAACGTATCAAAGTAGTTAGAGATAGTGATTTTAAACGTATGACTTATACAGAAGCAATCGATTATTTATTAAAAGCAGATGTTAAATTTGAAAATAAAGTAGAATGGGGTATGGATTTAAATTCAGAACACGAACGTTATATCTGTGAAAAAATTGTTGGTGGACCAGTATTTTTAACAGATTACCCTAAAGAAATCAAAGCATTCTATATGCGTTTAAATGATGATGGTAAAACAGTAGCTGCTTGTGATTTACTTGTTCCAGGAATTGGTGAACTTGTTGGTGGATCACAACGTGAAGAAAGATATGATGTCTTAGAAAAAATTATGGATGAAAAAGGAATGGCCAAAGAAGGATTACAATGGTACATGGATCTACGTCGTTTTGGTGGATGTAAACATGCTGGATTTGGTTTAGGATTCGATCGTTTCTTAATGTATTTAACAGGTATGCAAAATATTAGAGATGTTGAACCATTCCCAAGAACTCCAAGAAATTTAAAATTCTAAAAGCCTATTCGTTAGGCTTTTTTTTGTGTATAATATGTGGGAGGTGACACACATGAATGAATATGATTTGATGAATCTCTATTTTAATTTTATTTTTAAAGACGGTAATAAGTCATTTAGGAATGTGTATGCAAGTTACGAACAACTTGGAGAATTTAAAAATTGGTTAACAAAACAAAATATAAAATTTCCATTTGTACATCAAATTCAAAAAAATGAATGTGAGTTACTTTTTAGAAGTAAAAACTTTGAAACCTATGATACGGCTTTTAAAACAAGTTATGCACATGATTTTCATAAATATATAGCAAAGGAAAAAGAAAAATATCAAGTCATTTTATTATCGGGAATCGATCAGCAATTCTTGGAAAATTTTGATAATAGTTATAATCATGATTTGATGCGCGTTTTTTGTATAAAAAAGGCATTGAAAGAAGATATCTCTTTATATGGACCTTTTCATCTGTTTTTAAATGCTCTTTATCAAATAGATCGTTGGCCTGGTGTTTTTATATTTAAAGGAGAGCAAAGTGTTTTTTATCCTGTAAAAAACATAGAGGAAGTAAAAGAATGTTTTAGACTAATAGAAACAAATAAGATTTTTGAAAAGAAATGTCAAACAAATGAAGATCAATATTTTATACAACTAAGTGATCTTCATTTAGGAACAAAGAAAACAGACAATGGACTTATTGTATTACAGGATAGTCTAGATGAACTTTATCATATGCTTCCTCATGATCATCAACTTAAATTTTTGATTACGGGTGATTTAATGAATTCGCCTAATCGTAAAAATATGTATGCAGCCTCTCATTTTATGAATCGTTTAAAAAGGAAATATCATAGTGATGTAACGTTTGTTTTAGGAAATCATGACGTCATTGTTTATGGCTTGAATCTTTTAAAAAAACAAAAGACAAAAGTGGTAGCTTATTTGCTAGGAGAAAATATTAAAGTTTATCCGGATGTTAAAATGATTGTGATCAAAATAGATTCTACTTCCCAAGGAAATCTAGCAAGGGGAATGGTCGGGCAAAGACTTTTACAAGAAATTGAAGATGAGTTATTATCTATTAATCATTTAGAGGATTATACTTTGATTGCTATGATGCATCATCATTTAATGCCACTTAGAAAAGATGATTTTTTGAAAATAAAATGGAATGAAAAACTATTCATGGGGAAAATTGCTGACTCGACAAAAGCCCTTGTGGATGCTCAAGATGTAATGTATTGGTTAGAAAAACATCATGTACGTTATATTTTCCATGGACACAAGCATATTCCTTGTGTTGTAAAAAAAGGAAATACATATATTATGGCAGGAGGTTCTTCTTGTGGAGGAGGTACCAGAGAAAGAAAAAGCAGTTATTTAAGTTATAATTTATTGAAATATAATCGTAAAGATCAAGCGTTTAAGTATTGTTTTGTATTCTATGATGATCTTACAAAACAAGAAAGACATCGTGTAAAAATAAAATTATTTATGGAGGATCAAAATGAAGTTAGTAGATAAGATGAAAGATGAAAATTTAGGACTTGCAATCCTATATAACTTTACAAAAGGGTATGGGCATGTTCCAATGAGTGTTTATGATGTAGTTTTACCATTTCTTTATCATGATGGTTTTAGAAATCATTTATTTGAAGGGGTTGAAGTAGAAGAAGCCCTTACTAAATGTGTTCAAGAGGATGCTTCTTTTATTCAAAATATATTAGATACAATTGAAAAAGATAAAGAAATGACATCAAGAGCATTAGGGATTTGTCTTTTAAATAAATATTTAAGTTTTGAATTTGAAGATAATGAAATGAAAGGAATTTATCATGAAAGCTCTATTTTAGATATTAATGAAGCAATCAATTTAGGAAAATTTTTTTCAGGAAAATCTTATGAAGATATTTTAAATATTTTAAAAAAAAAGAGTTCTAGCGTTGTCTTTTTAGATAGTGTTTGTTTAGGAGATGATGTTGATCTTTCTAAGTTGAATCAATTTGGACAAGTAACGATTTATAAACAAAGTAATCCAGAAGAAGTCATTGAACGTATTAAAGAAGCAGATATCATTATTACGAATAAATGTTTACTTACCGAAGAAGTCTTGCAATATGCTTCTAAAGTAAAACTTATTTGTATTACAGCAACAGGTGTCAATAATGTTGATTTAGATTATTGTCATCGTCGTGGTATTACGGTATGCAATGTGGCAGGGTATTCTTCTTTAAGTGTTGCGCAACATACTTTTGCTTTAGCTTTAGAACTTTTACATAAAAATAGTTATTATTATAATTATGTTCAAAGTGGTCAATATAGTGAAAGTGGTATGTTTAGTCATATTGGACCTCGTTTTTATGAATTACATGAAAAAACATGGGGGATTATTGGTATGGGAAATATTGGACGTACGGTTGCTAAAATTGCTGAAGCTTTTGGTTGCCAAGTTCAGTATTATTCAACAAGTGGAAAAAATACGAAGCAAGATTATCTCTCAGTTGATTTAGAAACATTATTAAAAACAAGTGATATTGTTTCTATTCATTGTCCTTTAAATGAACAAACTAAAGGATTAATTGGTGAAGAATCATTTAAGTTAATGAAAAAAGAAGCGATTTTAATTAATGTAGGACGTGGTGGTATTGTTGATGAAGAAGCACTGGTTGAAGCTTTACAAAATAATGAAATTGCCGGGGCAGGACTCGATGTTTTTGAAAGAGAACCACTTGCAAAAGAAAGTCCTTTACTACAAATTAATGATGCTTCAAAACTTTTAATGACACCTCATATTGCATGGGCAACAGTAGAAGCAAGAAATCGTTTGTTTGATTTAGTCGTTGATAATATTCAAGGTTTTTTTAAGGGTGATTTAAAGAATGTATGTTAATGCATTCTTTTTTTGCATTTTAAAATGAATTATGTTATACTCGAAAAACTTGAGGAGAAAATGAATGAATAAATTTGAAAAATTAGGATTAAGTGAAGAATTATTAAAATCAATCAATGAATTAGGTTTTGAAAAACCAACACCTATTCAAGAAAATATTATCCCTGTTATTTTGGAAGGCTATGATGTCATTGGACAAGCACAAACAGGAACAGGAAAAACTTTGGCGTTTTCAAGTATTTTACTTACAAATTTAAAAGAAAGAAAAAAGAAACCACAAGCGTATATTTTATCACCAACAAGAGAACTTACCATGCAAATTCATGAAGAATTAAAAAAACTTGGAAAATACAGTTCTTTACGTTTTGCTTGTGTTTATGGTGGTAGTGGTATTGAAAAACAAATTAAATCGATTAAAAAAGGTGTTGATATTGTCGTAGGAACACCGGGAAGAATGATGGATTTAATGAGACGTAAAGTACTTCAACTAGATGAAGTTTCTTACGTGGTTTTAGATGAAGCTGATGAAATGTTGAATATGGGATTTGTAGAAGATATTGAAACGATTATTTCTAAGACAAATCCAGAACATACAACGATGTTGTTTTCTGCAACGATGCCAGAAGGTATTAAAAAAATTGCAAAAAATTATATGAAACCAGATTATAAGCATATTCAAGTTAAACAAAAAACAGTGACAGCTAATACAGTTAAACAATATTATTTTGAAGTTAAACAAAAAGACCGTTTTGAAACATTATGTCGTATTATTGATAGTGAAACTGTACAATCAGGAATTATTTTCTGTCGTACTAAAAGAAGCGTTGATGAAGTAACGGAACAAATGCAAAAGGCCAATTATAATGTAGAAGCGATGCATGGTGATTTAAATCAAGATCATCGTATGAGAACTTTAAAGAAATTCAAAGAGGGAACAATTCATTATTTAATTGCAACAGATGTTGCCGCTAGAGGAATTGATGTAGAAAATATTAGTCATGTTATCAACTATGAATTACCTCAAGAAGTAGATCTTTATGTACATCGTATTGGACGTACAGGGCGTGCGAATCGTGAAGGAAAAGCCTATACAATTGTTGTAGGAAAAGAAGAACGCTATTTAAAAGAGATTGAAAGAAAAACAAAATCTCATATTGAAAAATTAGAAGTACCAACATTAACACAAATTCACCAACATAAAGTAACAGAATTAATGTATAAATTAGAAGATATGATTTTACATGGAGAACATAAACCAATGAAAGATTTGGTAAATCAAATTGAAAATCATATGTTAAAAGATGTAACGGCAGCTTTAATAGAATTATCTTTAAATCAAGAAATTGGTTTTCCTTATACAAAAGAAAAACTTGAATCTTCATCAAAACGTAAAAAAGGTGCAAGTGAAGGTTATACACGTTTATTTTTAACGGTAGGATCTATGGATAAAGTAAAGAAAAAAGATATTATTCATTTCTTGGTCTCAAAGGCAAATATTAGAGAAAGTGATATTCAAGGAATTGATATTAAAAGAAAGTTTACGTTTGTAAATATTAATGATAAAGCTGTAAAAAAAGTAATGAGACATTGTCAAAAAGAAAAATTAAATGGACGAAAAGTAGAAATAGAGCAAGCAAATAGCCGTTAGGCTGTTTCTTGTTCTATTTTTTTAAAAAAAATTAAAGGCGATAGAATCAACATAATTAATAAAATTTTATGAAAGCGGTATCAATTTATACTTGAATGTAAGGGCTATCATGTGTATAATTATATTAGTTGATTAATTAGGAGGATTGATTGAAATGAAACAATATGTTTACTCATTCAAAGAAGGAAATAAAGATATGAGAGTCATCCTTGGAGGTAAAGGTGCAAACTTAGCTGAAATGACAAGCATTGGTTTACCTGTTCCACAAGGATTTACTGTATCAACAGAAGCTTGTACTGCTTATTATGAAGATGGAAAACAAATTTCACCTGAAATTTGTGCGCAAATTGATAATAAATTAGCTGAATTAGAAGCTGAAACTGGAAAAAAATTAGGAGATCCAACAAATCCATTGTTAGTATCTGTTCGTTCTGGAGCAAGAGAATCAATGCCAGGTATGATGGATACTGTTTTAAACTTAGGTTTAAATGATGAAGTAGCTACTGGTTTTACTAAAATTACAAATAATGAAAGATTCGTATATGATAGTTATAGAAGATTCATTCAAATGTTCGCAGATGTTGTTATGGGATTCCCAAAAAGCTCATTTGAAAGAAAATTTGATGATATCAAAGAAGAAAAAGGGGTTGAATTTGATACAGATTTAACGGCTGAAGATTTGAAAGAAGTTGTTGCTATTTATAAAGAAGAATACAAAAAACATGCGGGAGTTGAATTCCCACAAGATCCAAAAGTTCAATTAATGGAAGCAATCAAAGCTGTATTCCGTTCATGGAACAATGATCGTGCAATCACTTACAGACGTTTAAATGATATTCCTGGTTCATGGGGAACTGCTGTAAACGTTCAACAAATGGTTTATGGTAATACAGGAGATACTTCTGGTACAGGTGTTGCCTTCACTCGTAACCCTGCAACTGGTGAAAAGAAATTATTCGGTGAATACTTAATGAATGCACAAGGTGAAGACGTTGTTGCTGGTATTCGTACACCACAACCAATTGCGACATTAAATGATGTTATGCCAGAATGTTATGAACAATTCTGTAAAGTATGTGACATTCTAGAAGAACATTATAGAGATATGCAAGATATGGAATTTACTATTGAAAATGGTAAATTATTCATGTTACAAACTCGTAATGGTAAAAGAACTGCACAAGCCGCTTTAAAAATTGCGGTTGATTTAGTAAATGAAGGAATGATTACTAAAGAACAAGCATTATTAAAAGTAGAACCAAGACAATTAGATCAATTATTACATCCAAACTTTGAAGAAACTTCATTGAAATGTGCTCAAGTTGTAGCTACAGGATTAGCTGCTTCTCCAGGTGCTGCAACAGGACGTATTTATTTCACTGCAGAAGATGTTATTGAAGCTCATAAAAATGGTGTTCAAGATATCTTATTAGTTCGTCTTGAAACTTCACCAGAAGATATCGAAGGTATGAATATTGCTCATGGTATCTTAACTATCCGTGGTGGTATGACATCACATGCAGCTGTAGTTGCTCGTGGTATGGGTACATGCTGTGTATGTGGATGCGGAAGCTTAAGAGTTGATGAAGAAGCTAAAGTATTAATGACACCAGATGGTAAAAAATATCATGAAGGTGACTATATGTCATTAGATGGAAGTACAGGTAATGTTTACGGTGAAAGAATTAAAACTGTAGAACCTGAAATCAGTGGTGACTTTGAAACATTTATGTCATGGGCTGATGATGTACGTACATTAAAAGTTAGAACAAATGCTGATACTCCAAGAGATGCTTTACAAGCTCGTAAATTTGGGGCAGAAGGTATTGGTTTATGTAGAACAGAACATATGTTCTTCGAAGAAGAAAGAATTTTCAACTTCAGACGTATGATTACTGCTGAAACAGTAGAAGCAAGAAAAGAAGCGCTAGAAAAAATCTTACCATATCAAAGATCTGACTTTAAAGAATTATTTAAAGCAATGGAAATCTATCCAGTAACAATTCGTTTCTTGGATCCACCTTTACATGAATTCTTACCACATACAGATGAAGAAATCAGACCTTTAGCTGAAAGTTTAGGTATGACATTTGATGCGTTAAAAGCACGTGTTGAATCATTAAAAGAATTCAACCCAATGATGGGTCATCGTGGATGCCGTTTAGCAGTAACTTATCCAGAAATTGCTGAAATGCAAACAAGAGCTGTTATTGAAGCTGCAATTGCTGTTAATAAAGAAGGACAAAACGTTGTTCCAGAAATTATGATTCCATTAGTTGGAGATATTAAAGAATTAAAATATGTTAAAGATGTCGTATGTAAAACTGCTGATGCAATTATCGAAGAAGCAGGTGTTGAATTACCATATAAAGTTGGTACAATGATTGAAATTCCTCGTGCTGCATTAACTGCAGATGAAATCGCAAAAGAAGCTGAATTCTTCTCATTTGGTACAAATGACTTAACTCAAATGACTTATGGATTCTCTCGTGATGATGCAGCTAAATTCTTAAATGAATATTATACTAAGAACATCTTTGAATCTGATCCATTTGCTCACATTGATGAAAATGGTGTTGGACAATTAATGCAAATTGCTATTAATAAAGCTAAACCAGTTCGTCCAGATATTAAATTAGGTATCTGTGGTGAACATGGTGGAGATCCTAGAACTGTTGAATTCTGTCATAGAATTGGTTTAACTTATGTTTCATGTTCTCCATACCGTGTACCATTAGCACGTTTAGCTGCTGCTCAAGCTGCTGTTAAAGAAAAAATGGGTAAATAGTTTATAAGGAGGGTAGTGAAAACTACTCTCTTTTTATTTGTGTGAAATTCAATTATTGAAGTTCTCTTTTTTTAGTGAAATAATAAAAATTAGGAGATGATAAAATGACGTATGAAGAAATGATAGAAGATGAAACTTTTATTGAGGAAATGCAAACACGTATCATGTCTGATCAAGAAATGGATACTATGTATATTCCTGATGTTGAATATATGAATATTGATGGAATCAGTCGTATTTTACAAATATTAGTACCTCGTAAAAGGGTAATGGAAAATGAAAAATATCCACTAATTGTCTATGTTCAAGGGTCTGCTTGGCATAAACAAAATGTTTATCAACATGTAGGACAACTTAATTATTTATGTAAACAAGGTTTTGTTGTAGCTATTGTACAATATCGTGAAAGTGATTTAGCGCCTTTTCCAGCACAAATAGAGGATACCAAAACAGCAATTCGTTTTTTAAGAAAACATCATGATGAATATTTTATTGATGAACAAAATGTTTTTTTATTTGGTGATTCATCAGGTGGACATGTAGCTTTAGTAAGTGGACTTACAAGTAAATTACCATTATTTAACGGTAATTTATATTCTGAATATTCTAATGAAGTACGTGCTATTATTGATTTTTATGGTGTGGTTGATATTACGATGGAAGATGGTTTCCCAACAACAGAAAATCATCAACAACCCGATAGTCCAGAAGGATATTTAATTGGAAGAAAAAATGTTTTAGAACATTTAGATATCGCTCGCCAAACAAGTCCAATGACATATTTAGATGGTGATATTCCACCTATTTTAATTGCTCATGGAACAAAGGATCGTTTAGTTGCGTTTAAACAAAGTGTTAAACTTTATAAGGCTTTAAAAGATAAAAATAAAGAAGTTATTTTTTATCGTATGAAAGGGGCAGATCATGGTGGACCTATGTTTTTTTGTGAAGAAATGCTTGATGAAGTAATTAAATTTATAAAAAAGAGCGTAGCTCATGATTAATAAATAGGAATATGGTAAAACATTAGTACAAAATGAAGCGTTAAGTGTAACTTTTTTCTTTTGATAAAAGAGAATCAATTGTAATGCCTGCTGGGTTACCACATGCAGTCTATGGAAAAGAACAATTTAAAATGTTATTAGTTGTTGTCTTTTAATGATTGCTATGATGAAATATCATCATAGCTTTTTTTTATGTTAAGATTGGTCTATAATAATTATAAAGGTGAGTATTATGGAAAAAATAATGTTGAATTTAAATAGTTTGGCAACGATGTTATGTACATGTGATTTATATGCGTATGATGAAGCTGCTTTAACAAATGACGAATGGTTGGAAGTCGAAAAAAATTTAAAAGTTCATGGGTTAAATGGTCCAAGCAGTCTTTTTGGGTTAAATAGTGATGAATTAATGGACATATTAGATATTTCTGAATATAGTGCATATAAAATTGTGCGACGAATGAAATCGATACAGTTTTTTTTAAAAAAATTGCATGAATATGAACAACAAGGAATTCGTATTATTACTAAATATGATGAAGAGTATCCTCAAAATCTAATCAAGAAAATGAAAAAGAGTGCACCCCTTTGCTTATTTATTGCAGGAACATTACCGGTGAAATTTGAAGGCATTTCTATTACGGGATTGCAAACAGTTTCTAAAAAAGAAAAAGGATATGTTAAACGACTTGTTGATAAGATCAATAATGAAGATAAATGGTTGATTTCTAATGATTGTAAAGGAATTGATCAAGAAGCCTTTCATTATGGATTGCATCATCATAGTCAAATAATTTGCTTTGTTTGTGAAAATATGCTAAATAAAATACAAGAATATAAAAAGAGTATTAGAATGGGGAAGGTTGTTTTTTTAAGTGCTGTCGATCCTGCTAAAAGATTTACTGTTACTCATGCTATTGATAGAAATAGTTATGTATGTGCTTTGTCAATGTTTCAAATTGTTGTTTCAAGTAAAATAAATAGTGGTGCTACTTGGTTTACAATCATGCATAATATGCATCATAATTGGACTGTTTCATTGGTTCTTGATAATGATTGTTTTGGAAATCAAAGACTACTAGAAATGAAAACAGTACCAATTTATATAAAAAATATTGTTTCAGATACAAGTTTTGAGATGATTTATGAACTTAATAAAAAAGAAAATATAGAAGAAGTTAATATTGATCAAATGTCAATATTTGAATTTATAGGAGATACGAATGAATCAAGAATATAAAATATATAAAATTACATACTTTTTGATGGCTGTGAATGTTATTACATATCTGTATACTTCGTTAAAATATGGTTTATCAATGTCTGCTATGCAAGGGATACAAGTTGGAGGTTTTAATCCTTTGTATGTTTATTACTATCATGAATATTACCGGTTGATTACAGCTAATTTTATTCATTTTGGTTTAATGCATATTTTTTGTAATGTTTATTCTTTATATAATTTAGGAATGTTAATGGAAAAAATATTAAAAGAGAAAAAATATATTATCGTTATTGTAGTTTCGATGATTTCGACAACATTATTTTCTTATTTGTTATTTTTATTATTTAATATTGGTACAAATAGTGTGATGGGTGGTATTTCCGGTGTTATTTTTGGACTTATTGGTTCGCTTTTAGCACTATCTGTTTTATATGGTGATGTGTATAGCTATTTGTTTAAACAAATTGTTTCTAGTGTTGTATTGATGCTTTTTATTTCGGTGGCTGTTCCTTCAATTTCTTTAGTGGGTCATTTGGGCGGAATGATTGGTGGATTTGCTGCAACGTTTGTTTTAGAAAAGATAGATTCAAAAAAAGAAAGAATAATAAATTAGGGGGATATAATGAATTTACAAGAAAAATACAATGAATATAAACAAAGGCAAGAGGCCAAAAAGTTTTTTAATCAAAATAATGATTATCATTTATCAATAAGTGATTATATAAAAATGTTTGTTGTTGGTACAGTAATTGCTATTTTTTCAACAATTGCTTTTGATTTTATTAGTTTACAAATAGGGTGGAGCTTTTCATATTTTGATATTTTAACAGGTTATTTTACAGGTTTTATTGTTTTAAAAATAGCACGTTATGGAAGCGAAAAAGTTGGGATCATTTCAGTGATATGCTATCTACTTGGAACGCTGTTTACACCGATATTGACATATTATGCTTTTTGGGGTCAATCTCTTACTTTGGTGATAGCTATTCAATTAGCGATAGGACAGTTTAGCAATCTTTTTTCTTTAGTTTTTATAGCTATTGGAGCAATGACAGCGTATATAACAAGTAAAAATTAGTAGGACTATAAGGTCCTATTTTTTATTTTTGATAGAAATAGTAAGCGAATTCATGAATTCGTGTAGTCAAAATGTTTGGAAAGTAGTATAATAATAGAAGCAAAAGGAGGAATTTTTTAATTATGGCTAAGAAATATTTGTCAATGGATGGGAACCAAGCTGCTGCTCATGTTGCATATGCATTTTCTGAAGTAGCAAGTATCTATCCAATCACACCTTCATCTCCAATGGCTGAACATGCTGAAGCATGGGCTGCAAATGGAATGAAGAATATCTTTGGGTCTCCTGTGAATGTTATTGAAATGCAATCAGAAGCAGGTGCTGCAGGTGCAGTTCATGGGGCTTTACAAGGTGGTGCTCTAGCAACTACATTTACTGCATCTCAAGGATTGTTATTAATGATCCCAAACCTTTATAAAATTGTTGGTGAAAATTTACCAGGTGTATTCCATGTTGCTGCACGTGCTTTAGCAACTCGTTCACTTAATATCTTTGGGGATCATCAAGACGTGTATGCTTGTCGTCAAACAGGTATTCCAATGATTTGTTCACACTCAGTACAAGAAGTAATGGATTTAGGAGGAGTTGCTCACTTAACAGCAATTAAAGGGTCTGTTCCAGTAATGCACTTCTTTGATGGATTTAGAACATCTCATGAAATTCAAAAAGTAGAAGTTATGGATTATGATGTATTAGAAAGCTTATTAGATAAAGAAGCTTTAGCTAAATTTAAAGCAAATGCATTAAATCCTCATACAAACCCAATTGAACGTGGGGGAGCTGAAAACGATGATATCTACTTCCAAGGTAGAGAAGCTCAAAATAAACATATCGATGCAGTTGTAGAAATCGCTGCTGATTACATGAAAAAAATCTCAGAAGTAACAGGTAGAGAATATGCACCATTTACTTATTATGGTGATCCAAATGCTGATAGAGTTATTATCGCTATGGGTTCTGTTACTGAAACAATTAAAGATACAATTGATGAAATGGCTAAATCTGGAGAAAAAGTTGGTTTAGTTAAAGTTCATTTATATCGTCCATTCTCAGCAAAATACTTATTAAAAGTATTACCTGCTTCAGCTAAGAAAATTGCGGTATTAGATCGTACAAAAGAACCAGGATCTGCTGGTGAACCATTATACTTAGATGTATGCAGTGTTGTAAAAGATGCGGATGTTTTAATTGGTGGACGTTATGGTATGGGTTCTAAAGATACAAACCCTGCTCAAATTAAAGCTGTTTATGATCATTTGAATTCTGATAATCCATTCAATAGTTTTACTATTGGTATTGTTGATGATGTTACTCATTTATCATTACCAACTGAAGAATTTAATGTAACAGGTGACTATACAGAATGTCTATTCTATGGTTTAGGATCAGATGGTACTGTATCAGCTAATAAATCATCTATTAAAATTATTGGTGATCATACAGATTTATATTCTCAAGCTTACTTTGCTTATGATAGTAAAAAAGCAGGTGGAACAACTCGTTCTAACTTAAGATTTGGGGCTTCACCAATTCGTGCTACATATTATGTAAATAATGCAGACTTTATCTCATGCTCATTAGATAATTATGTATTAAAATATGATATGTTGAAAAACTTAAAGAAAAATGGTTCATTCTTATTAAATACAGAATTCTCTAAAGAAGAAGTTGCTGACTATTTACCAAATAGAGTGAAAAAACAATTAGCTACAAAGAATGCTAAATTCTATATTATTAATGCTAATAAGATTGCTATGGAAATTGGGATGGGACGTCGTACAAATACTATTTTACAATCTGCATTCTTTGCATTAAACCAACAAATTTTACCAATTGATAAAGCTGTTGAATATATGAAAGAAATGGCTAAAAAATCTTATAGTAAAAAAGGTGATGCCATTGTTCAATTAAACTACAAAGCAATTGATGCTGGTAAAGATGCAATTGAAGAAGTAACAGTTGATCCAAAATGGGCTGATTTAGAAATCCAAGAAACTAAGAAATTAACAGGTGATGATCATTTTGATAATTTCGTTTCTGTAATCAACGCATTAGATGGTAATGATTTACCAGTTTCAGCATTCATGGATAAATTAGATGGTTCTATGAAATCTGGAATGGCTTATATGGAAAAACGTGGAATTGCGACTATGGTCCCTCAATGGAATAAAGATGACTGTATCCAATGTAATAACTGTGTTATGGTTTGTCCTCATGCTACAATTCGTGCGTTCTTAATGACTGATGAAGAAATCGCTAATGCACCAGAAGATATCTCTAATGATGTTTTAAAACCTATGGGTAAAGGTGTTGACGGATTATCTTATAGAATTCAAGTTTCACCAGATAACTGTGTTGGATGCGGTTTATGTGTTGAACAATGTTTAGGAAATAAAAAAGGTGAAGCTTTAAAAATGGTTAATGTTCATGAAGAATTAGAACATGCTCCATTAGCTGATTATATCTATAAAGAAGTAGAATATCGTGATGATAAATATCCTACAACTACTGTAAAAGGTGTTGGATTCAAGAGACCATACTTTGAAGTATCTGGTGCTTGTCCAGGATGTGGAGAAACTCCATATTATAGATTAGCAACTCAATTATTTGGATCAGATATGATGATTGCAAATGCTACAGGATGTAGTTCAATTTATTCTGGGTCTACACCATCTACACCATTTACAACTGATAAAAATGGTCAAGGTCCAGCATGGTGTAACTCATTATTTGAAGATAATGCTGAATTTGGTTATGGTATGAAATTAGCTCAAAACTATAATGAAGCTCATATGATTCAAGTAATGGAAGAAGCTAAAGATGCTTGTGAACCTGAATTAAAAGAAACTATTGAAAAATACTTATCTGTAAAAGGACAAAGAAGCGAAGAAAAAGCAATTGTTCCAGAATTATTAAAATTAGTTGAAGCATCTTCAAATGATGCGATTAAAGAAGTTTTAGATAATAAAGGTAACTTAGTTTCTAAATCTCAATGGATTGTTGGTGGAGATGGATGGGCTTATGACATCGGTTATGGTGGATTAGATCATGTTATCGCTAATAATGAAAATGTTAATATTTTAGTATTGGATACTGAAGTATATTCAAATACAGGTGGACAATCTTCTAAATCATCTCAAGCTGGTTCAATCGCTAAATTTACTGCTGGTGGTAAAACAGGAGCTAAGAAAGATTTAGCGCAAATCGCTATGGCTTATGGTCATGTTTATGTTGCACAAATTGCTATGGGTGCAAATCCTGCACAAACAATTAAAGCAATGAAAGAAGCTGAAAGCTATGATGGACCATCATTAATTATTGCTTATGCTCCATGTCAAGCACATGGTATTAAAGGTGGTTTAGCAAATCATCAAGCAGAACAAAAACGTGCAATTGATTGTGGATATTTCAACTTATTAAGATATGATCCAAGATTAGAAGAACAAGGAAAGAATCCATTACAATTAGATTCTAAGACTCCAAACTTTGATGGATTTAAAGATTACTTATTAGGTGAAAACAGATTCTCACAATTATTAAAAGTAAATCCAGAACATGCAGAACAATTAATGGCTAAATGTCAAGCTGATGCACAAAAACGTCGTGCTCGTCTAGAAAAAATGGCTCAATAATTAAAATGAAATCCATTTGGTTAATTCCAAATGGATTTTTTTGTAGTTATTAAATATAAAATAATCGATTTTTAAAAGTAATAAATTCATTCTTTAGTATCTAAAACACTCTATAAACACCAAATCATAAAAAAGCGCCAAAAAAGACCAATGGAAAAAACATTGATATAAAGGCAGAAAAAGAGGAAAAGAGAGAAAAAAATAAAAAAAGAACAAGAAAAAGCTTTACAAAAGGGAGAGAGGATGGTAATATAAATGAGCACTCGACGAGAGAGTTAAGTGAGAGGACATTGAAAACTGAACAGGAAAGAATAAAACACAACGTCAATTAAGTTTAAGAAATAAAAAAGAGCTAAACAGACCAAAGTT